>CAMCKH010000005.1 GCA_945875435.1 uncultured Erysipelotrichaceae bacterium
TCAACAGTTACTTTAGTAGGGTTTTCTTCTCCTGTCTTAGTATAAGTTATTTCAACACTTGTAGCATCACTTGGAATAGAAACTAAGATATTTCCATTATCTCCAATTGTTACAGTTGGATCTTGAGGAGCATTTGGATTAGTAGTATCTTTGCTTGGAACCACAACTGAACCAACATCACTAGATACAACATCCCCATTCTTAGCAACTACCGTTACAACAGTTCCATCTTTAACTTCACTTTCAGGAATCACAATATTTCCATCAATTACTTGAATATTAGAGCCATCTGGAACAATCCAAGTGCCATTTTCTTTAGTAACTTTTACAGTAATTGGATTAGCACTTCCTTCTGGTGTATAAGTTATATCAAGTTCTGTTACATTAATTCCTGGCGGAACAATCACAACATCGCCCTTATCATTAATTGAAACATCAGAATTTCCAGGAGCAACAGCTACAATCTTCTTAGTTGTTTCTTCTGGTTGCATATAGTCAACAGAATCATCTTGATAAGTTATAGTGGTTTTACCATTATCATCTACTGATACATATTTAATAATATTAGGATATTCAATAAGAATTCTATCAATAACTTCTTGTTTTTCTAAATCTGTAAGTTTAGCAGTATCTTTAACTTCAACCAATTCAATTGAAGGATTAATTCTATCCGCAATCTTTTCACCATTAGGAACACTCGCTGGATCATTTGGATTACTATTTGCATTTATTTCTTCTTTATCGGTAAAACCGTCTCCATCGGTGTCTTTTAATTCTACAGTATCGGTTGCTTCAATCACATCATTTGATCCATCTGGATAAGTTATAGTAACCTTACCTTTTTCATCAACTTGAATATTAGTTCCTGACGGAAGAGGATTATTCACTCTAATAGCTTCTGATACAGCTTCTTTTTCAAGTGGAGTTAAATTTTCAGTATCCACAACACTAACTTTAGGATTGATTACAGGATTAATTCTATCAGCAATCTTTTCACCATTAGGAATGCTTGTAGGATCGTTTGGATCACTATTTTTTTCTTTTTCCTCTTTATCAGCAAAACCATCTCCATCAGTGTCTTTTAAAGCCACTACATTTCCTGAATCAATTAAACTTTCTGATCCATCTGGATAAGTGATAGTAACACTACTATCTCTTGCAACATCAATTACAGTTCCAATAGGGAAATTATTGTTTTCTTCAATAGATTTTTTAACAGCTTCAATTTCTTCATCTGTTAAGTTATTTACATCATCAACCATAACTACATCATAGTGTATATCTTGGATTCTATCTGCCGTAGTTAATCCTTGAGGAGTCTTAGTTGGATCGTTGATATCTGTTCCTGCTTCAGTTTCTTCTTTATCACTAAATCCATCTTTATCAGTATCTTTAGCAGTTATAGTTTGATTAGGTGTTAAGAAAGTAGCAGAATTATCTGGATAGGTAATTAAAGTTCTACCATTATCTGAAACTTCAATAATAGTACCATCAGGTAAATTATTGTTGTTTCTAATGTTTGTTTCAACTTCAGCCTTCTCTGTTGGTGTTAAGTTATTTGTATCAATAACTTCAGTTAAAGGAACTTCAAGTAAAATAACACCTGCGGTTGTTTTGCCATCTGGGGTACTTGCAGGGTTATTAACTTCGCTACCAGCTGTTGTTTCTTCTTTATCACTAAATCCATCTTTATCAGTATCTTTAGAGATAGTAACGAAAATATCTTCGCTAGTTCCATCTTCATAAGTAACTGTTACATTAACCCCTACTTCTCCTTGATCATTAGTAGTTATTGTAGGATCTTTAATATCAAGTTCATAACTTGGAGCTTCATTTCCATTAATTCCTGGAACAAAGACATTATTAATAACTTTTATTTTATCTTCATCAGATAATGTTTCACCAACTTGATCCTTAGAAGTTATTATTGGATCGCTATCAATAAGAGATGGTGTATATTTTTCACTATCTGCATACTTAACAGGAACTTCCACCACATCACTTGTGTCATCTTTGTAAGTAACTGTAACATCAACAACCTTAGTTCCGTTTAGTCCTTCTTTAATGTTAGAAGTTACTTCTTTATTTTTCACTTTATCAGCAAAATCAGAAACATTAACTTTGTCAGTGATTTTGGTTTTATCAGCTTCAGGAACTTCGCTACCTACATTTGTTTCAACACTGATAGGAGCCTCTCCTTGTTCAATAATTGGTTGATATTTAAGTTTATCTTTTTGTTTAACAGGAACATCAACTTCATCAAAAGTTCCATCATCATAAGTAACTTTAACTACTAAAACAGGTCCATTATCTCTTTGTTCAATTACTTTATCTGCTTCAATTTCCTTAGTAACGTTTGGATTACCTGGAATAGTTACAGCATTTTTAATAGCTTCTTTTTCTTCGTTAGTAAGATTTCCTCCAACAGTATCATTTGAATCAATTAAAACAACAGTAGCAGCAGGATTATATTTAACTGAATCTTTTTGCTTAAATGTAACAGGTACTGTTTCAGATGAACTATCTGGGTAAGTTATAGTAACCTCACCATTATCTGCAACAGTAAATTGGGTATCTGCAGGGAACTTAGAAGTATTATCATTATTCTTATTAGCTTCTTTTAAAGCATTGATGATTAAGTTTTTATCTTCTGGAGTAGTTGGTGTTTCTCCATCTATTAAAACTCTATTAGGTTCAGTTACATTTGTTTCATCAGCTAAAGTATTAAAGCTAACTTTAACACTAACTTGTTTTTCATGAGGGATAAATCCATCTTTAACATCTTGGCTAGCAGTATCTGGAGCCTTAGTTCTAACAGTTACCGCAACAATTTGATCTTTACCACTTGTAGCAGCAGTATCAGGAATTATAACATCATAATCCACCACATCATCACCAATATCTCCCTTAGCAAAATTCAATTTCGCTTTAACATCGTCAGCAGTTAAAGGTTCATTATATCCTTTTACGATTGGAGTATCTGGATCATTAACAGTTACATCAACAACACGAACATTAAATGCATTAGATAAACTTTCTGCACCTAAAGTATCAGTCGCTTTAAATTTAGTAATGTAGTTTCCAACTGCTTTATTATTTGAAACACTACCACTTATATCTATGGTTTTATTTGTAGGATCAGTGAATTTTGGAGTTAAAACAAGACCTAAATTGCTGTCAGTTCCATCATTATTCACAATCTTAATAGTATCAACACCATTAGTATCAGTTACCACAGATGAGGTTATAGCATTTGGAATTTCTACACCTTTAAATAATACTAAATCCTTAGGAGCAGTAAAGGTTGGAGCTTCGTTAGTAGGGTCTTGTCCGTTTAACGCACTTTTAGCTAATATCAAGTCATTTAAAGCCTTATTGACTTCATCTTGAGTAGCATCATTCTTAGCAAGAATTTCTCTAGCTTTTTCTGCTGCATTATCATATGTTTGTCTAAGATCTTCTCTAGCACCAGTATATTTAGTTCCTTGTTTTACTCCATCAACTAAATCATATTCTTGTTGTAGATATTGTTTATTAACATTTTGAGTAGGAGCAGTGATAGTAGGATCTTGAAGTCCATCAATTGCTTTTAATAACTCATCTGTAAGATTATCCACTTTAGATTTTTCAGCATTTTCTCCACTTTCTTTAGGAGTTACTCTTTCAGCGTTTGTTAAGGCATTGATTAAAGCATTTTTGCTTTCTTCTGTTTTACCGTTGAAATCAGGTCCATCTTTAACTCGTTTAGCAAATTCAACTAAATCTTTTAAATATTTCATTGAATCATCTAATTCTTGAGCTTCTGAAACAATAAGATTTAAGCTAGTTTCAGTTACTCCAGTTTCATCTGATGTACCTGCACCTGCACTATTTCCATCTATTGAATCTTTAATAGCTTGTTTTTGAGCGTTATTTAAATTTTCTAAAGCATCAATTTTCGCTTTAGCTTCGTTAACTTTCGCAGCACCTTTTGCTAATTCAATAATTAAATCAATTTCTTTAGTGCTAGTCGCATTATTAATTTGTTCTTTAAATTCTTGTTTTTTAGTTGAATCTAAACCACTAATCGCATCAATAACTTTTTTAGCTTCTTCTTTTTCATTATTAGCTTCTTCTGCAGCTTGATTTTTCTCATTCGCTGCAATCGCATCTTTAACAAATTGTTCTACTTGAGCAGGAGTAGCAGCACCATTAATTTTATTTGTGAAATCTTGTCTTTCTGCTTCAGTCAATTTATTTAAAGGTGTAATATCGGCAATTCCTTTTTCTTTAGCTTTTTGTAAATTAGTTGCGGTTGCATTATCAACAATATTTTTAACTTCTTCTTTTGTGAATTTAGAGTCAATTTGTTGTTTTGCATTTTCTCTTTCTTCTGGTGTTAGATATTTTAATTTATCTATTTGTGCTTTTGCTTCATCTTTAGCTTTTTGAGTATCGCTTGCTTTCTTCTTAGCTTCACCAACAATTCTTTCAATAGTTTCTTGACTGTCTACACCATTTATTTGGTTTTTGTAAGTTTCTTTATCAGTTGGTGATAATTGTAGATTATTTATTTCATTTTGAGCATTTGTTTTTAAACTTTGCAATGGATTTACACGATTAAACAACATATCCTCAGTTATCAAACCTACTTCTACTTGTGAATCTCCTTTTACTGAAGGTCCTTTTACTAAAATACCCTCAATACCATTAGTTCCACGTTTTAATTCCGTACCCCAATAGCTAGTTTTATCCATATCATATCTAGTATTATCTCCATTATATAGAGTACCATAGTTGTTAATAGCAGTTCCACGATGAAATTCTCTATTACCTGCATTTACATTCTTATTAGTCAATGCGTTCATTTGTTGTCTCCACTGTTCTTCTGTTGGAGTTCCCTCTACATCAATTTTATTAGGCAATTGAATACGAGTGTAATTTTTATTAAGAGAACCAATAGGATCGTTATTAGCATACTCATTATTATTTTCATTTAAAGAGAAATATTGCTTGTAATTATCATTCCCTGCTACTGGAACTTTAGGGTTTCTTAATCTGTCATATGGATCTTCTGCCATCATATAATTAAGTGTTGTATCCACAACTGCTGGTTGTGAAGTTTGAGCAGTATTAACTCTCTTCGTTACAACATCTGTTATTGGAATTTCGCCATATGTTCCGTCAATATATTTAACTTTAACAACTCCACTATTTCCATTATTTGGAATTATAAAACTATTGCTTTCATATAAAATAACAGGTTTTTTCAAACTGTTTGTGCTTCCAAATAAATCTGGGTTAGCGTCTTTTATTTTTTGAATAATTGAATTTTTATCTTGTTCTGTTAAAGTATCTAAATTATTTACAATAGTTTTTTCAGGTAAAGTTAATGGGAATCTTAAATTATAATTACGATTGTCAGGTGTTTCACCAAATACAGCTTCATAGTTATTCCATCCCCCTGCAGGTTGGTTATAACCTAAAATAAAGTTCATTGGAGCATTGTAATCTTTAACTCTTGCTCTAAATTTATAAACAGCAGTCTTTTTACTTCCACCTCTATCATCAATATAAATTGAACGAGATAATTTCTTTATTTGTTCTTCATAAATATTACTAGTATCAGGAGTTGTATCAGTTTGGTATCTCCAATCAATACGAGACCAGTCGTGAACCCATCTATCATGTTCCATCCCAACTCGGTCTACAATACCACTATTTGGACCAGTAACTTTATTACCAACAGCGCCATTATCAGTTAAAACACTACCAACACCATCTGGATTAGGACGAACATACTTTTTATACGCAACCCAAGGCTCTGTGTTTGGTTCAGTAGGTTGTGCTGTCCAAGTAGTATATTTTCTTGTTACCGAAGGAGTATTAGTATCCCAAGGTTCATATTCATCACGAGTAATAAATTCTGGTTCATAAAGTGAATTAGGAATATTAAACAATACATAATGACGATCAAATCTATCGTGTCTTTCATTGAAAGTCATTGTCACATTTACATAATGTTCGTCTTTGCTAACTTCCTCAATATTATATAGAATATTAAACGTGTCAAAATTCGCATAACGATTTGGTCTATCACCTCTTGCATATTGGATAATACCCACATTTGTCTGTGTAAGTGATCCATCGTTTGCTAAAATAGGATCTCCTTGTCTATTAAAGACATTTACTCCCGCATCTATTGCTGAAGTGTTAGCTAAAATAAAAGTACTCGATATAGCAAGAGAAACTACTCCGATAGTTAATTTTCTAATGCTAAACTGACTACGTTTATTAAAAAATAATTTTGTTGTTTTTTTCATAAAACCTCCTTTGATATCATCTATGTAATCACTATACAATTGATATGAATGGGTGTTTCCCTTTACACCAATTCATATATATATATATATATATATATGATACTAAATTAAATTATACAACTTTTTTAATAATTTTTCAATAAATACTATCTAAAAATAAATAAAAAAAAATATCTTGACAATTACATTTTTAAATAGTATTATTATTAAGCAATGCAGATGTAGTTCAATGGTAGAACTTCAGCCTTCCAAGCTGACTACGTGGGTTCGATTCCCATCATCTGCTCCATTTTTGTTTATGGACGATTAGCTCAGTTGGGAGAGCATTTGCTTGACGTGCAGAGGGTCAGCGGTTCGAGTCCGTTATCGTCCACCATATATGAAAAAAGTCCTTATTTATAAGGACTTTTTATTGTTTAGCCACGAATTTTTTATTTTTATCACTCAATTTCTAACCCATCAATAACATTTATTAACCATTCTTTTTTGCTTTGTTTAGTTATTATGCTTTTTATCAAAAACTACACTTTCATCTGAATGTATGTAAAGATTCATAAAACCTCTAACTAAAATAAACGCAAAGAATAAAATATATTCATCATCTACAAAAAGGAAGGCTCTTTATTCAAGAGCCTTAAAAATGAAAAACTTTTATTTAAACTATCTAATACTATTAAATCATTTTATTGTGAAATTTATGTGAAATTTTATTCCAAATTGAAATCACCAGTATATAATCTATAATACATGCCTCTATTTTCAATTAATTTTTGGTGATTTCCTCTTTCAACAATTTCACCTTTATCAATAACCATAATAACATCACTATTTTTAATAGTGCTTAAACGATGAGCTATCACAAATACAGTTCTTTCATTCATTAAATTATCCATACCATTTTGTACTAAAAGTTCTGTCTGAGTATCGATTGAAGAAGTAGCTTCATCCAAAATCATAACTAGTGGGTTAGACACTTTACATCTTGCGATTGAAAGTAATTGTTTTTGACCTTGAGATAAATTAGAACCATTTTCTTTAATAATGGTTTGGTAACCCTGTGGTAATCTTTGAATAAAATCATCAGCACTGACACTTTTTGCGGCTTCAATACATTCTTCATCACTCGCATCTAACCTACCATAACGAATATTATCCATAACAGTGCCATTAAATAAATGTACATCTTGAAGCACAACACCTATTAATTTTCTTAAATCTGATTTTTTAATTCTTCTAACATCTATACCATCAAACGTAATAGATCCACTCTTAACATCATAAAACCTATTTATTAAATTAATAATAGTGGTTTTACCAGAACCTGTTGCTCCCACAAGTGCTACTTTTTGTCCGTAATTTGCATAAATATTAATATTTTTAATTACATCTTTATTTTCGTCATAGCCAAAAGAAACATCTTTGAATTCAACATCCCCTTTTAATAAAACATAGTCATTACCAACTTTCCAAAATCTTTGGTTATCTTTAATCACAAGCGAAACATCACCGTCATCAATTTCACTTTTTTCATCTAATAACTTAAAGATTCTCTCCGCTCCAGCACTTGCCATCATAATGTAGTTTAACTGCCCTACAATCGCATTCACGTTACCCGCAACTTGTCTGGTAACATTTAAAAACGGAATAGTGATACTAATTGAAAAAGCTAAATTTGAAAAGCTCACATTTTGAACTTTATAATGAATAAATAACCATCCAAACAGTGCAATCGCAATATAAATGAAATTCACAACATTAAAAGCGATGGGTTGGATAATATTAGCTTTAATATTAGCATTAACACTTGAATTTAATAAATCACTATTTAATTTTTCAAAATTTTTAAAAGCTCGATCTTCATAATTAAAAACCTTCACAACCTTTAAACCAGATAGATTTTCTTCAATATAACTTTCAAGTTTACCTATATGAGCTTGCTGTTGCTTGAAATATTGACCACTTTTAGCACCAACCTTTTTAACCACAAGCACAAGAATAAAAAGACCAACCAATACTACCAAAGCTAGATAAAAAGAATAATAAAGCATAATCACAAAATTAGTGGTTACCACTACTATTGATAAAAATAATTGAGGTAGTGATTGAGAAATTATCTGTCTTAAAGTATCAATATCATTAGTATAGACAGACATTATATCTCCTACTTGGTTTTTATCAAAATAAGCAACCTCGCTTCGTTGCATCGAATCAAACATCATTTGACGCAATTTATATAAAAATTCTTGAGTAATTAAAGCAGTTTTTCTTTTAGCATAAAAATTCATTGAATTATGAAGAATGTAAATACAAATTATAATTATGATAATTTTTAAAACACTGCTACTTAATTTTTCCCATCCTGCATTTGTTTCAATTAAACTGTATAACTTCTGCATAAAAACACTAGGCATACCCACAACTATAGAACTTAAAGTAGTACAGATTAAAATTAAAGAAATTCTTTTTGGAAACATTTTAAAAAGCATTTTAAATAAACGAATTAAAGCATTTTTATTTTTCTTCATAACTAGCTCCTTTTTGTTGGTTATCATAGGTACTACGATAAATATCGCTTCTTGATAAAAGCTCTTGGTGATTTCCAAAATCTATCACTTCTCCATTATTCATAATAATTATTTTATCTGAATCTTGAATTGATGAAATTCTTTGAGAAACTATTATTTTAGTTACTTCTGGTAAATAATTTTTAAGTGAATTTCTAAGAAGATTATCGGTTTTATTATCCAAAGCACTTGTAGAATCATCAAGAATTAAAATCTTGGGTTTTTTAAGTAAAGCTCTTGCGATACAAAGTCTTTGTTTTTGCCCACCACTTAAATTACTTCCTCCTTGATTTAATAAGGTATCGTATCCATTTGATGTGCTTTCAATAAATTGATGAGCTTGAGCCAATCTACAAACCTCAATAATTTCTTCATCAGTTGCGTTTTCATTTCCAAATTTTAAATTTTCTTTAATACTGCCACTAAACAAAATATTTTTTTGAAGAACTATGGCTACATTATCTCTAAGAATTTTTAAATTATAATCCCTAACATCAACACCACCCACCATAACACTTCCTGCACTTACATCATAAAGCCTATTAATTAACTGAATAAGAGTGGTTTTAGAGCTACCAGTGCTTCCTAAAATACCTATAACTTCTCCACTTTTAATTTCTAAATTAATATTTTTAAGTGCATAATTTTGTGCTTTATCATTATATTTAAAACAAACATTTTTAAAACTAATATCGCCATTTTTAACTTCAGTTACTCCATCTAAGTTTTCATCTAAAGTAGATTTTTCTGATAAAATTTCTAAAATTCTTTTACTAGATTCATACGCAATCACAATCATAACATAAACCATTATAAGCATCATTATATTAAAAACCATTTGAATTCCATAAAGAACTAAGGTGCTTAAAATACCTACATTTATTTGAGTTTGTGGATCATTTATCAATAAATAAGAACCAAAATAAAGAATTAAAACAATATTTATATTAATAACCAAAGTTGTGGTAGGGTCAACCGCCGACACTAAAGTTTCAGCTTTAGAAAATAATTTATAAATACTTTTTGAAGCTAAATCAAATTTATTAATTTCATAATTTTCACGCACAAAACCCTTCACAACTCTGATCCCTCTAATATTCTCTTGAATACCAGCATTAAGATCGTCATATTTTTTAAATACCTTTTGAAATAAAGGCATTGCTTTTAAAGTTATAAAAGTAAATATCGCAACTAAAAAAGGCAGGGTAATAATAAAAGCCATTGATAGTTCTTTTGAAAGAATAAAAGACATTACTAAAGAAAAAATAACCATCAAAGGACTTTTAACTGCTGTTTTAATAATCATCATAAATGCCATTTGAACATTTGAAATATCACTAGTCATCCTAGTAACTAGGGAAGATGTGTTAAATTTATCAATGTTTTGAAAAGAAAACTTTTGAATATTTTCAAACATTTCTTTTCTTAAATTGTAACTAAAACCAACCGATGCAATAGAAGAATGAATGCCTAAAGCACCACCAAAAATAAGTGCTAAAACACAACAAATAAACAAAATTGTTGAATAATTTAAAAGTTTATCTAAACCTTCACCATTTTGAATAGATTTAATCATTGAAGCTGTTACAAAAGGTATAAAACATTGAGCTAATGTTTCTAATACTGCATAGATTATTGTTAAGTAAGTATCTTTACGATATTTTTTTAAATATTTCAATAACTTTTTCATAATTAATGATTATATTACTATCGCTTAAAAAAGTAAATACATTAAGTTATATGTTTTAATTTTTCAAATATATAAAAAAATCAGGAGGATTTCCACTTTTTTATTTCGAGTTATATGATTTCATTAAAACACGAAGATATGTATAAACACTTGAAATAAGTTAAAATATTCCATAATGGTTTATACGGTATGTTCATACTATCCTCTCTTGATTTTTATACTTACTTAGTTACAACAAAAAACTTGAGTTATCTCAAGTTTTGTTATAAATCATATGTTTTTCATTGTGAGTTGAAGTTTATTTTTAGCTATATCAATCTCAATAATCTTAACTTTAACTCTATCACCGACACTTAAAACATCGGATACATTTTTAATAAAATTATTTGATATTTCAGAAATATGCAGCAATCCTGAATGATGAATTCCAAGGTCTATAAAAGCTCCAAAGTTAGTAATATTTCTAACAGTACCCTCTAAAATATCACCTATTTTTAAATCCTTTACATCTTTAATATCAAAACTTAGAGTTGGAGAAGCAAAATCCTCCCTAACATCTCTTTTCGCTTTACAAATCGCATTGTTAATATCAAGTAAAGTTTCATATCCTAAATTATTTTTTGAAGCATATTCTTTAATTTCTTCATTACTTAAATTAGTATTACTATTTAGTTTTAAATTAAAATCACTAATAAATTTTTTTGCGATATTATAACTTTCAGGATGAATAGCACTATTATCTAAAGGTTCATTAATATTTTCAACCCTTAAAAAACCAACGCATTGTTCAAAAGTTTTACTGCCCATCTTAGCTACTTTTAAAAGCTCTTGACGCGAATTAAAACCACCATTTATTTCACGATACTTCACAATATTATCGACTAAAGTTTTATTTAACCCCGAAATATAACTCAAAAGTGAAGCTGAAGCACTATTAACATCAACCCCAACTAAATTTACACAATTTTCCACTACTCCATCTAATTCTTTTTGTAATAATTTTTGATTTAAATCGTGTTGATATTGACCAAGACCAATAGCTTTGGGATCAATTTTTACAAGTTCAGCTAAAGGATCTAAAATTCTTCTTGCGAGCGATACTGCACTTCTGTTGTTAAGGTCTACATTTGGAAGTTCTTTTGCTGCAAGTTCAGTAGCACTATATACCGAAGCTCCACTTTCATCAACCAATACATATGGTATCTTTAAATCGTTTTCTTTATTTAACGCAACATAAAATTCTTCAGTTTCTCTACAAGCCGTACCATTCCCTATTGCTACTAAATTAATATTTTTATTTTTAATTTCTGTTAATAAAATCTCTTTTGCTTCTGTTATTTTAAGATTTGGTTTAGTGATATAAACTACACCACTGCTTAGATATTTTCCAAACTCATCCACTGTCGCGTATTTACATCCGTTTTTATAACCAGGGTCTAAAGCTAAAATTCGTTTATTTTTAATAGGAGGTGTTAATAAAAGTTGTTTGAGATTTTTTGAAAATAGCACAAAAGATTCTTCACTAGCTCTTGTTGTAAGCATTGTTCTAATCTCATTTTCAATACTTGGATAAAGAAGTCTTTTAAAACAATCCTTAACAGTTTCCTTTAAAATACCAGCCACAAATTCATTACTATTTTTAACATTAAGCTCTTGATTTAAAACTAATAAAGCAAATTCCTCATCCATTTCTAAATCAACCTTTAAATAATCATTAACTTCACCTCTATTTAGTGCTAAAACTTGATGAGCTTTAATCTTATTTATCATTGCTGTAAAATTATAATAATTACGATAAACACTATCTTCATCTTTTTTATTAACCGATTTTATTAAACCATTTTTAAGCAAATGTCTTTTTATTCTACTTCTAACTTTTTCTGAATCACTAAGTTCCTGTGCGATAATATCGCTAGCTCCTTGAAAGCAGTCTTTTAAATCTTTTAATTCATCATTTGAATTAAGAATTGAAGTTGCAAGAATATTTAATTCATTTTCACTTTTATTTTCTTTTATTGATTTTGAAAGGGGTAAAAGTCCTTTACGGATAGCTTCACTTGCTTTAGTTTTCTTTTTAGGTTTATAAGGACGATATAAATCTTCTAATCTATTTAAACTATCAGCTTTTAAAATATCTTCAAAAAGTTGTTTATCATCTATATTTAATTCATTTAAAGTATTAAAAATAGTAACTCTTCTTTCATCTAAAGATAACTCTTCTTCGTATTTTTTAACAATTTTTCGTAAAAATTCATCATCTAAATTACCACTAACTTCTTTACGATATCTAGCAATAAAAGGAATAGTGCTTCCTGAATTTAACAATTTTAAAACTTCAAATATATTTTTACTGTTTAAATTATAAAATTGTGCAATAACTTTAGAAAGTGATAAATCATCTCTTATCTCATATTTATACATAAAACCTCTTTTTTATTTTTTTAAAAATATAAATTATAAACTTAATCAATAACAATACTGCTCCGACAACCATCATTTTAAAAGCCTTATTCAAGTGAGTGTAATTGTGAATAAATACAATGTTATGACTACCTTCACTTAAACCCAATAAATAAAAACTTCCATAAGCCTTATAACCTTCAATTTCTTTATCGTTATCTAAAATTGTAAAGCCCTCATCATAAGGAATCGCAAAAGTTACTAAAGAATTTTTAGTTAAATCAATATTAAAAGACATTGAATTAACTGTTTCGTAACCGTCAAAGTATTGAATATCATCATTATTATAATCTTTAAATTTCTGATAAATTTTTTCATCAACCCCAACTTCATCTCTCATCTTTTTAATTACTTCGTGTTTAGGCATAGAAAAATTATCCTTGTTTAACTCTTTAAATTGATTTTCAATTAAAGTTACTTTTTTAATAGTTTTTGCCATAGCTCCTGGATCTTTAAATTTATAAATACGATAAGGAGGAGTTTCAAGTTCTTTAATCTCTATTCCATACCAATCATAAGTTTCGAACTTACTTTCATCTTTAACTATCGCATATTTTATTCCTAAAAAAGGATTACCCAAAGTATAACCAAAATCATTAAAACTAAATCTCCAATCTACATTTGGATACATTCTCATAGTTTCTAAAAAAGGATACATACTATATTGATAAGTAGAATCATAAGTAAAGGCTGACGGTATTTGATAATATACATTTTGATTTACACCAATAACCTCAGTATCAATACGATAAAAACTATTATCGTATTGCTTTAATTTTTGATAAGCAGCTAAAAACTTATCATCTATCACTATTTTATTTTTAAGCATTTGTGTATTAAAAGGTGAAATGTTAAAATTTATTAATTCAAATGTTAAAATTGTTAATAAAATTAATAAAAAAATCGATTTAAATTTAAAATCAAAAGATAATACCGAGATAATCAAAGCATATCCAATTAAAAAATAAGGTATTAGTTTAAAAACTTTTTCCTCTAAATAAAAATCTTGAACGATATTAATTTTAATAAAATAATAAACGCCTAAAAGCACCACTAAAAAGCCTATAATATAAACAATATTTCTTTTTAAATTAATAGTTAAAAATTCATTAAAAACTAAACTTGAAATAATCAATAATATTAAAGTAATATTTATGGTATATCTTAAAGTGTAGGTAAATAAAAGCATTTTTCCAACAATTGGACTTATTAAAGATAGACAGCTAATTAATACCAAAATAAGATAAAGTAATTTATTTTTTAAATTTTTTAAAGTAAAAATCAAACCCAATCCACTCAAACCAATCAAACTAAAATAAATACCAATTTGATTAAAAAAGTACCAATAATTTGAAAATACACTATCCAAAGAATAATTTAAAGGCATTAAAAAATTACTCAATATTCTTAAACTATCATTTATAGTCCAAAAGTTAAATTCCATAAGTGGTTTAACTGATAGTCTTGGTGAATTTAATAGAAAAAGAAGCGAAGGAAGCCAAATAAAAGATGATAAAAATAATGATATTATAAAATTAAATAGAGTTAAAAATCCTGTTTTAATAAAATCAAAAAAATTATTTTTAACTATAAAAAATCTAAAAATATAATAAATTAAAATAAAGACAAAACTTGTGAAGGAAAGATAGTAATTGGTTATCAATAATAAAAACGATCCGATTATAAAATTATTGAATTTTTTATGATTGATAATATCCTCAATCCCTATAAATATTAAAGGCACAAAACTGTAATAAGAAATAAATATTGGAACTTCAACAAACATAGAGTTAAACCCGCAAAAAACATAAGCTAAACTATAAATAACTCTAAGATAATGATTTATTTTTAATTTTGAAAATAAAAAATATGAAGTTATAGCTGATATTGTCAATTTAAAAATATACAATTTAAATAAAATTGTGGTGATAGCTTCTTTATTTTGAAAAAATAAATATCCTATCCAAGCATAAATATCTCCGATTAAATAATATGATTTTGATGCAAAAAAATTATTACCAAAAAACAAATTCCAAGACCAAGATAAATTACCTTTTTGTATTAAGCTATAAAACTCTTGATAAAAAGGTACAAATTGATAAAAATAATCTCCATCACTAATATAATTTCCACTATTAAATAATGAAATAATGTTTTCTTTACTAACGTTATAAAAAATAAAATTTAAAATTATAAAAACAAGTACTAAATTAATTAAAAGAAATAAATAATCTTTAATTTTGGTGATATTTTTCATATAAACCAAGTTCCTTTAAAATATAGTTTCCGGTATTTGTTTTTGAAAAAGAAGGCATTTCTTCATCTGAAACTTCTTGATTAAAATAAATTAAAATCGTTGTCGCAATTTTTTTAAAAAGACCAATCAAATGTTTATCATAAAGATAAGAATCATAATCCCCTTCTAAAAATCTGTGATAAAAACTAAAATCACTTCCTCCTTTAAAATTTTCAATCATTGATTTAGCCATATCGCTATATAAAAATAATGAAAAATAATCACTATCATTGATAATGAAGTTTAATTTATCAAGTATATCATTATCATTTCTACCATTCACAATCGCCATTAAAAGCCAAAAATAGCTGTCACTATTTAAAAATGATTTTTGTTTATCAAGTTTATTATTAGTAGTTAAAAGATAATCAATTTTAATTTTATCAAAATATTCAAATGTTTGTTTTAAACGAATTTTACCTGCCATTAAACAAATCATTGCTTTTTGATTAAACTCTTCATCTTTGTTTGTGTTTAAATAATTTGAAATTGATTCAAAATGTTTTTCTTGATCATTAAAAGATTCAGAAACTACCACATTATACTCTTTAATCTTTCTAGTTCTAATAATAAGTTTTATCATTCTGATTGTCATTATTAATGCTGGAACTAATAATATAATACTTAAAATATAATTTTGCATTTTACCTCCTACGAACATTTATGGTAATTGTTATATACTACCTTTTTTGCGATATTGCATTTTTTCGCAACTTCACTAATCGCATCTTTAACGCTCATTCCACTTTTAACATAATTATCAACTAAAAACATAGCCTCATTAATCGATACGGTTTGAGGAAGGTTTTTATATCCTTCTACCACCACAACCATCTCTCCCTTTAAATCTTCTAAATCTTTAAGTTCAAAAATACTTCCCCTAATATACTCTTCGTGTTTTTTAGTAAGCTCTCTTGCGATACATATATATCTATCACCAAAAATATTAGCCATTAAATTCAAATTTTTATTAATTCTATGAACAGATTCATAAAAAATAATGGTGTAAGGGAATGTTTTTAAACTTTCAATTTCTCTAACAGCTTCCTTTTCTTTATTTGATAAAAATCCGAAAAATAAATATCTACTAGTGTCTAAACCTGAAGCAACTAAAGCATTTAAAGCTGCACTAGCACCAGAAATTGCTACTACATTAAAATCATATTTAATACATAAAGTTACTATATTATATCCAGGATCACTAATTAAAGGGTATCCAGCATCACTAATAAGTGCCACATTTTTATTTTCTTGAAGTAATTTAATAATACCTTCACTACTATCTTTTTCATTATAATTATGATAGGAAATTAAAGGTTTTTTAATTTTTAAATGATTTAATAAATTAATAGAAACCCTAGTATCTTCACAGGCAATCACATCAACTCTATTTAAAATTTCAATGCACCTATTACTAATTTCACTTAAATTCCCAATAGGAGTTGCGACTATAAAAAGAGTTGGTCTATCATTTTCAAAACTTTTTATTCTTTGCATAATACTTCTCCCTTTAAATTGTAAAACATCTCATCCAAAAGCAATTTATAATCATAATAGCTATTTATTTTATTTTTAGTATGGATAATTATGGATAAAAATTTTAATTTATCAATATTAATAATTTTATTTTTTAATTGAGAAAATTCATCATTAAGATAACTATTATCGTTAAAAATTAATAAAATCAAATCTAAAAAAATCAAAATATTTTTAATAACATCATCTTTTTCATACTTTTTAATATTTTCTAAATAATTAAAATGATAATAAGCCACCACCTTATCAATATTAGCTAAATTATAAATAAATTCTTTAAAAAAAGCGTATGTTGTTTTAAAAAGTTCAAAATTAAATTCTTCGCTATAAGGAATATTTAGTCTTGTTAGGACTAGACCTTCACTTATGTTTAATTCGCGGTATTTTTCTAAAAGTAATTGTTCATTATCTTTTTTAAATAAAATTCTTAAACTTCTGCTTTTAATAGTTTCTAAAAGATTATTAACATCATCCGTAATGAAAATACCGTAAATATCTTTAGAAGTAGGCTCTTCACTATATTTTAAAAGCATATTTAAAACTTTACTAGAAGCATTATTGATATTATTTATAATATATACTTTTTTATTGTTGAGTTCAAAACCGGTATTTTTAAATCTTTCAAACATCATTAAAATATCTTCTTTTTTAATAATTTCTTTACTTCCATCAATAAAAAAAATATCAAGATATTCATTTTTCAAAATACGATCGTATAAATTAATATCTCTAATTTTTAAATCTTTACTTTTAGTTACAATCGCATAACTAAGCATAAAAGCTAAATCTAATTTAAAATTACTCTTATACCCCTCAAACAAAATACAGTGGCTCAATCTATCATATTTTAAAATATTACTAATGCTTTTATATGCAATATTTTGATTATTTTCTATTTGATTAATCATAAATTTTTTTAACAATAATAGCTAAAATTTCATCAACTACATCATTTAACGGTTTAGATGCATCTACCTTTACTATTCTATCTTTAAACATTTCATTCACAATATCATAGCCTTTTTTAACTTTGCTGTGAAAATTAATGCTTTCTAAATCTAATCTGTCTTTATTGACCCTATTACTAATTCTGTCAAGACCGACTTTTTCATCAACATCTAAAAAAATAGTAAAATCTGGCATAATATCATTTATAGCAAAATCGTTAATTTTTAAAACCTCTTCAATGCCAATTCCCCTAGCATATCCTTGGTAAGCTAATGAAGAATCTAAAAATCTTTCACACAAAACAATTTTATTTTCCAATAATGCTGGTATAACTTTTTGAACTAAGTGTTGACGACGACTTGCAGCATACAATAAAGCCTCTGTTCTCTGATCCATAGCTACATTTTTAGGATTTAAAATAATTTCTCTAATACTTTCCGCGATCTCAATGCCACCAGGTTCTCTAGTGTGTAATATTTTAAAATTTAATTTTTCTAACTCTTCTTTAATTCTTAAAGCAACACTGCTCTTACCACTACCGTCAACACCTTCAAAAGTAATGAAATAACCCTTATGATTCATTCTTGTTGAAACCTTTCTTACTTGGACGAAGTTGTTTTTCAAGCATTTCTACAAATTTGTCTTTTAAAATATCAAACTCATCGTCGCTCATTTCTTTTACTTGACCAACAACCCTAACCTCTACATTGCTAAGATCTACATCCTCAAAACTCATAACATCATTTTTAGGTCTTATAAGCTCCTTAATATCTTCAAAAATATCGATATGAACTATCGCATATCTATCTTGTCCATCTTCACTAATTACAATAGCTTGGGCAGTTTCTAACTCATTAAGATAGGGGTTTAAACAACTAAGATCATCTCTTTCAATTTTTTTCATCAAAGTTCTCCAAAATTTTGAATAGTCTATCTTTAACTATTAAACCAAAAATAAGTACAATCACAAATTCACTCGCAAAAACTGTTGAGAAATTATAAATAAATAACGCAAAGAAATTATCTCTACCAAAAACATAAGCAAGTTCAGCACCTATAATAAGACCGTTGATTAAAGCAGGCATTGTTAAAGCTAAAAGTGGTTGATTAAATGTTTTAACATCCTTAAATTTATTTATTAAAGTAGCCGCAATAAAGGTTGCGAAAGTTCCTAAAAACACATCTAAAAAACCAATAGGATTAATTCCGATAATTACTCCTATTAAATTAGTAATAAAACAAGCAACTGTTAAGGCGTAAATATATTTTTTATCTTTTAATGCTAAAACATTTAAAACTTCTGCGTATCTAAATTGAATAATGCCAAAAGAAAAATCACCTAGCACTAAAGAGCTCACAATGTAAATTATTGCGATGGCAGTATATAATAATTTTTTTCTTAAATTCATTTTTATCCCCTCATTCTTTCAATATGGTAAGCTAGACATATGCTTTTAGCATCTACTATCTTACCTTCTTTTATCATTTGATGTATTTCATCTAAGGTGAAACGATGAAGTTCTATTCTTTCATCTTTATCTAATTCCTGACCAAGAAATTTATCTAATTTCGCATAATATAAATAAATTAACTCACTACAATAACCGCAAGTCGGAACCATATAACCAAAATCTATTACATCTTTAACACTATAACCAGTTTCTTCAACCGCTTCTCTAATTGCGGTATTTTTAGGATCTTCGTTAGGTTCTAATTTCCCTGCACAAAACTCATACATTTCTCTTTCAACCGCATAACGATATTGTTTAACCATTAAAAATTTACCTTCGTTATCTTCAATCGCAATACAAGCACCTCCATTATGCTTTACGACTTCACGATAACTAATACTTCCATCATCTAAAATAACTTCATCTTTTACCAGCTTTACTATATAGCCGTTATATATATCTTGTCTTTTATTAAATTTTTCCATAATATAATTATATAAAATTTTAAAAATAAAAGCAGTAAAAACTGCTTAAATTATTCTTCAAAATATTTAATAATGATTTTATTATTATCTTCTTGGGTATAAATAGTACCTTCTGACGGATTAATTTCAATAATATCACCATTAATATATTTTTTACTGTCTTCTTCACTTAATTGACTTCTATCAACTTTAATAAGTTCTACCTTTAAACCTTTTTCTTCAAAAAAGAATTTTGCATCATTATACTTACTATTTTTAATATTGTGAGGAATCATTATACTAGGATAAGGAACATAGGTAAATTTAATTTCTTTAATTTCATTGGGATTAAACTTATCATTAGGTAGTAATAATTCTTGTTTTAAAATAGTTCCACTTTCCTTAGCAGAAGTATTATCAACTTCTGTTTTAATAGTTACATATTTGTAAACATTTTCTATTTCTTGTCTAACTTCTTTAATATTTTTACCTACATAATCTTTCATCACAGCATATTTTCCTTCAGAAACCGTGATTACAACCTTGCTTCCCTTTTCAACTTCGCTTCCTGCTTCCGGAACAAAACTAATTATTTTTCCCTGATCTATATTATCGGTAAGTTCTCTTTTAATATTATTCAAATCAATACTTAATCCTTCTAATTGTAATAATTCTTGAGCTTCTAAGACATCATAGTTTTGAATATCGGGAACAGCAACATACTTAGTTCCAAAACGCAAAACCCCACTTAATATTAAAGTAAAAATAATCAATACAATACTAATGATTGTGATAACTGTTATGTATATGAATATATAAGCACTACTTCTATCTACTTTTTTCTTTTTACTGTTTTTCTTACTATTTTTTTTATTCATTTCTAAATCACCTAAAAGTTCAGATAAATCTTTATATCTATTAATTTTTTCTTTGGCACAACATTTTAAAATAACATCTTCAAGTTCTTTGGGAATTGTTTTATCAATATCTCTAATTTTTGGAAAAGGTTCGTTTAAATGTTTAATCGCCACATCAATTGGAGTTTGTGCTTTATAAGGAACAGTTCCGCTAAGCAATTCATAAAATACAACACCCAAGGCATAAATATCAGACTGTATACTAGCATAAGATCCTTTTGACAGCTCTGGTGCTAAATAATGGACACTTCCAAGAACTGTATTATTGGCGGTTAGTTGCATCGCATCGCTTGCGAGTGCTATTCCAAAATCTAATATTTTAACTGTACCATCATCTTTAACAATCACATTTTGAGGTTTAATATCTCTATGAATAATGTTTTCACTATGGGCATGACACAAAGCACTACTTAATTGTTTCATAATAAATATTGCTTCTTTTTTATCTAACTTACCTCTTTTTTGAATTAATTTTTTTAAGGTAGAGCCAGAAACATATTCCATTACGATGAAATAATGGTTGTCTTGTTCACCCACATCATAGATTTCTACAATATTAGGATGCATTAATTTACTAACTGCAAAAGCCTCTCTTTTAAATCTTTCTACAGAATATAAATCACCAGTAAGATCTGATTTTAAAATTTTAATCGCAACTTCTCTATTTAAAATTGTATCTAAAGCAAGGTAAACATCAGCCATGCCGCCTTTACCTATTAATTTTAATAATTTATATCTATTCATCAACAAATTATTCACTGTCTACCTCATCATTTTTTATTAAAATAATTGAAATATTATCATAACCACCGCTTTTAAGTGCTAAATTTAATAATTGTTTAGTTTTGGTGGTGATATTTTGATTGGTTTTTAATACTTTTTCAATATCTTCTTCTTCAACATAACCGTGAAGTCCATCGCTACACAGTAAGAAATAACTTCCTTTGTCATTAACTTTTTCAAAATCAAAATCAATTTCATCACTAACTCCAATAGCTTTTAAAATATGATTTTTCTTGTTATGGCTTTTAGCTTTTTCTTTGGTTAATAATTTCGATTTAATAAGTTCATTTACAAAACTATGATCATCACTTAATTGAATAAGTTTTTCATTAAAAAGATAAACCCTACTATCTCCAGCATTAAACCAATAATTTCCAACATCGGTAATTAAAATTCCAACTAAAGTACTACACATTCCTCTAAATTCATAATTATTTTTAGAAATATCATAAATTTCTTTATTAATTCTACTAATGATGTTAGATACAAAAATTTTAATTTCTTTCTCGTTTTTAAAACCTGTATTTTCACTAAAATATGATGAAAAATCACTAATTATTTTTTGTGAAGCTACATCTCCACCACGATTACCACCAACACCATCCGCAACTAGTGCTAAAAAATCATTATTCTTATTATAACAACAAATTAAACTGTCTTGATTACTTTTTCTTACTTTACCAATATCATTTACAGTAAAAAATTCCATATCTTTATTATATTAATAAACTAATAAAAAAGCTACAATTTTTCATTGTAGCTTAATTTTTTATTAGAATTGATTGTGGATAACTCGTTTTAAGATATCATCAATTTGTGCTTTAGTAGCTTTATTTAAGTATAAAGCATATCCTGAAACACGAAGCACAGCATGAGGGTTTTCACTAGGGTTTTGTAAGATGTGAATTAATTTTTCACGATTCAATACGTTAACATTTAAGTGGTGTCCACCCTTCTTGAAGTAACCATCTAACATTGAAGCTAAGTTAGCTTTTCTATCATTATCATCTCTTCCAAGTGCTTTAGGATGAATAGCGAATGTATATGAACTACCATCTTTAGCATCGTCAAATGGAATTTTAGCAACTGACGCAAGAGCCGCAAGAGCACCAGATTTAACTGAGTTATATTGAGGGTTAGCACCTGGAGCAATTGGAGTCCAAGGTTCACGGTAACCTACAATTTCAGGGTTTGATCCAGTAAATACATTACCTAATGATTTACCATAAACAATATTAGAAGTAATTGTTAAGATTGAAGTTGTAACTTCTGCATTACGATATGTAGGTAATTTGCGTAATCTTTCCATAAAGTCATGTAAGAATCCTGTTACAAGTGAATCTACACGGTCATCATTGTTACCAAATGTAGGGAATTGTTCACCCTCAACCACATAGTCTACTGGGAAGCCAGTTTCATCACGAACAATACGAACTTTTGAATACTTAACAGCTGATAACATATCACCAACTAAAGCTAATCCTGCGATACCAGTCGCAAAATAACGATGTGGGTGTGTGTCTAATAAAGCCATTTGACTTGATTCATAAGCATATCTATCATGAGATCTATGAATGATATTTAAAGCACGCATGTAAGTTTTTGCAGTCCAATCTAATACTACATCTAACTTCTTAACTAATTCATCGTAATCTAAATAATCAGAAGTAATTGGTTCTAAACCATCAATAACTTTATCACGAGTTTTTTCATCAATACCACCAGATACTGCATATAATAATGCTTTTGGACCAGAGAATCTAGCACCGAAGTATTGGTGTTCAAGACCCATAATTGATGGCGATACACAACAAGCAATCGCAGCATCAGTAGATCCTAATTTTAAGCTCATAACTTCATCATTTTCGTATTGAATAGCTGAAGTGTCGATTGAAACCTTAGCACAGTATTGACGATATGCTAGAGGTAATTTTTCATTATAGAAAATAGTTAAGTTAGGTTCTGGTGATTCACCCATTGTATATAATGTGTGTAAGCAACGGAATGCTGTTTTAGTAACTAATGAACGACCATCATTGTTCATACCAGCGATTGACAATGTAACCCAAGTAGGCATACCAGAGAATACATCGTTAAAGTCAGGAGTACGAGCGAAACGAATCATTCTTAATTTCATTACAAAATGATCAATGAATTCTTGAGCTTCTGATTCAGTAATTAAACCAGCTTTTAAATCACGTTCAATATAAATATCGAAGAAAGCATCCATACGACCTAAAGAAGTCGCAGCACCATTTGTTTGTTTAGCAGCAGCTAAGAATGCTAAATAAGTCCATTGAATAGCTTCTTGAGCAGTTCCTGCAGGTCTTCTTAAATCAAATCCGTGTAAATCACCTAATTTAATTAATTCACCTAAAGCACGGTATTGTTTAGAAACTTCTTCACGAAGTTGCATATCTGCATCAGTATAAATATCTTTTTCTAACGCTTTCCAGTCTTTATATTTTTCTTTCATTAAGAAATCAACACCATATAAAGCTACACGGCGATAATCTCCTATAATACGACCACGACCATAAGCATCTGGAAGACCAGTAATTATTTTGTTACGACGCGCAACACGGATTTCATCATCATAAACATCAAATACACCTTGGTTGTGTGTTTGAACCCAATCGCTAAATTTAGCTTCTACTTCTGGATCTAATTTATATCCATAAGCCTCTAAAGCTTGTTTAGCCATACGAACACCACCAAATGGATTTAAACCTTGTTTTAATGGTTTATCTGTTTGTAGACCGATAATTTTTTCATAATCTTTTAATTCTTCTTTGATATATGCTTTATCATAAGCAAGAATAGTTGCGACAACTTTTTCTTCCATATCAGCTACGCCATGTTCAACTTCGTAAGCTAATAAATCTTGGAATACTGCATTTAGTTTCTTAGTACCTTCAGTAGCTTCTGCTAAGAAAGATTCATCTCCTGTATATTCAGTGTAGTTATCACGGATAAATTGAGCTACATCAATGTTTTGTTTCCAAGAATCACCTTTAAAACCAAGCCATTGATTTTTTTCTAATTCAGCTAATGCTTCATTTTTTGACATCTTTTTTCCCTCCCAATCAATATGTTAAAAAATAAACAAATGTCTACAATCTTTTACAAGCTAATTGTAACATATCATTTTTTCTAATGCTATTAAAACGCACTATTTTTTAAAAAAATAAAAAACCATTTCAAAATGGTTTTTATTTATTTTCTTCTGCTTTAGTTTTTTTAACAGCAGCTTTTTTAATTACATCTGACATCGCTTTTCTAAAAACTTGTGATTGTGATACTTCTAAAATCTTACAAGCTTCTTTAAATTCATCTACAAAACTTTTTTTGTAAATAGCATTAATGGTACGCATGTTTTCTTTACGCCATTTTGCTATGTAATCAGTTTGATTAAAACCCATTTTTTTCCTCTCTATATTTTTTAAATATTATATAAAATATCTCACAAAATTAATAATAAGTCAAATTATTTACGACCTCTTCCACCTCTACCAAAAATCCTTAGTATTCTAATAAATAGATTCACAAAATCTAAATAGAGAATAAAAGCACCATAAATCATTATTTTATCTCTAGATTCAACATTGCTTTCTAAATAATAAAATTCTTTAATTTTATTGACATCATAAGCTATAAAACCCAAAAATAAAATCACACCACCATAGAGTAAAAATGTACTAATACCATTACTTTTAATGAAAATATTCAAAATGGTTATTATTACCATTCCGAAAATTCCTGCATATAAATAAGGTCCAAAACTTAAAAAATTAGCCCCTAAACGATATCCGATAATTGCCATTGAAATAAACACTGATGCAGTAATTAAAAAGCAATAAGCAAGTGTGGTAATATCAAATGAAACCAGTAAAGTACTAAATGTAATGCCTGTTAAAATACTATATAGGGCAAAACAAATTTTTGCAGTAATAACTTTCATTTTATTAAGTCTAAATGAAAAGAAAAGTGTAATTCCTATTTGTAAAATTACAGCAAAAGGAACTAGTGAAAACAACATAGGGTCTTTAATTAAAAAACTGAAAGTCGCAAAACTAGTAATGGCTGTTATAAAAAGACCTAAACTTAAAGTTATAAAAACTTTTGAAATGAAATTATTAAAAGTTAAATCTACATAATCGTATGTTTTATTAATCATTTTATCCTCCTAAAATTTAGTAACATCATATTTTTCTAATCGATTTTTAATTTCGCTAATAACCTCTTTAATTGTACCATATTCAAATGGCGATTTAATATTAACATCTTTGATGTTTTCAAGGAAGGTTTTAGTTCCACCATTTCTACATAATTTTAAATAGTCATTCCAAGTATTTTCTTTATCTTTCAAACTTCTAATATAGAATTGGAAGGCACAGATTTGAGCAATACAGTAATCAATATAATAGAATGGAGAGCTAAAAATATGTCCTTGACGATACCAATAAGTTCCTTTGTTTAAAAATTCTATTTCACCATTACTAACTTCTTTTAAATAAATAGCTTCTAATTTTTTCCAAACAAGTTTACGCTCTTCCTTACTTAAATTTGGATTGTTATAGATTTCATGTTGGAAATGATCAACTAAGCTACCGTATGGTAAAAACTTAATGCTTTCAGCGATATGAGAATAATAATATTTATCGCTATCTTCCTTAAAGAAATTCTCTATCCAAGGATAAGCGAAAAATTCCATTGACATTGAGTGAATTTCTGCAGTTTCCATTGTTGGAAAAGCACATTCTGGTATATCATTTTCAAGTGAAGTTAAATACGCTTGAAAGGCATGTCCTGCCTCATGAGTCAAAACATCCACATCATCTTTTGTACCTTTAAAATTCGCAAAGATAAAAGGTGCTTTGTATAAAGGAAGGGTGCTGCAATAACCTCCAGCCATTTTATTATCTTTACTTTCTAAATCAAACAATTGTTTATCTAACATCATTTTAAAGAAATCATTAGTTTCTTTAGACATTTCTTGATACATCTTATCAGCTTTAGCAATCAATTCTTCAACATTTCCTTTAGGAATTGGATTTCCTGTTTTAAAAGTATAATTTTTATCGTAAATTCTTAATTCATCAAGACCTAATCTTTCTTTTTGTTTAATTAACAATTCTGCTGAAAAAGGCACAACTTCATCTATAATTTGTTGTCTAAATTTTTTAACATCTTCCTGATTATAATCTAAACGAGCCAAGTTTTTATAAGCTAATTCGGTATAGTTTTGATAACCAAGTTTTGTGGCGATTTGGTGTCTTACCTTTACTAATTCATCATAAATTCTATCAAATTCAGCTTCATTTTCTTCAAAAAATTTACTCAAAGCAAGATAGGCATTTTTTCTAACTTCTCTATCTTGATCATTTATTTTTTTACCAATGCTTGAAATGTTATAAACTTCACCTTCAAATTCAATTTTAGCACTCGCAATCAACTTAGAGTATTCACTGCTTAATTTATTTTCAATTTGTGATTCTGTTATTATTTTTTCATCAAAAGTTTCAAGTGATACCTTAGCTAAATCAAAAAATATTTTAGGAATATAATCATTATCTTTAAATTTTGAATTTAAACAAATTTTATAAAATTTAGTAATTAAATTAAAAATATAAGGTCCAGTATTATCCCAATAAGTATTTTCTTCATCATAAAAAACATCTGACGTGTCAATACTATTTCTGATTGATGAAAGATTACTCATCGTATATACATAATTTCTAAATTCATTTACTTCTTTAAAGTATTTAATAAATTCTGCTTCACTTTCTGCATTTTCTAATTTTTCAAAAATTTCATTAAATCTTTTTTCAATAACTTCTAAGCTAATTCTTTCATATTTAAAATCTTTAAAATTCATTTTACCTCCAATAATTTTTTTTATTACCACATAGGCAATTTTTAAACCAACACTACCTACAACCATTATACTACTTCCGAGGGGAAATTGTTGTTTCCTGGTTTTTCCTTCTTTATTTAAAACATTAACTTCACTAGGAAGTGAATCTATATAAACAACTCTGATTTTTCTAACATAATTTTCTTTTTTAACTAATTTTCTAAAATTTTTAGCTAAAGGGTCGTTTTTAGTTTTATCCAAAGTTGTATAAATAATATTTTCAGGATTAAGTCTTCTGGCAGATCCTAAGGCTGAAACGCAGGGTATTCTTTTTTTATGTGCTTTTTTTACCAACTCAAATTTACTTACCAAAATATCAATACAATCCACTACATAATCAACTTTTTCAAATTCAAACTCAGCATTCACATACTCTTCCCTAGCTTCAACTACACAATCACTGATAGCTTCAATTCTTTTAGCCATTTCTTTTACTTTACTTTGTCCAATGTTTGAATTAGTAGTCTCTAATTGTCTATTAAGATTAGAAATTTCAATTTTATCATAATCTACTAAAATTAATTTACCAACACCGCTTCTTGCAAGAGCTTCGGCTACAAAACTTCCAACACCACCAACACCAGCTATTAAAACGGTTGAATTTCTTAATTTTTTCAAACCTTCTTCTTCGATAAGATACTGCATTCTTAAAAATCTATCACTCATTTAACCATTCCTTAACTCTCTTTTTTATATTTAAAATATCATCAAATTCATACCACTCAACTTGTTCCTGATTTTTAAACCAAGTTTCCTGTCTTTTCGCAAATCTTTTGCTATTTCTAATTATTAAATTTCTAACTTCATTTAGACTGATGGTATTTTCAAAATATTCTTTAAATTCCTTATAACCTATTCCCTTTAATGATTGATAACTAAAATCTAGTCCTTGTTTTAATAAATTTTCAACTTCTTGAAGCAATCCTTGTTCAAACATTTTATCAATTCTTTTTTCAATATTTTGATAAAGAATTTCTCTATCTTTTTTAATCCCTATCATTAAAACATCATATATTTTCTCTTTTTTTTGTTTAGATTCTAATTCGCTTTTTTTGACACCTTCCAAAGCGATATTAATAGCTCTAAGCACTCTTACCCTATTATTTGGATGAATTTTATCAGCACTTAAAGGGTCTAATTCTTTTAATCTTAACCACAATGATTCATTATCTAAATCACTTTCAAAACTATGATTTTCTTTAGTTGAAAATTCATAATCATAAATAGTGGCTTTAATATAAAGTCCAGTTCCTCCAGCTATGATTGGTAATTTATTTTTTAAACTTATTTCTTTTATTTTATCCCTAGCATTTTTTTGAAAATCATAGACACTGTATGAATCAAAAGGACTTAAAATATCAATTAAATGATGAGGATATTTTAAAAGATAATCTTTGCTTATTTTTGCAGAACCAATATCTAAACCTTGGTAGATTTGAATACTATCTCCAGAAATTATTTCACCATTAAATTCCTTTAAAAGCTCAATAGCTAAATCGCTTTTACCAGTGGCAGTAGATCCTACTATAACTAATACCTTTTTCATTAATCGTTATTAAAAATATCCCTTGTATAAACTTTATCCATAACATCTGATAAATCTGAATACTTACGATTACTGATAATAATATCACTCATCTTTTTAAACTCACTTAAATCTTTGATAACTTTGCTGTTAAAGAAAGTTTCCTCTTTAAGTACTGGCTCATACACCACAACCTCAATCCCTTTAGCTTTAATTCTTTTCATTACTCCTTGAATAGAGCTTGATCTAAAATTATCGCTGTTATATTTCATCACCAAACGGTAAATACCCACAACTTTTGGGTTTTTTGCGATTATTTGATCCGCAATAAAATCTTTACGAGTGCTATTAGCCTCTACTATTGCACTAATTATATTATTAGGAATATTTTCAAAATTAGCACGAAGTTGTTTAGTATCTTTAGGCAGACAATAACCACCATAACCAAAAGATGGGTTGTTGTAATAATTCCCTATCCTGCTGTCAAAACAAACTCCTTCAATAATTGCTTTAGTGTCTAAATTTCTAAGTTCTGCATAAGTATCTAATTCATTAAAAAATGCAATTCTTAAAGCTAAATAAGTATTCGCAAAAAGTTTAATAGCTTCAGCTTCGCTGTTGTTACAAAATAAAACAGGAGGATTATTTAAAGCTGCATTTTTAAGTAATAAAGCAAATTTTTGTGCCTTAACGCTACTTGATCCTAAAACTATTCTGCTAGGATATAAATTATCGTATAATGCATTTCCTTCTCTTAAAAATTCAGGACTAAATACAATTTCAAAATCAGGATATTTTTGTTGGATGCTATCGCTATAACCAACAGGTATAGTAGATTTAATCACAATAAAGGCACTATCCAATCTTTGTTTTATATCATTTAAAACAACTTCAATACTACTGGTATCAAAATAATTTTTAACAGGATCATAATTTGTAGGAACCGCAAGCACTATTATTTCACTCCCATAATAAGCCTCATCCTTATCTATGGTAGCTTTTAAATTCAATTTCTTAGTAGTTAAATAATTTTGAATTTCATTATCATGAATTGGAGATTTCTTTTGGTTTATTAAATTTACTTTCGCTTCATTTACATCTAAAGCGATGACTTCATTATCCAAAGATAATAAGGTAGCTAAACTAAGTCCTACATAACCTGTACCCACAACTGTAATTTTCATAAATACTCCTTTTATAACTATATTATAACAGTAAAAGCTGATTTAATCAGCTTTTAATATATCTATTGTTTTTTGCAAAAAATTCTTCAATCTCATCAATTTCTTTAATTATATCTTTTGATAAATTAATACAACCTTCTTCTGTTATTAATAAATCATCTTCAATTCTAATTCCAATACCTTCGTCAACAATATACAGACCAGGTTCGTTTGTAATTACCATTCCAGCTTCCAATTTTTTATCAGCACCAAAACTTAAATCGTGAGTATCTAAACCCAATTGATGTCCAATAGAATGGAAATAATAGTCAAAAACATTATTATTAAGATTTATTTTCGGAAGGTTTTCACTATAATAATCCACAACTAATTGATTAAGTTCTTTCAAACTAATCCCAGCCTTCGCATTAGCTTCAACTATTTTCATAGCATTTAAAACTAAATTATAAATCTCTTTCTGTCTAGCTGAAAATTTACCATTCACAGGGTAAGTTCTTGAAATATCAGCTTTATAATTTTGGTAAGTAGCACCCAAATCACATAAAAATAATTCACCTTCTTTAGTAATGGTATTATTATCAACATAATGTAAAATAGTAGCATTTTTTCCAGTAGCTAAAATTGGATTAAAAGAAAAACTGCTGTTATGTTTACATAGATTAAGATTAAAAATACCCTCCACAACTTTTTCGCTAATATTTTCCTTAATAGTAGCCATTATTGATTTAAGTCCATCATTTGTGATTTTGATAGCTTCTTTAATATTTTCAATTTCAACCTCATCCTTAATAATTCTTAAAGTTGTATTAAATTTTAATAAATCTAAGATTTTAAGATTTGGATATAGTTTGTTTATAGTGTTAATAAATTTAATACCGGCTTTTTCATCTTGAATATGATGATAACGATATAAGTCGATATAAACCTTAAAATCTTCACTCAATCTAATATAATTGCGATAAATAGCTGAAAAATCTTCATAAATATTGGTAACATCACTAACTCTATCAACTGCAGAAATTGATTTGATTTCTTCAAAAGTAAGTCTAGCACCTTCCCATTTAGCTAAAATTTCATCATAAGGAAGAGCATAAATCATTTCACTTAAAGTGTCATTAATCTTAACCAACCTTAAAACCATACCCTCTCTATCAATACCGGTATAATAATAGAAATTTTTATCAACTTTAAAAGGATAGCTTTCATCTTGAGAAACCATAACCTTATCTCCTGAAAAAATATAGGCAATGCTGTTATTTTCCATTAAATTTCCAAGATTAATTCTTCTTTGTTTAAATATATTCATTAAAATATCTCCTCTTCTTTATCAAAATAACTAATTCTTTCAATTTTATCATTTAAAATTGCTTCATTGATTAAACTTTCATAATCAAATTTACTTTCAAAATATTCACATTTATCAATTTTAGGTTTAGTAGTAGGTGATTTTGGTTCAAATATTGTACAACAATCTTCAAAAGGAAGAATACTGGTATCAAAAGTTTTAATTTTTCTAGCCAAATCAATAATTTCAACTTTATCCATTGTTGAAAGTGGTCTATAAATAACCCTATCTGTAACCATCCCTATCGCATAAGAACTTTCAACTGTTTGAGAAGCAACTTGCCCAATAGATTCACCATTGCTTAAAGCAAGTATTTTTTTATTTTTAGCAATAATATCAGAAATACGATACATCATTCTTCTCATAATAGTAATCGCATAATCTTCACTGCAATTCTTATAAATTTCTAATTGAAGTTTAGTGAAAGGAATTATGTGCAAAACAATTTCACTTTGGTATTTAGTTAAAATTTTAACCAATTCTTTTACCTTATTTATAGCTTCAAACGAAGTATAAGGACTTGATTCAAAATGAATACACTCTATTCTAAGACCTCTTTTCATAGTATAAAAAGCAGCCACAGGAGAATCAATACCACCACTCATCATAACTAGTGCCTTACCGTTAATACCTACTGGAAAACCACCTAAACCTTTATATTTATCTGCCATTAAATAAACATAATCACTTCTAACTTCAACTTTTAATAAGGCATCAGGAGTTTTAACATCTACCTTTAAATTGCTATTTCTTAAAATATGACCCGCAATCTTACGATTTAATTCATCACTGGTTAAAAAGAAAGTCTTATCTTGTCTTTTAGTTTCTATTTTAAAAGTTTTATAACCCTTATCATTTAAGATATAAAGAGATTTAGTTAAAATATCATCAAGATCTCTTTCGGTCTTTAAAGCTATACTATAACTTGAAATTCCAAAAATGTTATCTAAAATAAGAGAAACACTTTTAGGATCGGTTCCGTTTAACTTAATAAATAATCTATCGTGGTTTTTTTCATAAGTTAATTCCTTAATTTCTTTTAATTTCTCTTTAATGTTATTTAAAAGAAGAGAAATAAAATCTTTTCTATTTTTACCCTTAGTGCTAAGTTCTCCAAACCTAACCACAATATGACTATAATTTAATTCCATAATTATCAATTACCTCCTTGATTTTATTAACTAAAAACTCAATATCTTCTTTATTTGTTTCAATAAAAGAAATTCTAATGCAATAAGAAGCATCATAATTCATAACCTTACCAGTATTACTATTATCTTTGTTTTTATTGCTGCAAGTTGATTTTGAACCTACATAAATATTATATTTTGAAAGAGCATTTTGCATAACTTCGCTTTTAATAGGTGTTTTAATCAAAATAATATTATCAATATGTTTTTGAGAAACAACTTCTATTCCAGCTTGAAATAACAAGTTTTTCAAATATTCCATATTTGAATTATTATGACGATTATTATTTAAAGTTAATGCCTTAGCACCACAAATATGAGCTATATAATTGACAGTTCCAGCTCTTAAACCATTTTCTTGCAGCCCTCCATTAATTAAAGGGACTAAATTAACTCTATTTTTTTTAATTAAACATCCACTTCCTTTTAAACCTCCGAATTTATGAAAGGAAAAGCTAGCCATATCAACATCATCAAGATTAACTTCAATTTTATTAACTGCTTGAGTAATATCACTATGAAAATAAGCACTAGAATGTTTTTTTATATAATTTGAAATAATTTTTAAATCATTATAACTTCCTATCTCGTTATTTACTTGCATAACACTTACTAATAAAGTGTCTTTTCTTAGATATTTTTTAAGCTCTTCAAGTTCAATAACTCCATCCTGATTCGGTTTTAAATAATCTACTTCAAAACCAAATAATTCTTCCATTTGTTTAAAGGTATTTAAAACAGATGGATGTTCATAACTTGTGGTTATTAAATGACCTTTATTTTTTAAATGATTAAAACAAAAACCCTTAATCGCAAGATTATTAGCTTCACTAGCTCCTGATGTAAAAATAATTTCAGAATTTTTAACACCAAAAAAATCCGCTACTTTTTGTCTAGCTTTTTCATATAATTTAGAAATTTCAATACCTAAACTATGAATAGCTTCGCTATTAGCATAATATTTTTCTAATAATTTATTGTTTAAATCAATAATTTCAGGATAAGGTTTGGTGCTTGATGCAACATCAAAATAATAAATTTTATTGTTCACTTTGTTTCTTCTTTAATAAATCTGTTCTAATAGCTTCAGGGAAAAATCTTTCTAAAGAACTTAAAACAATAGTTAAGGCAGTAGTGTATTTTCCATTATGATAATTAAGTTCAGCTCTGGTTAATTCGCTATCAATTTCAGGATAAGATGAACGATATTTATTTGCGAAAATAATAGTATCTTCAGCATTTGCTGCCATTGAAACCACATTATCTACATTATTGTGTAAAGTATAGATAAAATTCAAAGCCTCATCTACCTTTTCTTTTAATTGTGTTTGATTTAAAGGTATTTCTTGTAGTTTATTGCTGATGTCATTGATGAATTTATAGCTTTTTTCTAAATCGCTACGATACATATCAGAAATTGAAGGTAATTTTCTCATTGATATTTTAGTATTCATATCATTTAAAAGAATTTGAAACTTCACAAGAAGAGATCTTGCGTTATCCTCAACTGCTTTAGCACTATCCAATCTATTTTTAATTTCTTTTAATTCATTTTGTTTTGCGTCGATTTCTTTCGCAAAATCTATCGCAAGTTTAGTGATATTTGTAGGAGCATCTTTATTTTCAATAGTATTTTCTTTAATATCCAATAAATTATTATGATAGTAATTTAGATATTTTTCTTTAGTTGAAATAACATCTTTAATATCAGCTAATTCAAATTTATCCTTTTCTACCTCATAACACTTTTCAATATAGATATAACAATCACTGATAGTTTTGATTTCTTTATCTAAAACATCTATTAAGGTTCTAATATCATTGTAGGCAATATTTTCTTTATTAAAATCTTGTAATAACTGTCTTAATTTGACAGCAATACCATCTAATTCTTTTCTGGTATTTAATATATTTCCGACTTGAATATCTAATCTGATATCTGTCAAATCTTTCGCAATTTTATTCAACTTTTCTTCAACATCTAAATGAGTTAAATAAATTCCTTTTTGTTTAGTATTTTGATACTGTCTGTTAGTTTCATCAAAAAGAACTGGAATAGCTCCTTCAGTAAGTTCTAAAAGTTCAGGAGTTTGATTAATTAGATTATAGATTTTTGTAATATTTAATTCTACAAATTCTAAAGATTCTTTAGCCTTTAAAAATTCTGACGCAAACATCCATTCTTCAAATTCGCTAAATTTATCACTGCATTCTTGAATTTGAGCTTCAATATTTTTTCTAGCATAGCCTAAATAATTAATTTTTTCATTAAATAAATTTTTAAGTTGACGATACTTGTCTTTAACAACATTAGATTTTGCGCGTTCGTGATTTTCTCTTTCTAAAATAGTATCTAAGAAAGAGTTCATATTTAAAACTTTACCTTCATTGTTAAAGATTTTATTTTCAATTTCAGAAAATTTTGATTTTAAAGTATTATATTTTTTGGCAGCAATTAAATCTTGACACTGTTCTATTAAATTAGTTATATTTTCAATTTCTAAATTTAATTTTTCAAAATCTTCTTTAGCCTCATTTACTTTATCTAAAATATTATTATCTATTTTCGCAATAGAGGTTGCTTTGTTTAATTTAAAAGCCAGTGGTATTGAATTGATATTATTAAATTTTACATTAATTTCTTGAAACTTATTTTTAATTTTTTTGGTTTGATTTTTACTATAAAAATAAAGTGCCAATAATAAAACTAAGATAACACCTAAAACCACTATAATAATCAAATTTCTATCAATATTAATATTTCCCATATATTAATAATTCTACAATATCCTAAAGTTTTTGTAAAATAAGAAAAACCTCAATAATTGAGGTTTTTTACAAAAATATTATTTTATAATTTAGGTGCGATAAATAATAAAATAACCACAAATAAATTATTTAATAAATGTATAAACATTGGCGATAATATTGTTTCGTCTTTTTTAAGAAAGAAACCAAAAGCACCACCTAATAATGAATATTGAACAATATAAATTAAAGCTAAGAAATTACCTTGAGATATACTAGGTAAAAGGTGCATAAAACCAAAAATTAAACTTGAAACAATTAAGGCAAAATAATAACCTTTACCACTTAATTTTTTCATAATTATTTCACGATAAACAATTTCTTCAATAATAGGTGCAAAAAACACTATCATAAAAAACAACGGTATAGGAAATCTTTTAAATTGTGCAATAATAATTTCTTGATTATCTGCGGTTACTTTAAATACAATTTGAATTATTGCACCTATAAGCATATTACCTAAAAGTATAAAAACAAATCTAATAAGGTTCTTCTTAAAAAAATCACCTAAATTATCTTTAATTTTATTGTATCCCGAAACAAATACATCTTTTGAAAGTAAAACTACCACAATGAAAAAAGGAATCGAAACAGTCATTGTGCTAAAAATATTTAAAAGTTCTAGATCGTTTAAAGGGAAATTAATAATACCAAAGATAAAACCTAAAACATAGACAGATAAAATCGGAAAAATTAATTGTGTTCCTAAAAAATAACCCAACAATATTCCATTTTCTTTTTTTCGTGTAAAAATTTTTTCCATATTTCCTCCTTCACACTTTATTAGTATATATCAAAAAAAAAAAAAAAAAAAAAAAAAACAAATAAATAAAAAAGTAAAGTTTTTAAACTTTACTCATTTTTATTTTCCAGTGTTCTATAAGTCCATTTCGCAATTAATGAATATATAACCGCAAAGATAGGTATTCCAATAAACATCCCTACAAATCCAAGCATACCCCCACCAATTAAAATCGCAAAGATAACCCAAAAACTAGGTAAACCAAGTTTATCACCCAAAATATAAGGTCCTAAAACATTACCATCAAATTGTTGAATGATTAGAATTAATATCGCAAAAATAATTGATTGACTAGGATTTATTACAAATAAAATAATAATTCCAGGAATAGCACCAACTGTAGCTCCAAATACCGGAATTACATTAGTTATACCTACAATAGTTGAAATCAATAAAGCATATTCTAATTTTAAAAGGCTCATCGAAACAAAACAAATAATTCCAACTAAGATAGAATCGATAATTTTACCCACCACAAAGTTGTTAAAAGTTTGGAGCGAAAAAACCGCAATATTAAATACTTCTTCTACAATTTTTTTATTTAAAATAGCACTGAAGAATGATTTAAACTGCCTTACAATTCTTTCTTTGTCCAACAAAGCATAAACCATTATCGCAAAACCAATCACAAAACCAAAGAATTTATTCACAAAAATTAATGAATAGTTCAATATTGACGGAGTAAACGCCTTTAATCCATCCAAAAATTGATTAATAATATTTTCTGAATTAGTTTCAATAAAATCAAAAATTGTTTTAGTAAATTCTTTATTAATAATTACGATATTATGACTGTTTTCTCTTTGAGAAATGCTGCCAAAAGATGAATTTAAGTTAGTAACACTATCAATAATTGAAGGTATGATTAAATAAGACAGGAATAAAATTAATAGAACCACTATTAAAATTGAGATTGTTACACCAATACCTCTAGTTTTTTTAATTTTTGTATATTTTTTTAATAATTTTTCAACATTATCTAAGAGTGGAAGAACTAAAATCATTAATGAAAAACCCACAATAAAAGGGAAAAGAATATCGGTAAGTTTGCTTAAAAAACCTAACCAAATACTCATATTCTTTAAAAAGAAATAAAATGATATTAATATTATTCCACTAAAAAGTAGAGAATTATTTTTATTTTCAAAATTTAATTTCATAAATTAAAGTAAATAAATACCCTTTTCTTTTAAAAATTCTATCATTTCACTTGGCCAAATTGATGCTTGAACTTCTCCAATATGTGCTTTATTAAGCATTAATAAACAAATTCTTGATTGACCAATACCACCACCCATAGTTAATGGAAGCTCATCATTCAAAAGCATTTTATGGAAAGGAAGCTCTAATCTTTCTAAACAATTTTCTTTTTCACTTTGTTTAATTAAAGATTCTTTATTAACCCTAATTCCCATTGAAGAAACTTCTACTGAACGATTTAACAACGGATAATAAACAATTAAATCACCATTTAAAGCCCAATCATCATAATCACTAGCTCTACCATCGTGTTTAATTCCAGATTTTAATTTATCACCAATTTGAGTAATAAATACTATTCCTTTTTCTTTCGCAATTTCATGTTCACGCTCTTTTGGACTTAAATTCGGATATTTATCTTCTAATTCCTGTGATGAAACAAAATAAACATCACCTTTAAATATTACATCTAAATTAGGATAATTATACGCTAAAACTTCATTTGTTTTTACCAAAGCCTTAACTATTCTTTCTACTGTTCCTTTTAAAAATTCAATAGTTCTATCTTCCTCAAAAATTACTTTTTCCCAGTCCCATTGATCCACGTAAATTGAATGTAAATTATCTAAATCCTCATCTCTTCTAATCGCATTCATATCGGTATATAAACCTTTGAATCGTTTTAAATCATATTTTTTAAGTGCTAATCTTTTCCATTTCGCAAGAGATTGTACAACTTCAACTTCTCTGCTACCAATTTCTTTAATATCAAAATTAACTGGTCTTTCTACTCCATTTAAATTATCATTCAAACCGCTATCTTTAAATACAAATAAAGGAGCACTTACTCTGGTAAGATTTAAAACTTCAGCTAATTCTTTTTGAAAAGTATCCTTTACTATTTTAATAGCTTTTTGAGTTTCCAATAAATCTAAACTTGTATGATAAGACTTTGGAATAATTAATTTTTCAATTGACATATTACTTCCTCTCTATTGTATATACAACTATCTCGCTAGGTGCATTAAATCTAATATCATATCTAGTAGTACCTACACCGTTGCTGACATCTAAGATTATATCATAGATTTTATAAATTCCTTTATAATATTTTTCAGCTCCATAAGGTTTATAAATTGGGAAAATAAAGTTAATTTGCCCACCATGTGAATGCCCTGCTAAAAATAAATCTGTCTTATTAGGATTTACTTTTTCTACAATATCCGGTGTATGACAAAATACTAAATTAAAATCTTTATCCTGAATCAATTCGTAAGCTGAATTTATATTAGGACTTCCAAGAAGCATTGAATCTATTCCAATTAAATTAAAATAACTATTTTTCTTATTATGGATTTTAACATTTTCATTATTTAAAATTTCAAAGCCACTAGATTTCATTATCTGATTATATAATTCTTTAACATTTGAATTTTCTAAATCGTGATTACCATAAACTGCATACTTATTTAATTTAGCTTCTATTTTAGAAAAATAGCTAATAACCATATTCTTAGTTTCTTCACTGACATTATTACTTCCTGGATGATCAAATAAATCACCACCAAACAAGACAATGTCCGCATCTATTTTATTAATTTTATCTACCAACTGTTTCAATCTTTTTTCATTAAAAAATTTATTCAAATGAGTATCACTAAAAAATACAACTTTCATTCCATTGAATTCTTCGCTAATTTTATTAGTGTAATAAACTTCTTTTCTAATTCTAATAAAATTAGTAGCTAGGTAAAAAGAATCTAAACAAACCAAAAAGATAAACAAAGTTATCCCAATTACTATAAAAAATTTATTTTTCACATCACTATTCTAACATAAAAACATAACTAAACTAAGTTATGTTTCAATTATTTTACTTAAATCAATTTCTACTATTCTACGTTTAGAATTATATACGGTATCAATAGTAATTTTTTTATCGTTGTGGTTAAAACGAGGGTGAAGATCACATCTGTAACTATTTTGATATTTATAATAAGAATAAAATTTTCCAATTTCAATCACTTTATTTAATTTTAAATCAATCAGATACAAAACGCTTAAACATTGATGATTAGGATAACTATCAACCACAATATATCTTTCATTATAAATTGTAGGATGTCCATCGTCCACTAAAAAAGGATTAGAGAATTTTTTAAAATTACCATTAAAATCTAAAAAATAGTAACCTTCTTCTCCTTGGTGTCTTAAATACCCAAATAATACATCATTTTTATAATAAGACATATGTGAAACCATGTGGTCATCACTTAAAACTTTAAGTTTTTTACTATCAATATCTAAAAGCATAAGTCTGGTATATTTATTATTTTTATCATACCAGCGATGTAAAAAAATCGCAGTTTTACTATCAAATGAAATATCAAGATGATTTACTTTATGATACGCTTCATTCATGCTTTCTTTGGTTTCAAAATTTTTAATTTCATTTAAACTCACTAAAAGTTTAGTTTTATTTTCAATAAGATCTACATAATAAATTCCTTCATTATCGCTGGTCTTACTTATTTTATTTTTAATGTTAAAATATCCATAATCTTTTCTTAAAACTCTTAAACGATTAAAATCCAAACTTAAAGCAAATTTACCATTTTTAGCTACACTATAGATTGGAAAGTCGATAACTCTAACTTCTCTGGTTAATAAATTTATTATTTTCGATTTATATTTACCATCATAAAAATTATGAATTATTTCATTATCGTTTAAAAAACTAAGCATACTTCCTTGTTGAAAATTAAAAGTATTGCTGCTACTGATTTTTTCTAAATTTAAATAAATATCAATTTCTTTTTGTAAATTAAAATCATCTTTATGGCTAAAATGATAAATAGTATGATTATTTCTAACCGCAGGTTTATCGTAATAACCAAAAAAATTTACCCCTGTATCATTAATTATTTTCATCTCAACATTTTTATTAAGCCATATTTTTTCATTATTTCTAGTAATTAAGTATTTAATATTGTGGTGATATATTTCATAAATTTTATTTAAAAATTTATTTTGACAAATTTTTAAACGAAGTCTATGTTTGAAACTTAACCCTTTATATTTAATACGATTAAAATACAATTTTTGATAATTGATATAATTTTTTAGAATTGCGGTTTTTTCTTTAATAATCCTGTTTGTATCATTAAAATATTTCTTGTTGTAAATAAGGATAATATCTTGATAGCTACTTAATTTATTTAAAAAAGTATATAATTTTTCATACAAATCCTTTTTAATATCATCATCTTTAATCAAATCAATACGATAAAAAATACTATAAAAAGCTATAAACATTCTGAAATAAAAAATATTATTCGCATTTTCAACAATATCAAAAATCCAATTAAAAACTAAAATAAAATCTTCAACACTTTTCGGTTTAATATCAGTTCTGGTATTACCAACTCTATTAATTAAATAATTCGCAAGAGGCATATCGCTATAAATAACTTTGTTTGATAAATTTAAACTATAAAAATAAAGAAGATTATCGCTATAACTTACTTTGTGAGGGAATTTTAAATTTTTAACCAATTCAACCCTATATAACTTAGAATGTGGGCTGGGTTCTATAAAGTAAAATAATTCATACTCTTTTCTATCTTTATTGATTAAAATTTCGTTGGGAATAATACCAAAATCATCATTATAACTCTTATCGTAACTTCTATCTTCACTATCTTCATAAAATAAATTTTTAGCACCTATAGTAATATCAGCACCTGTTTTACTCGCAAGATTATAAAGATAACTCAAAGCATTTTTTTCTAAATAATCATCTGGATCACAAACAATAAAATATTCACTCTCGCAAATTTTAATACCAAGTTCTAAAACAGATCCATAACCACCATTTTCTTTAGTAATTCCTTTAAAAATATGAGGGTATTTTAAAACATATTCATCAATGATTTCTTGTTCGTTAAAAGGACTACCATCATTTATCAATAAAACTTCAAAATCTTTAAAATCTTGAACTAAAAATGAATCAAGACATTTTCTTAAATATTTATATACATTATAAATAGGTACTATAACACTAATTTTTTTCATACTTTTTCTTATACCAATTCACAAAATTTTTAATACCTTCTTCAATCTTAACTTTCGGATTATAACCCAAAACCTCTTGAGCGTGAGAATAGTCGCTATAAGTAATATCAACATCCCCCTTTTGCATAGGTAAAACTTTTATTTTAGGTTTTTTATTCAAGGTTAAAGCAATAATATCGATAAGTTCTTTTAGCTTAATTGGATTAGAACCTCCTAAGTTGAAAACATCAAAAACATCACTGTTTTTAAGTAAATATTTAAAAGAAAGAATTGTACCTTCCACAATATCATCCACATAGGTATAATCTCTGGCACTACTGCCATCTCCATACATTTCAATCTCTTTATCTTGAATCATTAATCTGGTAAATTTATTTATCGCAAGATCTGGTCTTTGACAAGGACCATAAACCGTAAAATATCTTAAACAATGAATATCAAATTTGTATAAAGAATGATAAGTGCTCGCAAAAAGTTCGCAAGATTTTTTAGTTGCTGCATAAGGGCTGATAGGATTATCTACAAAATCAGTTTCTTTAAAAGGAATTTTTTTATTATTTCCATAAATTGAAGAACTAGAAATGAAAACCATTTTTTTCAAATCGTATTCTTTCATAACTTCTAAAATATTAACCATTCCATTGATATTAACATCAATATAATGAAGTGGTTTTTCAATTGAAGGTCTTACCCCTGCATTTTGAGCAAGGTGAATAACAGCTATAGGTTTATAAGTTTTAATTATTTCTTCAATAATAGCTTTATTTCTAACATCATCACGATACATTATCGCTTGTCTATTGAGTTTTTTTGCTAGATTTAATACACTATCAAAATTTTCTTCTTTCAATGAAACATCATAATAGTCGTTGAAATTATCTAAAGAAACTATATCATAACCTTCATCTAGAAGTCTTTTACATACATTATGTCCGATAAATCCGGCACCACCTGTTACAAATACAAAATTCATCATCTACCTCTAATACTATGATAATATATATAATACAATTTTAATAATATTTTATTCAAATAAATGCTACTTGAAACTTCTTGTTTAATACCGTAATTATCTTTAACATTCTTAAAATTATTTTGATAAATATTGAAAATATCATCAATAAAATTAAATACAAACTTTCTATCATTCATTTTAATAGCTTTTTTTAATGATTGACTGCAATTTATTTTAATTAAAAAATTCAATTCATTTATACAGGTATTAAAAATATCATTTTGTTTATAAAAATCCAAGATGTTATTAGCTATCTTAATAATATCAGTAACTTTTGTATCAACCTTACTAGTGATATTATCACTTCTGTCAATTATATAATTGTACAAAGGTATGTTTAAATACCCAACTCTACCAGCAAAAAAAGACAATTTAGTAGCTACATCTAAATCTTGATGTCTTAAACCATATGGATATTTTAAGTTATTTTTTAAAAATAGATCTGATTTATACATTTTATTCCAAGCACTATTAGGCATATAGGCTAAAAGTTCTTTATCCTTAACAAGACTATAAATCTTATTTTCACTAAACTTAAAATTAATAATTTCTTTATGTGAATCTTTTAAATAATATTGATAATATGAAAAAACCACAAAATCAAGATCATCTTTTGTCATTTTATCGTAACATTTTAAAAGTAAATCAGGTTCTAAAAAATCATCTCCATCCACAAATATTAAATATTTACCACTTATTTTAGTTAAACCAAAATTTCTAGCATCAGAAAGACCACCATTTTCTTTAATGTATCCTTTAAATTTTTCAGGATTTTTTAAGACAAATTGATCAATAATACTTTGACTTTTATCACTACTTCCGTCATTTACTAAAATAACTTCATAATTAGAATACGTTTGATTATCAATGCTCGTTAAACATTTTTCTAAATAACTTTCAACATTATAAATCGCTACTATTACACTAATTTTTTCCACTTATTATTACTCTCCAAAACTCTAAACTATATTTATTTAGGGTATAGACAAATACCCTGTTTTTAAAACTTAATTGTTTTAAATATTTATTTTTTAAATGGTTAGGAAATTTAGCTTTAAGATAGTCAAAAGATTTTGTTAAAAGTTGTTTATAACCACTGCTTCTAAGAAATCTAAAAGCACCATAATAAAGCATATTTTCAATAGCTAAATATTCAAGTTCTTCAAAATATAAATCATAGATATTATATTTTTTAAATTCAGCTATCACTAAATCAAAAATAGTAAAAATATCAAACATTTTTGGATTAAATTTACTATTCATAATAGATCCTTCTCGTTGTACATAATTAAGTGAAACCTTATCGTAATAATAAACTTTTTCTGCAAAAACAAAAACTAGTAACGATACAATGGTATCTTCATCGTTTAAACCTAAAGGAAATCTAAAATTATATTCTTTAAAAAATTTTTTATGATAAATCTTATTATGAGCAAATAAAGGGGATAAGAAAAGGCTTTTTTTAAAATCATCACTTGAATTTTGATTTAAACCTTTTGAAACAAAGTTCTTATTAGGATCAGAATATACATATCTAATATCGCCAATAATTAAATCGTATCCCTCTTTAAGTTTAGAAATATTATTTTGATAAAAACCTTTTTCCAAATAATCATCGCTATCAATAAAAGTTATATAATCTCCCTTAGCATAATTTAAACCAAAATTTCTGGCATCAGAAAGACCACCGTTGTTTTTTTGATACACTTTGATTTTATTAGGATATTTCAATTCAAATTCTTTCGCAATTTTAAAACTATTGTCGGTGCTACCATCATCCACAACAATAATTTCAACATCAAAAATTTCTTCATCAACTAAAGATTGTAGACACTTAAAAATATAATTTTCAACATTATATACAGGAACTATTACGCTTAATAACATATTAAAATTATACTACTATCCTACTGATCCTTCCATATTTATTTTTAATATCTGGTTAAGCTCTACAGCATATTCCATCGGAAGTTCTCTGGTAAAGGGCTTAATAAAACCTAAAATAATCATTTCAATCGCCTCTTCTTCACTAAGACCTCTAGACATCAAATAATAGATTTGTTCTTCAGAAATTTTAGAAACAGTAGCTTCATGTTCTATAACACTGTGTTCATTTTCAACTATATTCTTTGGCATAGTATCGCTGGCACTTTGTTTATCTAAAATCAAGGTATCACACTCCACTCTACTCTTAGAGTTAATTGCGGATTTTGAATGATGAATAAGACCTCGATAGTTAACTTGTCCTCCAAGTCTACTCAATGATTTTGAAATAATTGTAGATTGAGTATTTTTTCCAAGATGTATCATTTTTGAACCTGCATCTTGAATTTGATTTCTAGCAGCTAAAGCGATTGAAATACATAAACCTCTACTGTTATCTCCTTTTAAAATACAAGAAGGATACTTCATAGTTATTTTAGCACCTATATTTCCATCAACCCATTCCATCACTGCATTTTTATGAACTAAAGCTCTTTTAGTAACTAAATTCACAACATTATCAGACCAATTTTGAACAGTGGTATATCGACATTTGGCATTATCTTTGACAATAATTTCTACCACAGCAGCATGAAGTGAATTTTTAGAATATCTAGGTGCAGTACATCCTTCAACATAATGAATATCCGCCCCTTCATCAACGATAATTAAAGTTCTTTCAAATTGACCCATAAGCTCTGAGTTAATTCTAAAATATGATTGTAGTGGCTTATCTAACTTAACTCCTTTCGGAATATAAATAAAAGAACCTCCAGACCAAACAGCTGTATTTAAAGCTGCGAATTTATTATCGGCATAGTCTACCACGGTAGTAAAATATTCTTTAAAATATTCAGGATATAATTTTAAGGCAGTGTCAGTATCATAAAACAAGACCCCCTTATCACTAACTTCTTTTAAAATGCTATGGTATACAGCTTCAGATTCATATTGAGTTGTGATTCCTGCTAAAAATTTTTGTTCAGATTCTGGAATTTTTAATTTTTGAAAAGTATTTTTAATAACTTCAGGAACATCATCCCAATCATTTGAAACCTTACTATCACTTCTAATAAAATAGGTTAAATCATCAAAATTAATTTCACTAAGATCAGCTCCCCAGTTAGGCATAGGCATACTCAAATATTTTTCATAACTTTTAAGTCTTAATTCAAGCATCCATTCAGGTTCATTTTTCATTTTAGAAATAGTTATAACCGTATCTCTAGTGAGTCCTTTGCCAGTATTAAAGATACTTACATCCTCATCTTTATAGTCGTATTTATAATTATCGGTTAATTTTATTATTTCTTCATTTTGTTTTTCCATATTTTTTTAACTCTTCCTTTAAACCATTTGCTCCTAATGAAGCACAAGAAATTCTAGCAATTTGATTTTTAACTCCATCAAAAGCCACTAGCTCTTCTAATTTTTTTTCATCATATTCATTACCTTGAATCATTTTTAAATAATTTTCAATTATTTCTAAAGCAACTTCAACTTTTTGATCAATAAGCATTTTACTTAAAATTGAAATGCTGGCGGTACTTATTGCACATCCTTTGCCTTGAAATTTAAAATCTTTAATAACTTCTTCATCAATATCTAAATAAATTTTAAAAGAATCTACACAAGATTTTGCCTGAAGATCAACAACCTTATAATTTTCAGCTAAAATTTCTTTAAAATTTCTAGGAGTTGAATAATGATCGATAATTATCTGTCTTTTAATTTCTTTATCTATCATAAAATATCCTCTAAACATTTATCTAAAGTTACATTTTTCAACACTTCAATAAATCTATCAATTTCACTTTTTTCATTATAAAAGCTGATTGATGCTCTAATAGTGCCTTCTGTTTCTAAAACCTTAGCTAAAATCTTAGCACAATGAAGTCCAGATCTTACACAAATATTATGTCTATTCAAATACACACACACATCCTGAGCAAAAATTCCCTTGATATTAAAAGTAATAATTGAAGAATCAGTTTTGGGATTGTATAAAATCACATTGTCAAGTTTACTGATTTCTTGAATAAAATATCTTGTTAATTCTTTTTCTTTTAAAATTAATTTTTCAAAATCATTTTCATTTAAAAACTCGATAGCTCTACCTAATCCTAAAACACCTTCAATATTGCTGGTTCCACTTTCAAACTTATAAGGACTGTTTTTTAATTTTAAATTACCACAATTATCATAGGTAATATTTGAACCACCACCATAAAAATAAGGATTGCTACTTTCTAATAAATGATATTTACCATAAAGAACACCTACCCCACTAGGTCCATATAATTTATGAGCACTAAAAGATAAAAAATCCACATCCATATCTTTTACATCTATTTTGATATGCCCAATGCTTTGAGCAGCATCAATAGATACAATAGCACCATAACTATGAGCAATACTACTTATTTGTTTAATATCTATAATATATCCTAAAACATTAGAAATATGTGCTAAAGCAACTACCTTAACCTTATCACTCATTGATTTTTTAAAGTTTTCAATGCTAAAACTACCATCTTTTTCTAAAGGTATATATTTAATAATGGCACCTGTGCTATCCGCAACCCTAAACCAAGGTAAAATACTTGAAGAATGTTCTGATTCGCTAGTTAATATAATATCTCCTTTTTTTAAATTAGTTAAACCATAGCCATAAGCTACTGTATTTAAAGAAGCACTAGCACCAGATGTAAAAACTATTTCATTAACACTTGTAGCATTAATAAAAGTTCTTACTATTTCTCTTACATTTTCAAATTCATTGGAAATCTTATAACTCAAATCATAATCACCACGATTAATATTAGTGGTAGAATTAGTATAAAATTCGTTTATTTTTGCGATAACTTCTTGAGGTTTAAAAGTTGTGGCAGCATTATCAAAATAAATCAGTGAGGGATTATTTTTAAGCATTGGAAACTTATCTCTAATCATTAAGCACCTTCTTCATTATTTTTTCAATAATTCTTTCTTTAAATTGATTATCGCTTATTGATTCTAAATTAGGTATCAAATATGATCTGCAAAGAAGTGAAATGCTTTGCATATAACTAAGACCTCTTGATTTTAAATAATATAATTGTTCTTTATCAATAGTTCCTAAAGCTAAAGCGTGGCTAGCCTCTACATCATTTTCTTCAATTAAAAGCAATGGATTAACTTCTGCCTGTTTAATGTTTCCAATTGTAAGACATCTGCTTTTTTGATGACTAGAGCTTTTACTAGCATTTTTTTCAATCTTACCAATAACTTCCATTTTCAACTTACCATCTATGCTTATAACAGTTGAAACATCAATATCAACATGACTATTTTTTTCTTTATTTACACAATTTAAAATTATTTTCTTATTATTTTTTACAAAAAAACTACCATTAACTTTAACACTAGAACCTTTAAGCGCAAAAATATTGCTTTGGTGTTTTAGGTTATTAAAACTATACGCTAAATAAATGATATTAACATTTGCATTTAAAACACTGATATTTTCAACCACTTCATAATCATTTTCACCGTCATATTCTAAAATTAAATTAAAAGAAGCATCTTTAAAAAATAAATTAAGTTCAGAGTCGTTATCAATTTTTAAATAAACATCTTGAGAAGTATCATAAATTTCATTAATTATCTTCACAATTTTAACCTCTTTTACTAATAGCACAACTACCTAAAGAATAAGTTAAAACCTCTTCTTGTTTTACAGGTTTAATTTCCAATTCTTTATAAAGCCAATCATAACCTTCTTCATCTATTTTTTTACATAAAGAATAATCGCCTTGCATTACAATTTTACCATCAATAATAATATGAGCATGGGTTGGTTGAATTAAACTGAAAAATCTTTCGTAATGAGAAACTATTAATAAACTCATTTGATTTTCTTTAAAAAGTTCATTAATTGTTTCGCTTACATATTTTAAAGCATCAACATCTAAACCAGAATCTATCTCATCAAGCATCGCTAGGGTTGGTTTAAGCATCATCATTTGTAGGATTTCATTTCTTTTCTTTTCACCACCACTAAAACCGTCATTAACATAACGATGAGCTAAATCATCTTTCATTTTTAACTTATCAATTGCTTTATCAATATTTCTGATAAATTCAAACAAACCAATAGGTTCTTCGTTTCTAGCATTGATAGCTGCCTTTAAAAAATCACTATTAGTAACACCACTTATCTCATTTGGATACTGCATAGCTAAAAATATACCCGCAATACTTCTTTCATTAACTTCCATTTCTAAAATGTTATCTTCACCATAATATATACTTCCGCCAGTAATTTCATATTTAGGATGTCCCATAATAGCTTGCAGTAAAGTACTTTTACCATTACCATTAGGACCCATAATTGCGTGAATTTCACCAGGATTAATCTGTAAATTTAAACCTTTTAATATTTCTTTTCCTTCAATAGATACATACAAATCTTTTATAACTAATTTTTTCATAGTTTAATTTTATCATAGTATATTTTAATTTCCTAAAACAATGATATACTAAATTTTAGGAGGAGTTATGTTTCAAGAAAATATACTAAAACAAATAAAAGAAAAAGCTGCTTATTACGATAAAAATAATTTATTTCCAATAGAGGATTACCAACTACTTAAAGATAGTGGTTATTACAAAGCGATGGTTCCAAAAAGTCTAGGTGGTTTAGGTTTGAGCTTAAAAGAAATTTGTGCTTATCAAACAATACTTTCAAAAAATGCTCCCGCAACTGCACTTGGTATAAATATGCATCAAATAATTGTGGGTGTTGGAAAGCATTTGTTGAAATTTAATAACCAAAAAGGTGAAAAAATCTTAAAAGATGCCGCAGATAATAAATTAATAGCTTTCGCGATTAGTGAACCTTCAAACGATAAAGTATTATTTGGATCTAACACCAAAGTTACCAAAGTAGAAAAAGGCTATCTTTTCAATGGTAAAAAGGTATTCTTATCTATGGCTAATGAAGCTGACTATTTAATAACTTATGGCGATTTTGAAGGTAATTCAATTTTTGCTTATATCAAAAATAATACTCCTGGAATTGAAATCATTAATGACTGGGATACTTTAGGAATGAGAGCTACTCAATCTTGTAGTGTTAATTTCAATAATCTTTTTGTATCAGAAGAAGATATTATTCAAATACTACCAAAAGGACCTAGTTTAGATCCGATAGTATTTGGCATATTCGCATACTTTGAAATTCTACTTGCTGCAACATATCTTGGTATCGGTAAAAGAGCTGTTGAAATAGGAGTTGAAAAAGTTAAAAATAGACATTCATACATCAACGATACTACCTATGATAAAGACAAAAATATCAGATGGAGAATAGCTGAAGCTGCATTAAGTATTGAAGGAATAGATGTTTTAATCAATAATATGGCCGATCTTATAGAAAATGAAAATCAATTTAATTTCTCATACTTCCCTAAACTTTCTGCTTTAAAAAATAAAGCAGTGGAAAGTAGTAAAAGAGCTGTTGAAGAAATTGTGAGAGCTTGTGGCGGAGCTAGTTATTATAACAGTGAAGAGTTAAGCAGACTTTTAAGAGATGTTTATGCAGGACTATTCCAACCTTCCGATCAAGAATCTTTACACGACGCTTGGGCGAATATGCTTCTTGGACCAATTAAATAAAAAACACAAAATTAAATTTTGTGTTTTTTATTTCTAAAATACAACATTTTAAGTTCAAAAAACCCATAACTCGCTAGAATGATAAAAATAGGCAAAGCGATAAAAATATAATGAGGGCTGGTTTCTAATATCAAGTAAAAAGCCATTATTCCTAAAATAATCAAACTAAATAAAGTTATAATCTTATCTTTATTTTTAATTAAAGCAAAAATAACACTAATAAGAATTATATGCCAAAAAGCTCTTGAATAATTATTGATATTTTCATAAATTATTGAATTATTTGTGATTAATTTATGAATATCGTTTTCATAGTAATAAGACATCGCACTATCCTTTTTATTAGGTAATAAGTTTAAAAATAAACTTCCTTCAAAAGTTCCATCGCTATAAGTTAAAATGAATTTAGCAAAATAATGTTTAATAAATCCGCTAAAACCTAATTCATTAATCCTGCTTTTAATATATTTTATAAGCATATGATTAAACTCATCAATTCTTACCGTATAATCATCATTCAAATAATCTAAAAGATAGCTATCAAATGGGTAAAAATAACCAGGAGCTTCATTGTCTACCCCTCTTGAAATTCCAATCGCAATATAATTTAAAATACTAGCATGACTTGCTCCACTCGCATTATAAACTCCTAGTTTATCATATACTTTATCATAAAATTTAGTATTATTAAAAGTTAAAATTATCATTAAAGAGATTAAAATTAGAACAATAGATTTTTTAAAATTATTTATAATAAGATAAAAAATACTAGCTAATAAGAAGATACTACTTACATTTCTAAAAATAATGGCAATCGTTATTAAAACGAAATAAATTATAATATGTTTAATTTGAGTATATTTTAAATATTTCACAAAATAATATAAGGCAAAAACACAAAGACTAGTACCTATTACATCGTTATACACAATTGGTAAAAAAGCATAAAAAGGAGTAAAGCATAAAGATAATTTTAAAGCAAACTCAGCAATTTCTTCATTAAATACCAATTTACTAATCTTATAAATATTAACTTCAATCATTATTAAAGCGATAATATTAACTGCATAACCTAAAAAATAAGCATTTTTAAGACCCATTATCTTAATATATAAGGTGTATAGATAGACCAAAGGGATATTGTAATAATAATGGGTTAGAATATTAAAACCGTAATTTAAACTAAAACTATCCACCATTTTAGCAGCAACATCTTTCAAATAAAAACCCATATCATAGTAATAATTTACTGGAAAAATAAACACTACTATTATTTTTAAAATTAAAGATGTCAAAAAAATTAATTTTAAATTTCTAATTTTATTTTTAGATAAAATAAAAAATAAAACTATGATTATAAATAAACTACATAAATATAAAAAGTGGTTTTGATGAAAAACTATCCTAATACTATCAATACCATTTATAAAAATCGGTTTTGAATAGATAAAAAATAAACCTGTCGCAATAATTAAAAGTCCTATTACTAATAAAAATTTAATACTGTTATTTAAAAACTTATTCATTTCTTAAAATACTTTCTATTACAAAACGAGGTCTGGCTTTACTTTCAAGATAAATTTTTCCAATATATTCGCCAATAACCCCAATACTTAAAAGTTGTAGTCCACCAATTCCCCAGATTGAAATTATAATTGATGCCCAACCAGAAACAGTTTGATTATCTAAATATCTAACTAAAGAATAGATAAGCATTAAAATAGATACAATAAAAATCATAAAACCGAGTGAACCAATTAATCTAATAGGTTTAATACTAAAAGATGTAATACCTTCAAACGCAAAGCTAAGCATCTTTTTAAGTGGGTATTTAGATTCGCCCGCAAAACGTTCAAAACGATCATAATAAACAGATGTAGAATTAAATCCAATCAAAGGAATAATGCCTCTTAAAAATAAATTTACCTCTTTATAATCTTTTAAAACTTGAATTACCCTTTTTGAAAGCAAGCGATAATCCGCATGATTATAAACAATATCCACACCTAAAACACTCATTAATTTATAAAAAGCAAGGGCAGTATTTTTTTTAAAAAAAGTATCAGTTTCTCTTTTTTTTCTAACCCCATAAACCACATCATAACCAGCTTGATATTTTAAAACCATCTGATCAATAATATCAATATCATCTTGTAGATCCGCATCTATTGAAATTAAAATATCGGCGTCATCATTATTTAAAAGCCCAGCCAATAAAGCGTTTTGGTGTCCCTTGTTGCGAGCTAAATTAATGACCTCAACTAACTTATTTTCACTATGTATTTGTTTTAATAAATTTAAAGTATTGTCTTTTGAACCATCATTCACATACACTATTTTAGAACTTGCAGCAATCAAACCATTTTCAATCATTGAATTTATTTTAGCACTAAGTCTTTTAGTGGTTTCAAAAATTACTTCTTGTTCATTAAAACAAGGTACAATTATTTTTAATTTTTCCATAATTCTCCTATTTTAATAGATTTTGATATTCTGCATTTTTTTCAAAAAATCTGGTAACATAACTACAAGAACTCTTAATTTTAAAATCATTTTCTTTAGCGTGTTCTATAACTTTTAATACTAATTTTTCACCTAATTTTTGACCCTGAAATTCACTATGAACTACGGTGCTGTAAATATCAATAACATTATCTTTTACATTAAATTTGATAATACCAGCTTCTTTGTCAAAAATAATTATCTTAACAAAATCTTTTTCAACAATAAAATGCATAAATCCTCCGTTAATTTATATTAATTATATAATAGTTTAAACTTTAAAAAAAGAGAATTTAATCAAACAAACTCTCTTCTTGGTTATTTTCATAAGATGGAAGTTTTGGAAGTTCATCAATATCCACCAACTTAAACTTATCTAAAAATTCATCAGTAATTCCATAAAGAATAGCTCTTCCAGCTTCATTGCTTCTACCTAGTTCTTTAATCATATTTTTATGCATTAATTTCCTAAGCATCATTTCACAAGAAACACCTCTAAGCTCTTCAATCTCCATTCTGGTGATAGGTTGTTTATAAGCGATAATCGCAAGAGTTTCTAAAGCACTTTGGCTAAGTGAATTTTTAATACCGCTATTAAATAATTTTTCTACATAATTGCTGTTGACAATATTGGTTACAAATTTATAGTTATGGGCATATTCTACTAAATTAATTCCACTATCTTGATATTTTGTTTTTAAATTTTCTATGATATTTAGAATAAAATCATTATCTTTTTCAATAATCCTTGAAATCTCATTTAAAGATATTCCTTCTTCTCCTACCACATACAGTAAAGATTCAATTATAGATGTGTAATTATTCATATTCCCTCCTGTTAAAGATTACTTCTTCATCTACCAATTCAAAAACGATGTATTGTGCTTTAATTAAATCTAAAATAGCTAAGAAAGTAACCACAAAACTTGTTTTGTCTTTGCAATCTTCAATTAATGAATTTAATCTAAATTTACTTGGTAATTTTTCAATTTTTTGATAAAGATAACTGATTCGCTCCTCAATAGAAACTTCTTTTTCCGCAACTCTTTCTGAAAGCACGGTTTTAACATCATTTCTTTTCAAAATTCTATTCATCGCTTTATAAAGGTCATAAACATCAGCATTAAAATCATTATTTTCTTCAATTTCAATACTTGATACAAATTTTGCGTATTCTTGTCTTCGCAAATCATAAAGCTGTCTTAAATTTTCAGAAACATCTTTAAATTTTTGGTATTCTAATAGCCTTTTAACCAATCTTTCTTTAAGATCTATGCCATAATCTTCTTCAATTTCTTCCTTATTGTTAGGTAGTAATTTTTTAGATTTATATTCAATAAGGGTAGAAAGTTCTAATAAATATTCACTTTCAATTTCTAATTTCAATTCTTTTAAATTACTTAAATATTTCAGATATTGTTCAATCAAAACTTTAATATCCAAATCAAAAATATCTAATTTATGGTTTTTAATGAGATGAAGCATTAAGTCTAATGGTCCATCAAATTTTTCAATTTCTACTTTGAAATTCATTTTACTACAATATTAACCATCTTTGATTTAATACAGATGATTTTAACTATTTCTTTACCTTCTAAATGTTTAATAACATTTTCTTGTTTTAAGGCTTGGTTTTTCAATTCTTCATCGCTAAGATTAACTTTGCCATTAAATTTAGCTCTAAGTTTACCATTTATTTGTACTACGATTTCAATTTCTTCAAGTAATAATTTTGATTCATCATAACTTGGCCAAGGTTGATAATCCACAATTTCATTAGTAAGATTATAATATATTTCACTACCTAAATGTGGAGCAAAACAACTAAAAATCTTTAAGAAATTTAAAGCGTATGGTTTATATACAGTGTTAGCTTTAAAACAATCGTTAATAAATATCATCATTTGAGAGATACAAGTGTTTAAATTTAAAGTATCAATATCTTCACTGACTTTTTTAACCATAAAATTATAGCTATAATCTAGTTCTCCACTATTTTCTAAAGATAATTTTGATTGATTAGTGAATAAATTATATACACGTTCTAACCATTTACGACTTCCTTTAATATTATCTTGACTCCAAGGTTTTGCGGCTTCAATAGGACCCATAAACATTTCATAAACTCTTAAAGTATCGGCTCCATACTCCTTACAAACATCATCAGGATTTACTACATTGCCTTTAGATTTACTCATTTTTTCACCATTTTCACCCAAAATCATTCCTTGGTGTAATAGTTTTTTAAATGGCTCGTTATTAAAAATGTAGCCTTTTTCTTGTAGATAGTAATTCCACATTCTTGAGTACAATAAGTGTCCTGTAGCATGTTCCACACCACCCACATACAAATCAACAGGTAACCAGTGTTTTGCTAGGACAGGATCGATTATTTGTTTATCATTTTGAGGATCAATATAACGAATGTAATACCATGAACTTCCTGCAGATCCTGGCATAGTGTTAGTTTCTCTTTTAGCTTTAACACCATTAAATTCAGTATTTAACCATTCTTTTGCTTTATTTAACGGAGCACTTCCGTCTTTATTTGGTGAATAATCATCTAATTTAGGTAAAATTAACGGTAAATCTTTTAAAGGAATAACTTCCATATTTCCGTTTTCTAAATGCAGAATTGGTATAGGTTCTCCCCAATATCTTTGCCTTGAGAATATCCATTCTCTTAAACGATAATTAACTTTAGCCTCTCCTATCCCTTCTTTTAAAAGCCATTCGTTCATAATTTTTAAAGATTCTTCTTTATTAAGACCGTTTAAAAAATCAGAATTGATATGAACACCATCTCCGCTATATGCAGAAATTTCAATATCACCACCTTCAATAACAGGAATAATATCTAGATTAAACTTTTTAGCAAATTCATAATCACGTTCATCATGTGCTGGAACTGCCATAATTGCACCTTCACCATAACTCAACAAGACATAATCGCTGATATAAATTGGAATTTCTTTATTATTAACAGGATTGATCGCATAAGCACCAGTAAAAACTCCAGTTTTATCTTTATTTAATTCAGCTCTTTCTAGTTCACTTTTTTTACTTGAAAGTTCAATGTAAGATAAAACTTCTTCTTCCTTATCTTTAGTAGTTATTATTTTTACTAAAGGATGTTCAGGAGCTAAAACACAATATGTAGCACCAAATAAAGTATCGGCTCTGGTTGTGAATACCTTGAATGTTTCATCATGTCCTTTAACTTTAAAATTAATAATAGCTCCGTTGCTTTTACCTATCCAATTTCTTTGAATTTCTTTAGTACTTTCTGGCCAATCAATTTCATCTAAACCACTTAATAATTTTTCAGCATAAGCTACAATATCAATAACCCATTGTTTCATCATTTTTCTAACAACAGGATGTCCACCTCTAGCCGAAACACCGTTTTCTATTTCATCATTCGCAAGTACAGTTCCAAGAGCTTCGCACCAATTTACAGGAATATCAACATATTTAACTAAACCATCTTTATACAGTTCACCAAAAATCCATTGTGTCCATTTATAATAGGCAGGGTCAGAGGTGCTTAAAACCTTAGACCAGTCAAATGAAAAACCTAGCATTTTTAATTGTTTAGTAAAGGTTTTAATATTTTCATTAGTAAAACCATCAGGATGATTTCCAGTTAAAATAGCATATTGTTCTGCAGGTAAACCAAAAGAATCAAAACCCATAGGATGAAGAACATTATAACCTTGCATTCGCTTTTTGCGACAAACAATATCACTAGCGGTATAACCTTCAGGATGACCTACATGTAGTCCACTAGCACTAGGGTAAGGAAACATATCTAAAGCATAGAATTTTGGTTTTGAAAAATCATAAACATCACATTTATACAATTGACTTTCTTGCCAATAATCTTGCCATTTCTTTTCTATCTCTAAATGATTAAAACTCATACAAACTCCTTCAATATAAAAAAGTCCAGCTAAGGACGAATTTCTCCGCGTTACCACCTTATTTTATGCAAGCATACACTCAAATCTTTTAACGCAAGAATACGATAAATCATTTTACAGAACAAGTTCATTATTTAATTTAACTTTTTTTCATCAACCAAAAGCTTTCTGCCATAAACTAAATAATTACTACTTTCTATGATTTTTTTATATAATAAAACATAAATAAAACAATGTCAATATAAATAAAAAGACACTTCAAAATGAAGTGTCTTTTAACCTTTTAAAATTTTATTTTATCTTGAATAAGCACTTGAAATTGCTTCATCAGCTTCAGCAGCTACATCTTTAACAGCAGTTGCAGCATCTTTTTCGCCACTCGCAACAGCTTTCATAGCTCCTTCTAAACCAGTTCTTAAAGTCATAGTTCCAGCAAGAGGTGCGTATGTTGATGCGATTTCTGCATTTAATTGTTGTAAGCCAACATTTGAAGATATAAATGCTTGGTAATCAGCATCAGCTTGAGTTGTACTAAGTGGTGAAGTATAGTTACAAGCAATTGAGAATTGAGCATTTTCATAAGCAGAAGCAAAGTGTTTTACAAATAAGAATGCAGCAAGTTGTCTATTTTCATCGCTAGTAAATACTATAGCACTACGGTTCCAAGCAGGTGTCCAAGCTGTTCCGTTAACTGTTTGAGGTAATGGTGCAACCCCTACATTTTCAACTGTAATATATGGAAGACCAGCAACGCTACCTATGTATGAAGCTAAAATTCCACTATTGAAATCTTCAGAGAAGTATTGACCGGTAGGTGCTAACATAAAGTTACCATTTTTAACATTATCACCAAACCATTGGAATCTTGCATGTACTTTTTCGTTATCAAAATTAGTTTTTAGATTTTCAGCATCTAAAATAACACCGTCATTAATTTGAGCAATTAATGTTTGAGCACCATCTGCTAAAGAATCAAAAGCAAAACCATATTTATCAGGATATGCTTTTTTAACAGCAGCAGCATTTGCTTCAAGTTCTTCCCAAGTAGTTGGTACATTTAGTTTTAATTCTTCATAAATATCTTTGTTGTAGAAGAAAATTGGTCCTGATTGCACTAATGGGAAAACATACATTCCACCGTCAGAAAAACCTGTAACTTCTTTAAGAGTACCTTTTGAAACTGTATCTCTAAATCCTGGAATTCCATATTCCGCATCGTCAATATATTTATTGAAATCAACAACTAATCCATCTTTTGCATAATCTGCAGCAGTAGTAGCATAATCAATAATGATATCTGGTCCTACTCCGTTTCTAACAGCTTGCATAACTTTGCTTGCAAAGTCATTTCTTTCTTGTTGTTCTAAAACAACTTTAATACCCAAGGTATTTAAACTATTGAATCTTTCTGCACTAGCTTTTAAAGCTTCTTCTTGAGCTTTAGTATAAGTATGCCAGATTGTAACTGTTTGATTAGATGGGTCTACTTTTTTACTTTCTGTAGTTGTTGTTTCTTGTTTTGTAGCACAACCTACAGTAAGCAATAAAGTTAAGATAATTGCAAATATTTTTTTCATTTCATTTCTCCTTAACAAAAATATTATATAAAAATATCACAAGTATATCAATGAAATTTAGAAAAAAACTAAAATTATAAATATTTTTAATGTTCTAAATTAAATTATAACATTTTAAAAATAAAAATATAAGACTTTTTTTTCATCAAACCAACACTTATAATTTAGGTAGATGGCTTTAAAAACGGGATAATTACTAATATATTTTAAAATAAAAGGAGGTTATATGTGGTTGTTTTTTGGACTAGGAGCTGTTATATCTACTTTACTGAATATTCTTTGGTTTTTCAGAAATAAAAATTCATTTCTATTCAGCTTTATTAGTTTAGCTTTCACAAGTTTAACTGTATGTAGCTTTTATCATTTAGAAGCTACTAGGGTTATTCAAGAGGATTGGGCAAGTTTATTAGATACAATGCCTGCAATAAGTAAAATGCTTTGGTTTTGTGTTATAACTTCAATACTTTTAAACGCAATAACTTTTATCAAAAAAAAATAAATAATAATAAACCCCACTAATTATAAGTGGGGTTTTCTTATTTTTAAATGATACCGTCTTCCTTTAATGCTTTATCACATCTATGACAAATATTATTAACGCTATAAGCAGAAACAACGTTCCAACATCTAGGGCATTTATAGCCATCTAAATATTCCACTTTAATCAAACAATTTTCGTATTGATTAAGATCTTTTGTTTCGGTAAAGGTTACTTTTGAAACAATTAACCATTGAGCTATATTTTCCCCTATAACATCTTTTAATAATTTTTCATCTTCTTCTTTTAAATTTATTAAAACATGTGCTTCTAAAGGTTTTCCAATTATTTTTTGATTTCTAGCTTCTTCTAAGGCTTTAAAAATATCACTTCTAATTTCAAATAATCTATCAAATTCTTTTTGAATTTTTAAAGCATCTTCATAATCCTTAACTTCTGGGAAAGAAGTATAGTGAACAGATTTAGCTTCATTATTTCCAAAATGTTTCCAAACTTCATAAGTTGTGAATGCTAGAATAGGGGCCCAAAGTTTAACTAATGAATTACATAAATTATAAATAACACTTTGAACTTGTCTTCTTCTAAAGCTGTTTTTAGCTTCAATGTATAAAATATCCTTGGTGAAATCAAGATAATATGCACTCACTAAGTTAGTCATAAAATTCGTTAAGGCAAAACTTGCAGCTAAGAAATTATAGTTTTCATAGTGTTTTCTTACTTCTTTTACCACTTCATTAAGTTTGATTAACATAAATTTATCAACTTTTTCAAGTTTATCATAAGCAACTAAATCATCTATTTTAAAATCTTCAGGATTAATATTTCCAAGCATAAATCTAAAAGTATTTCTAATTTTACGATATTGTTCAGAAACTTGTTTTAAATTCGCATCACCTATTCTCATATCGCTGGTAAAATCTACCGTAGCCGCCCAAAGTCTAAAAATATCAGCACCGTATTTTTCAATAATATCAATCGGGTTAATAACATTTCCAACCGATTTACTCATCTTTTCACCTTTTGAATCAACTACATAACCGTGAGATAAAACTGCTTTATAAGGTGCTACATTGTTAGAAGCTAAAGATACAATCAGTGATGAATTAAACCAACCACGATACTGATCGCTACCCTCGAAATATAAATCACAAGGTCTATTATATCCTCTTTCAACTAATTCGTTATGCGAAGATCCAGAATCAAACCAAACATCCATAATATCTGTTTCTTTTCTAAATAATGAATTAGGAGATTTTATATTTTTATAACCTTTTGGAAGAAGCTCTAAAGCATCTTTTTCAAACCAACTATTTGATCCTTCTTTTTCAAAAATAGTTGCGATATGTTCAAATACTTCTTCTTCCATAATCGGACTATCATCTTCATTGTAAATAATAGGAATAGGAACTCCCCATAATCTTTGTCTACTGATACACCAATCACTACGATCTTTAATCATATTGTAAAGACGGACTTCGCCCCATTGATTTAACCACTTAACATTCTTTATTTCTTTAATTAAATCTTCTCTAATCTTATCAATAGAAGCAAACCATTGAACAGTAGCTCTAAAAATAACTGGCATTTTTAATCTATCATCGTGCGGATATGGGTGGTTAATCCATTCCATTTTTAATAATTTTTGGTTTTCATCTAATTTAATACATACATCTTTATTAGCATCTAAAACAAATTTACCTACTAAACCCAATCCTACATCTTCTGTATATTTACCTTTTGAATCAACAGGACAATAAGCCTTTATACCATATTTTAAACAAACATTAAAATCATCTGGACCGTGTCCTGGAGCAGTATGAACACAACCTGTACCATCACTATCACTAACATGTGATCCTGTTATAACAAGGCTAGTCTTATCTTGATATAAAGGGTGAGTACAAGTTATAAATTCTAATTCTTTACCCTTAAATTCTTTGATTATACCTAAGTTTTCTAATTCAAATTTAGAAATCAATTCATCTACTTTGTTTTTTAAAAGAATTAAATTACCTTTGTTTGTTTTAACTAAAGCGTAATTAAATGTTTCATTTAAACAAATCGCAAGATTACTTACAATAGTCCAAGGAGTAGTAGTCCAAATAACAAATTTATCGTTTTCATTTAAAATACCCTTACCATCTTTTACATCAAAAGCTACAAAAATCGCAGGATCTTTTTTGTCTTTATAAATAATTTCACTATCAGCAATTGCGGTTTCTTGATAAGGAGACCAATAAATTGGTTTTAAGCCTTGGTAAATCAATCCTTTTAATGCCATTTTCGCAAAAGATCTTATTTGTCTAGCTTCAAAACCTTTATTTAAAGTAATATACGGATTATTATAATCAGCAACCTGACCTAATCTTTCCATAGTATTTTTTTGAATTTCTATTTGTTTTTTCGCATATTTTTCAGCCTCTTGTCTAAATTCTCTAGGGCTTACTTCTTTAGGATTTATACCTAATTTTTGAATAGCATTTTCAATTGGTAAACCATGAGTATCCCACCCTGGAAAAAAAGGTGTATAATAATTAGCCATTGCTTTTGACCTAACAATTATATCTTTAATAACTCTATTTGTAGCAGTTCCAGCGTGTAAATTCCCATTCGCATAAGGTGGACCATCATGTAATACAAAATGAGGTTGTCCTTGATGAGCTGCTAAAATCTTTTCATAATGATTATCTTCTTGCCATTCTGCTAAAATAAGCGGTTCTTTCGCAGCTAAATTAGCTCTCATTTCAAAATCTGTTTTCGGCATTAATAAAGTATCTTTAAATTCCATTCTTCCTCCTAAAAATAAAAGGTGATACAAAGGGCGAATAATCGCGGTACCACCTTAATTTATTACTATTACTCTTAACGCGAGTTACGATAATATCTACTGTTTTCAATATTATAGCTCATAAGTGATATTTTAAAAATCTCTGTATTGGTTTTCATCAACCACCAACTTTCTTAAACATTAATTTTTAAAATTTGTCTTATTCATTGCGATATTAATATTATAATAATGATTTAATTATTTATCAATTATTTTTTTATATTCTATAAGCTCTTTATTGTTTGCCCAAATGAAATGACCTTCTTTAATTTCACTCCAAAATGGTTTATCTTCACTATAATCGTGAATACTTTCATCGTAAACAATTAAATTCTTATTTTTCTCAATCTTTGGATCAGGTTGAGGTACTGCACTTAATAATGATTTTGTGTATGGGTGTAAAGGGTTGTTGAAAAGTTCTTCAGTTTTTGCGAGTTCTACAATTCTACCTTTGTTAATAACAGCTATTCTATCAGAGAAAAATCTAACTACTGATAAATCATGAGCAACAAACATAATAGTTAAGCCCTTATTCTTTTTAAATTCATCTAATAAATTTAAAACTTGAGCTCTTATTGAAACATCAAGTGCCGAAATAGGTTCATCAGCCACTAATAATTTTGGTTCCATTATCATCGCTCTTGCGATTCCAATTCTTTGTCTTTGTCCACCTGAAAACTCATGTGGATAACGACTTGCGTGTTCCTCTAATAAACCTACTGATTTTAAAGCATCCAATACTTTTTGTTTACGATCAGCTTCATCTTTATATAATTTAAAATTTTGTATACCTTCAGAAATAATATAATCAATAGTTGCGCGTTCATTTAATGAAGCTGCAGGGTCTTGAAATATCATTTGAATATTTTTAATTACCCATTTATCTAATTCTTTACTGATTTTACCATTAATTTTTTGACCTTGATAAATGATATCACCTTTACTTGTTGGGTTAATTCTAACAATAGCACGACCTATGGTAGTTTTACCACTACCACTTTCACCAACCAATGCAAAGGTTTCTCCTTTATAGATATCGAAATTCGCATCTTTTACAGCTACAAAATTACGATTACCTACCTTAAAAGTAATTTCTAAATCTTTTACTTGTAATAATACTTCTTGATTACTCATTAGTTTCTCCTTTAACGCTTGGCATCTTTGATAAACGTTCGTGCAATTGCCTAATTTCTACCGGTGGTTCTACAAAAGGTGCTCTTTCATCTAAAAGCCAAGTTTTAGCATAGTGAGTTTCACTAACTTTAAACATAGGCGGTTCTTCTTCATAATCTATTTGCATTGCGTAAGGGTTTCTAGGTGCAAAAGCATCTCCTTTAATTTCTTCAAAAAGTGAAGGAGGAGTTCCGCTAATCGCATATAATTTCTTACCTTTTTCTCCTAATTGAGGAAGTGAAGAAAGTAGTCCCCAAGTATAAGGGTGTTTAGGATTATAGAAAACTTCTTCTACTGTACCTTGTTCAATTATTTGCCCAGCATACATTACTGCAACTTTATCCGCAACATTCGCAACTACCCCAAGATCGTGAGTAATATAAATGGTTGTGAAGCCATATTCTTTTTGTAGATTCTTAATTAAATCGATAATTTGTGCTTGAATAGTAACATCTAAAGCAGTTGTAGGTTCATCACAAATTAAAATTTCAGGCTTACAAGCTAAAGTTATTGCGATTACTATTCTTTGACGCATACCGCCAGAATACATAAATGGATATTCATTAAATCTAACTGCAGCATTTTGAATACCTACTTTTTCCATAAGTTCAATCGCAAGTTCTTTTGCTTCTTCTTTACTTTTACCTTGGTGTTTAATAATAACTTCACTAATTTGTGAACCAATAGTTTTAACTGGATTTAATGAAGTCATAGGATCTTGGAAAACCGTAGCTATTTTTTTACCTCTTATTTTTTCCCAATCCTTATCTTTTTTATTTTCCAATAAATTTTTGCCTTCAAAAATAATTTCACCGTTGGTAACTTCACCATTGGTTTCAAGCATACCTGTAAAAGTTTTAGTAAATACAGATTTACCACTACCACTTTCACCTACTATTGCTAGGGTTTCTTTTTCATATAAATCTAAAGAAACGTTTCTAATAGCTGTTAAAACTCTATTTCTAACTTTAAATTTAACTATGATATTTTTAGCTGATAATATAATTTTATTTTCCATAAAGCCTCCTATATCATATGTGTTCTAGGGTCAGATGCATCCGCAAGTGTTTGACCCACTATATATAAACTGATTGAAATAATTGCCGAGATAGTTACAGGTATCCAGAAAAGATAACCAGCTGATTCCATATATTGTGCATATTGTTGAATAATGCTACCTAATGAAGCAGTTTTGTTTGTTAAACCTACACCAATGAATGATAAGAATACTTCAAAAGAAATAAACATCGGAATATATCTAGATACTAAAGTTACAATTACACTAATTAAGTATGGCAAAATATTGTTTAAAATAACTTTGTAAGTAGGTGTTCCTAAACATCTACTAGCTAAATTATATTCCCTATCTCTAATAATCATTACTTGTACACGAATAAAATACGCAACGCTTAACCAACTTGTACAAGATAAGGCGAAGATTAATTGTGGTTGACCTGAACCTAAAATATACATAAGCACCATTACTATCAAGGTGAAAGGAACGTTCGCAACTATATTATAAACTTCCAACAGAATAACATCTAATTTTTGAGAATATCCCCAAAAAGCTCCTACTATTATCCCAATCACAATAGTGATGATAGTAGAAATAAATGAAATTTTTAAACTTGTTTGAGTTCCAGACCATACCGCATCAAATAAATTTCTACCAAAATTATCAGTACCAAACCAATATTCAGCACTAGGTCTTAAAAAGTGAAGTGAAAAATTATTGACATTAGGCATATAATCGTTACGATAACCTGATAGTGTTGGTTGCACAATTGACATAATAACTACGGCAGATGCAAGTACCATCATAAAAATCGCAATCTTTGAACTAAAAAATCTTCTAAATACACTGCCCCAATAAGAATAAGCAGGAGCTGCTATATGCTCAGAATTACTTTCTTGAAGTTCTACAAATTTAAATTTATTTTCCATTATCTAGAACCTCCTTTATTATCTAACTTAATTCTAGGATCAATAAGTGCCATTAAAACATCACCAAGTACCAGTGAAAACACAGAAAGTGCAGTAAAGATAAATGTTAAAGTGATAACCATATTGTTATTAACTGCTTTGATTGAATCAGGAAGCATTTTACCCATACCAGGTATCGCAAAGATAGTTTCAGTGATAACTGCACCGCCAATACTTAAAATAATAGAGCTAGGTATACCATTCACAATAGGGATAATAGCATTTTTTAAAATATGAGTATTGAATATTTCTTTTTCGCTAAGACCTTTAGCTTTTGCGAACTTAACATAATCTGAATTTGTTTGGTCAACCATATATCTTCTAACCCAAATAATTAAAGACGAGGTTGAAAGTAAAGTTAAAATAATAACCGGCATGATATAGCTTCTAACATCGGTAAATCCAAGTTGAGAAAACTTATCAGGTAACTTAAATAAACTACCAATATTTCTTACAAAGAAGATGAATGCTAAAGAAGGAACCGCAATCATTAAATTAACGTAAATAATACCGATTTTATCAATTAATTTTCCTCTCTCCTTAGCCATCACAACACCTAAAGGTATTGAAATAAGATAAGAGAAAACTAATGATAAAATACCCATAATATATGATACTTCAATCATAGATGGATCAGTATAATTGCTGGTACATTTCGCATAATTATTAACGAATTTAGCCTTATCTAAATCATCAATAGCTTCTGTCATTTTATAGGTACAACTGTGCAAGTTAATAGCACTTTTTGCAGTTGTTCCAGTTTCAAAAGTTATCTCTTTATTTTTGAGTTCACCCTGTTTATTACTAATGACTGAAAAAGTATTTAAACCGATATAAGTAGGATATGAAATCCCAAAGTTTAATTTAATAAAATTTTGGTGAATAAAAGGAAATGAACCATTGAAATATAATAAATATTGATTCTCACAACCACTACACTTGATTGATAACATTCCGTTATGATCCTTAGCAAAATAAACTTTGCGTTCTAATTCTAAATTGTTAGGATCTTTTATCACACCAGTGTGATCAATTTTTATTAAATTTGAATAAAAATTTAAAATTAATCTAGATGTTTTATAGTCTTTTACAACATAATAAAAACCATCTTCTGTTTTATTGATAGTATAACCATCTTTTTCATAAATTTTTATAAGTTCATTAATTTCGCTTGAGCCTGCACTAAAACAATCTTTGCTGGCTTGGTTTATTTCGCAAATTTCTTTTTGTGCTTTATAATCAAGATAACCTAAATCCTTTAGCTTTCCTAATTTATATGCAGCCAATAAATCTTTTTTTCCTGACAGCTTTGAAATAGACTGATCATTTTCAAATATTCTATCTCTAGGTATCAATAAAAAAACCATTACTATAGCGATTGATACTACTATAAATAATGAAACTACGGCACGCAATAATCTTCCTATAATGTAATTTTTCACATTTTCACCATACTTTCTTAGAAAGAATCAAAGGGATAAACCCTTTGATTCTAAATTTGTTATATTTTTTTTATTAGTTTTTGCTAGCTGATTTCCATTCAGCATAAGCAGCTTCAAATTGTTCTTGAGAAACAATTGTATCTTGTAATTTTTTATACTTAAATCTATATCCTGAATCAACAGTTAAACCATTAGCACTACTGAATGGAACAACCTTGCTAACTACATATCCACGAGTGTTTTGAGACATAGGAATGTATATAACATTGTTCAATAAGTAAGCTTCAGCTTCAGCCATTAATTGATAACGTTTATCTAAATCAGAGTATTCAGCACTTGCTTTATCTAATAACGCTTGATATTCAACTAATCCTAATTTATTTAAGGCAGCATCAGAAGTAGGATTTTTTCCTAATGGTTCTAAACCAATGTTAGTTAAGTAAGCACCATCTTTTGGACTGAATGTATCTAAGAAAGTCTTAGGATCTTGATAGTCAGGACCCCAACCAGCAGTTAAGCTTAAATCATAATCTTTAGCAGCTGGATCTTCGCTATAATATCCAATATTTGAATATGTATCTCTGTCTACTTGATGGATTTCAATTAAGATTTGTCCGTCTGTATTACTTTCAATACTTTCTTTAAGAGAAGCAGTTCTCTTTAATAAAATTGGAGAAGTTGAAACAGTTAGAACGTCTAATGTTACAGGGAAAGTAATTCCTTCTGCCTTAGCAGCTTCAATATATTTAAGTGCAGCTTCTTTATTTAAGGCAATATCAACACCATCACTGTAATCTAATGAAGTTGAATTTAATTTATTTAATTCATTTCCTACAAGTGTTCCATAAGTTACACCAGCTGAAGTCTTAACGATTTCTGGATAAGTGTAAATATTACGAACACTTAGAAGTGCAATTTCTTCAGGCATTGATTGTCTGTTGTAAGCAACTCTATCAAATGCAGCTTTAAATGCAGCACGGAAGTTTTTGTTCAAGATAGCATCTTGAGCAACTTTTTTAGCAGCATCATCTTTATTTGTGTATTCAAACGCTTGACGATTGAAGTTGAAGAATGGACCAAATGTGTATACGTTTGGAAGAGTTGCGTTGTAATTACCTTTATATTTTTCAATATAAGTAGCGAAATCTTCCCAAGCTGGTGAAAGACCTGCAGAAACATAAGTTCCGTTTTCAAATCCTTTAATTACTGAGTAAACATCTGAATTATCATCATAGATTAATTCAACAACATCAACGAATACATTATCTTTATCCCAGTATGCTTCATTTTTCTTCATTGCAATTTTTGACTTAGAGTCATTAGTTGTTAAGATGTAAGCACTGTTGTAAAGAATACTGTCAGCTAAAGTAGTACCAAATTCACTACCTTTAGAAGTTAAGAATTTTTCATTAACTGGATACAATACTGTATAAAGAGTTAATGATAAGAAGAATGGAGTTGGTTGAGTTAAAGTATAAGTTAAAGTATAGTCATCAACAGCTTTAACACCAACTTCTTCAAAAGCAACTGAACCATCTACATATTCAGCTAAATTTTTAATGAATGGACGAACTACATCAACAGTTTCAGCTTTAGAATCAGCTACGTGTTTTAAACCTGCCACAAAGTCGTGTGCAGTAACTTCAGCGTATTCTTCGCCAGTTGCAGTTACCCATTTAACACCTTTTCTAATATTGAAAGTGTATGTTAAACCATCTTCAGAAACGCTGTGGCTTTCTGCGATAGCTGGAACAGTATTACCTTTAGTATCATTAGCATATAAACCTTCTACAAAGTTAGTAGTAATTCTGTTATTTGTATTTTTGTTAGTAACAAGATAATCTAACTGCTCAATATCGCCGTCGTATACGTGAGTATATTTAACAGGAGCAGCGTTTTCTGTACTAGCATTATCAGCTGGTTTTGAACTACAACCTGTAGCTATCAATAAAACTGATAATAGTATAAATAATAACTTTTTCATTTTTTCCTCCTTTTTTAAGCATAAAGTTGCTTAATGTTGCTATTATACTTTAAATAGAAAAAACAAGTCAATAGCTTTTTTTGATTTTTTTACATTTTTATGAAAATTTTTTACATTTTTATTTTTGCTTTCTATATTATATATAAAGCAATTATTTTTTGTAATTTTCTTCCAATTTTACCATCAAAATACTAACTCCAACACCTAATATAAACAAAATAAAACTCATTAAGAAATTAATAATCGAGAAATTTTGATGTAAAGGAATTATGATGACGGTAGATGCCAAGACAACACCTAAAATGAAATGGAATAATTTAGAAAAATATTTTTTAAAAATATAATTAATCAATTTAGAAAGACTTATAAGTGTAATAATTCCTCCTAATGCGATCGGAATGATAATCGCAAAGTCTAAATTTTTAAATCCATCAGACATAGCTTTATACATACCCATATATACAATAAAGTTTGACGGACTCATTCCAGGAACTATCATCCCTAATGCGATTAAGAAACCCGCAAAAATCCAACTAAAGAAATTAGGTTCAACTCCTTGGTTTATGTTTGAGCTAGCTAAAAATAAAATTCCTAGTCCAAAAACAAAAGAAAGTACTAATATTACATAATCAATTAAATTTCTTCCTTCTTTACCAGCTTCTTTCCAAAGTGATGGGATTGTACCTACCATCGCACCAATAAAGAACCACAAAATAATAGTTTCGTATCTTTCAAGTAAATAACTAAGACCTGTTGAAAATAAAACTATTCCAAAACCAGCACCTAAACCTACTGGTAAAAAGAACAATAAATTATTTTTAAAATCTTTTCTAATATCAGCTAAAAATCCTATCAATCTTTCATAAATACCAAAAATCGCAGCTAAAGCTCCACCGCTAACTCCTGGTAAAATAAATCCAGAACCTATAAACATCCCCTTAATAAATCTTAAAATAATATCTTTATATTTTTTAACCATATTGTATGCTCCTTTATAATAAGTTGTTGTAACAAAACTTACTTCTACATAATCATAACATGAAAACAAATCAATTAAAATAAACTTACGACATCAAGATTATTAGATGAAAATCTTTATAAAAATAATTAAAAAATATAATTTTTAAGCAATATATTTCATTTTCTGGGAAATTATAAGAAAAAATAACTTTTTTAATTGATTTGTGCTTTATTTTAGGGGACATTTTAATAGTAATCGTTTTCATGAATTTTTCAGGAAATATTAAAAAAACAGCTATTTTAATGATTATTTGTGCTTTTTTCGTTTGAAATAGTAAAAAAATAATTTTAGAATGGTGTTATGAGAAAAAAAATATTAATTATTTTTATAGCTCTAGTGATGACTTTTAACAATATCTCTGCTATCACTAAAAGTGATGATAAGATTTATTTTTTAAATTTAGACAAGTCATACCAAATTAATGAAAATGAACAAATTAACTTAAAAGATGTAAAAGTATACAATTATTTAGGTGAAAAATTAGATTATACTGTAGATGATGATAAGGTAGTTTATGATAAAGCAGGCAGCTACAACATATCTATAAAGACAACCTACCAAAATCAAGAGTATACTAAAAACACTACCCTTACCATCCAAAAGAATGAACCTTTACCTGTGGTTGAAGAAAAACCTGCATTAGAACCTATTGATTTTGGAACATTCTATAATTCAACTATTTTTTCATACAACGAAGAAATTAACGATCTTACTGAAATCGCAAACTCATTGGTTGGAGTTAGCGGTGAATGTACCGAAGTTGTCTTTATGTTTTTAAATAGTGCCAATAAAAAAATTATAAATACCTTTAATCTTGAGCGAATTTCTGAAACAGAAGCACAGATAGGAGATATAGTTTATTACGAACAAATGAGCGGATGGTCGCACGTTGCTGTATATTTAGGTAACGGTAAGGCACTTCATGGAAATATTCAAGGACAGGCACAAATCTTAGATGTTCATTTAGAATTTGGTAGTGAACCAATATTCGCAAGAGCTACTTTAAATTAAAAGACCGTTGGTCTTTTTTTTAATGCACTCTTTCTGCATAAAAATTTAGATCTTTTTTCATCTTTTGAAGTCTATTATCTACATATTTAACACTGCAATTAAGTTTATTTGCGATATTTTTATAACTATTATTACTTAAATAAAGATTTAATATTTGTTTTTCTTCTTCATTACAAGTTTTACTATATGAATTGATAATATCTTTGTATTCATTAATTTTACTATTACTGTAACTTATTTGAAAATAGTAATCACTTTTATCAAAATTGTCATAATGTACCGTTTCATTATAATAAATTAGATTATATTTTATTATAGTTTTTACAATTCTTCTTTTAATCAAAACATAGGCAAAGGTAGAAAAAGATACATTTTCTTTTTCGCTATATAATTTTTGAGCATCATAAAGTGCAATTAATCCTTCTTGAAATAAATCCTGTTCACAAATTACTACACTGTTGTTTTTAATGTAATATTTTCTAATAATAGAATAAATCATGTTCTTATATTTACTTACTAATTTTTCAAACTCTTTTTCTTTCATAACACTTTTATAACATAAAAAAATTGCCTTTTAAATAACTAAAAACAGGCAATTTTATTTTTATTTCAGACACTTTTCCACTGTTTATTTTGTGGATAAATATCTATTTTCATATATTTTATAAGCCATTATAGCAAAGGCATTTGAAGCATTTAAACTATTCACATTACCTATCATAGGAAGTGAAACCATAAAATCTAATTTTTCTTTTACAAGCCTAGAAATTCCATTACCTTCAGAACCTATTACCAAAGCTATTTTCATTTTATAATCCATTTTTTCATAACTAATACTACCATTAGCTTCTAATCCAACTATCCAATAACCTTCTTTTTTTAACTTTTCAATTGTTGTGGATAAATTGGTAACTTCTACACATTTTACATATTCAATGGCTCCAGTACTTACTTTCGCAACAGTATCATTTAAACGAACTGAGTTATGTTTTTTATAAACAACACCATCAACACCTATCGCATCTGATGTTCTTAAAATAGCACCAAGATTATGCGGATCTTTAAGTTCATCTAAAATCACAATAAATTCATATTTTTGATTTACAATATCTTTTAATTCATAAAGTTGGTAATCCATGGTTTCAAAAACAATTCCTTGATTACCCATAAGCATTTTATCTAATTGTTTTTTATCCACAACTTCATATCTAATTCTATTTTTATTAATATCTTTTAAATACTCACTATTTTTTAAAATGTAGGTTTTTAAAACCTTGCCACTCTTAATAGCTTCTCTAAAAGCGTTTCTACCACCACTTATCATAATTTTCTCCATTCAAAAATTAATCTTAACATTTCATTAGCCCTTCCTAAATCACTTAAATAAAGATAGCCTAAAACAGCCTCAAAACCGCTACTGACTTGATAGGTTTTAAGATCGCTGCTTTTTGGAATATGGCTGATACTGTTTCTACCTCTTTTAAAGATTTCAAGTTCAATCTCATTGAAAAAATTAAGTTCATCTTTTAAATAATAAAATATTTCATATTGACTTTTAGCACTCACAAATTTATTGCTAAGCTCTAAAAGTTTACCTGGTTTTTGAAAACAAGAAGTTACCAGATGTTCTCTAACTTTCAAACTATAATAAGCATCTCCAATATAAGCTAAAGAATTTGAAGAATATTGATTTAATTTCATTAAATAATACCTTTTTGAATTAACGATTCTCTAATTAAATCAGCTTCTTTAAAATTTTTTGCTTGTTTAAATTCTTGCCACTTTAAGTAGAGCTGTTTTTCATCATTATCAAGATTTTTAATTTTAAAATCAATACCTAAAATATCAAGCATTTTTAAAATACTATTTTGATATTTTGAAATTTCAAAAACAGAATACTCTTTGTTTCTGAGTAGAATATTTAACTTTTTAATAGTATCAAAAATTACAGTATAAGCATTAGGGGTATTAATATCGTTTGAGAGTTGATTTAAAAATAAATCATAACTTTCTTCATCAATTTTTTCATCTTTAAAAGAATTTAAACTTAAAATTACATTAGCTTGTTTTAAAGCAGTTTCTATTTTTAAAATTTCACTTCCTGCATTTTTAATACTTTCATCTGTAAAAGGAAGAGCATCGCGATAATGACTACTCAAAAGTAACCATCTAACTAAATTAGCACCGAATTTTTCAACAGCTTCCTTAGCACTTATTAAATTTCCTAAAGATTTACTCATTTTTTCTCCACCAAATGTAAGCATACCGTTGTGCAGCCAGTAATTCGCAAGTTCAGAGCCGTAAAGTGCCTTCGCCTGTATTCTTTCATTTTCATGGTGAGGGAACCTTAAATCACTACCACCCGCATGAATATCAATTAAATTACCTAGCTCTTTCTTGATCATCACAACACATTCACTATGCCATCCAGGTCTGCCAAAAGAATAAGAACTTTCCCATTTAACTCCTGTTTTTGTTTCTTTCCATAAAACAAAATCTAAAGGATTTTCTTTTTTACTATTTTCTTCAACTCTAGCACCGCTTTTTAAATCTTCAAGATTTTGATGCGATAAACTACCATAATCACTTAAAGAGTTGATTCTAAAATAAACATCACCATCAACCACATAGGCATTACCACTTAAAATTAATTCATCAATAAATTTTATAATATCATCCATTGTTTCAGTAACTTTTGGAGTTTTATGCATTTTAGAAACATTTAAAGCTAGCTTAATCTTTTCATAAGCCTTAATCATCTCCTCGCTAAGTTCTTTTTCACTCACATTTAATGATTTACTGCGATTAATAATTTTGTCATCAACATCAGTATAGTTGCTGACATACTTAACATCATAACCAACCGCCATAAAAAGCCTTTTTAAAGTATCAAAAACAACCAAAGGTCTTGCGTTACCGATATGAATATGGTCATAAACCGTCGGTCCACAAACATACATTGTAACTTCTTTTTCCTTAATCGGAACAAATTCTTCAATTTTTAAACTTTTACTATTATATAATTTAATAACTTTCATATTTAACCATTATAACACATATATTAATTTTACTTTAATCTAAATTCAATACTTACATTTTCATGATCAGAAAAACTATAACCTGTATTTTCAACCTTGTAACTTAAAATTTCAATATTGTCAGATATTACAAAACCATCTAAGGTAACTGTGAAAGTTTTTCCAGCTTCATAGCTAATATCAGCATTTCTAGCACTATTCCAATGCATTTTTTTATCTTCCTTGCTAAGAATATCAATCGCAACTGAAAAATTTTTACCTAATAAAGTTCTTTCTAAAGGAAAGGCCCAAGAATAATTTGATTTTTCACTTTCATTTTCTATTTTTAAATCTCTATTAAAATCGCCACCACAAATAACATAATTGCCATTATCATATTCTTCTTGCATATCACTAAACATTTTTTGTACTTGAAGATTTCTAACACTTTCTTCATTAGTATAGGCTGATAAATGAGTGTTATAAATTACTAGTTTATTCCCTTTTTCAGTTACAAAATAAGTTTTAGTATAGGCTCTATCAAGATCTATTAAAAATGATAAATTTTTAGAAATAGGAAGACTGACTCTTAAAGCATCTACCATTTCATAATCAGAAAATAAAGCAATACTAGATTTATTTTTTCCGTGTGGACTTAAAAAAGGATAAAACAAATAAGGAGAATCATAATTTAAAGCAAATAATGAATATGAACTTTTTAATTCTTCCTTTAAAATTTCATATTGATTAACATGATGACTTCTGGTTCCTTTAATATCTACTTCTTGAAATAAAGCAAAATCTGAATCTAAGTTTTTAACTAAATTACCTGCCCCTTTAGTTAATTCTGTAACGCTTGAAGCACTTTTAGCTCTTGAATATTTACCACCATCCATAAAAAAACTAAAGTCTGGAGAATAAGCTCCAAAACCAATATTATAAGTGGTTGCTTTTAATTTTTTTTGAATTGGAACAGTTAAAGAGTTTGAGATTAAATTTGATTTCTCAATATTAACAGGTAAATTATCTTCAATTCGATAATAACTCAAAAAAACATACATAACATATATAGTTATCAAAGCAACGATTGTGATTGTTGTATACGTTAATCTTTTTAAAAATTTTTTCATATAAACCTCATTAAATATCTTGTCTGTTATTCAAAGCTTTAATTATTGTGAGTTCATCTGCATAATCTAAGTTTGCCCCCATAGGTAAACCACTCGCAATTCTTGTAACCTTGACATTTTCATTTTTAAGAATACTACTTAAATATTTCGCAGTAATTTCACCATCCAAAGTAGGAGATATTGCTAGAATAATTTCTTCAACTCCTTCTTTAATTCTTGAAAATAAAGTTTCTATATTCAAATCTTTAGGCATAATACCCTTGCTGCTAGATAAATTTCCATTCAAAATATGGTATTGACCATCATAACTTTGGGTTTTTTCAATCGCAATCACATCTTGAACATAACTCACTACAATGATTTTTTTACTACTTCTATTTTTATCCAAACAAATATCACATAAATCATTTTCGCTTAAAAATCCGCATTTATTACATTTTTTTAATTTAGTTTTAATTCCGATTAGATTATTGACTAAACTTTCAATTTCATCATTTTCTAATTCATATAATTTAAACGCATATCTTTGAGCACTTTTATAACCAACCCCTGGTAACTTCATTAAATTTTCAATTAAACTCTCTAAAACTTTTGGATACATTAGACAATTTCAACTCCATTAAAATACTTATTGATATTTTTTTCTACACCACTATCTTTTGGTGGGTATTTATTTATCACAACATCTTCAATTTCAAATCTTTTTTCTTTATAAAAATCAAATAATTTATTTTTATCATTCTCATTGATTGCATAAATCATCTTTTCAATTTTTAAATTATCAACTAAAAAATAATATAGTTCTTGATTAAACAGCTCATCATTTATTTTATATTTCTCATCACTTTCCAAAATAACAGCATCCTTGCTTGAAGCTATTAAATTACTATTTTTAATAACTGTCGCAAATTTACGATATTCACTATCCAAAAGATATTCATCTATTTTTTCTAACAGATAAAGATCTTCATTTTTATAATTTTTAGTTGCGTTTTTTAAAATCCCAAGCAAGAAATCATAATCAACATCTTCTTCTTGATTAATATTTACTCGCATTACTTCAATCGCATTAGAACTAGTATTTTCATTTTTTGAAAGTTTTATTAAAAGCAATTGAAAATAATCAAATGTAGCATAATTATACTTATTAATTAAATTTAAGATGATATCGATTTTAAAAGCTACATAATCTAAATCAACTTTAAAATTCATCACATCTTTAACATTTAAAATTTTTAAATTATTACTACTTCCAGTCGCAAGATAAATATATATATCTTTGTAAATAATTAAGATATCATTAATTAACCTTTTTAAGTCAACACCATCCTCATAATATTTCTTTGCGATTTTTAAAATACTTTCAATGTCAGCATTAATAATTTTAGTTACTAAATCTATTTTATTTTCCTTACTAATGATTCCAAAAGCCTCAAAAACTATTTCCTTACTTATTTTATATTCTCCATATACCAAACATTGATCTAAAATACTTAAAGCATCTCTAACTCCACCATCAGAAATAGAAGCTATAACCTCTAATGCTTCAAGATCATATGAATAATTTTCTTTTTCTAAAATAAATTTCATTCTTTCAACAATATCTTTTTCTTCTACTTTTTTAAAATTAAATTGTTGGACCCTACTTAAAACTGTAGGTATTACCTTATTAACCTCAGTAGTTGCAAGAATGAATACTACATTTGAAGGAGGTTCTTCTAAAGTTTTAAGCAAAGCATTAAAAGCACTACTGCTAAGCATATGAACTTCATCAATAATATATACTTTGTATTTAGACATAATAGGAGCATAGGCAGCACTTGAAATAATCTCTCTAATATCTTCAACCGAATTATTACTAGCAGCATCCATTTCAATAATATCTGGATGTGTATTTTGTTTTAAAGCTATACAACTATCACATTTTAAACAAGGTTTAACTTCTTCTTGGCAATTTAAAACTCTCGCAAAAATTTTAGCTATACTAGTTTTTCCAGTTCCTCTAGGCCCTGAAAATAAATAAGCATGTGCTATTTTTCCTTGTTTAATCGCATTTTCTAAAGTTTTAACAATATATTTTTGCCCAACGACTTCATCAAAGGTAGTTGGACGATAAGTTCTATATAAGGCTTGGTAATTCATAGTAATATTATAATTTAAAATTAGGTTTAATAAAAGATGAAAAACATATATAATATTAGTATGAGTTGCCTATTTAAAATAAAAGAAAGTATTTCCACTTATACATCAATGGAAAAACAATTAGCAGATTTCATCTTAAATAATAAAGATGAAGTAATTCACCTATCCGCTCAACTACTAGCACAAAAATCTAAAACCTCTCCTGCAACAGTAGTTCGTTTTTCTAAAAAATTAGGGTATAAAGGATTTCAACAATTAAAAATCGAACTCGCAAAAGACCAAAATGATGAGGATTTTTCTTTTTCTGATATTATTTTAGAAAATGATGATATTGATACTTTGGTTAAAAAAACTTATATCTCAAACTTTACAACCTTAGAACAGACATATAGATTAATCAATAATTTTAATTTAGAAAAAGCTATCGATATTTTAACAAACGCAAACACAATTTATATAATTGGTGTTGGTGGATCTACAATAATTTGTGAAGATTTAGTCCATAAATTTACTAGAATTAATAAAAAAGTAGTATTTTTTGAAAATTTTCATATATTACTTCATAGTTTAGCTTTTATTGATGAAAAAGATGTTTTACTGGCGATTAGTTATAGTGGTGAAACTAAAGAAATTATTGAATGTGTTAAACTTGTTTCTAAAGCTAAAAAAATCGCAATTACTCAAAATACTAAAAATACCCTTTCAAAAATAGTTGATATTTCACTAAAAGTACCTAATGAAGAAAAAGAATTTAGAATTGGAGCTATTTCTTCAAGATTTTCATCATTTATAGTTTCTGACTTACTCTATCTTGGAATCGCCAAACAAAACATTGATGATACTAAAGATAAAATATTTAAAACTAGAAATATAATTAAAAAGACAATGAAATAAAAGACACTTTAAATGAAGTGTCTTTTATTTATCACATCTTAGAAGGAGCATTTACCCCAATTAAATCTAAGGCATTTTTTAATACTATTTTAGTTGCGAGTAATAAATTTAGTCTTTGTTTAGTAAGATTTATATTTGAATCATCAATAACCTTACAAAAACTATAAAAAGAATGGAAATATCCAGAAAGTTTTTGGATATAGTTGCAAATTTTATTAGGCATCCTAGTAACAGCACTATCAGATACAACATTCACAAAATCATTTAAATATTTTAATAAATCAATCTCTTTTTCATTTATTAATAAATCATAATCTGTAACTTTTTCAAACTCTGGTGCTTGTTTTAAGATAGAACAAATTCTAGCATAAGCATATTGTGCGTAATACACAGGATTTTCATTACTTTTTTTACGAGCTAAACCTATATCAAAATCTAAATGGCTATCTGCAGCTCTGCTTACAAAAAAGTATCTTACTGCATCAACACTTGTTTCTTCGCAAAGCTCTCTAATAGTAATAGCATTTCCGGTTCGCTTACTCATTTTAACTTCCTTACCTTCTTCCACCAATCTTACCATTTGAATAATATCAACTTCTAAACTATTTCGATCATACCCAAAGGCATTAATAGCAGCTAAAATTCTAGGTATATATCCATGATGATCGGCTCCCCATAAATTCACTAATTTACTATATCCTCTTTCAAATTTATATAAATGATTTGCGATATCTGGAACTAAATAAGTTAATGTTTTATCAGCTTTAATCAACACCCTGTCTTTATCATCTCCAAAATCAGTAGTTTTAAACCATAAAGCATCATCTTTTTCATAAACCAAATTCATTTCTTTCATTTTTAAAATCGCATCAGAAACCTTATTAGTGTCATAAAGTTCTTGTTCCGAAATCCAAGAATCAAATTCTACTCTAAATAATTCTAAATCTTTTTTAATTTTTTCTAACTCTTTAATACGTGCTTTTTCTTTGAAAAATTCTAATCTTCCTTCTTCTTGGTAAAGCCATTTATCTCCGTATTCATCCGCAAGCTCTTTACCTATATTTATAACATCATTACCATAATATCCATCAATAGGCATTTGTTCTTTAACATTAAAATTTTCAGCATATCTAGCATAGGCAGAAAGTCCTAAATTTACCATTTGAGCACCCGCATCGTTAATATAATATTCTCTTAAAATATTAAATCCACTTTTCTTTAAAATTCTTGAAAGCGAATCTCCCCAAGCTGCACCTCTTGCGTGTCCTAAGTGTAAATCTCCTGTTGGATTAGCACTCACATACTCTAATAAAATATCTTGATTTTTACCAATATCATTCAAACCAAAATCATCTTTTAAATCGATAATATCATTAATAATTGAAGCGATATAATTCTTTTTAATCCAAAAATTAATAAAACCAACACCCGCTACTTCTATTTTTTCAATAATGGTATTTGAATTTTCAATATTATTTTTAATTTCTTCAGCAATCAATTTAGGATTTTTTCTAAGTGTTTTACTGAGCCTCATTGCGATATTACTTGAATAATCACCATTATTATTATCCTTAGGAATTTCAATCATTACTAAATTTTCTTCATCAATTTGATAAAGCTGTATTAATGATGTTTTAATTATACTTTTTAATTTTTCTTCTACCTTATTCATTTTTGCTCCTAATTATACAAACTTAACTACGCTAAAGCATAGGTGCTTCAAACATAAGCAATTTTAATTATATTTGGGTAGTTTTACCCCATGTTGTTATAATAACACAAAAAGAAAATTATGCCAATTAATCATAAAAAATACGCTTTAAAACAAAGTTCTAAAAACGTATTTTAATGGATATTATTTTATATTTCTTTTACGATTAAACAAAGTACAACCAGCTATAAACAATATTGCCCCAACAATATTAATAAATTTATAATTAGCTCCAGTTGAAGGTAATTTAACTGGTTCAGATTTAGAAACTTTATTTTCAACTACCACTACTTTAGCCTTTATCGTGATTGTTTTTGGAGCTGAAGTAACTGAATTTACTGTTGCAGTTAAACTTGTGGTTGAAGTTGTGATAACTGAGTTACTTGCAGGACTTAGAGTAATGTTGTAAGTTGAAAGTTCGTTTGCACTAACTTCTTTAACTTTACCATTTGCGTCAGTAAGTTTAACTACAATTCCTGTCGCATCAAATGTTTCTTGTTCTGTGTAAGTCATCTTAGTAGGGTCATTTATGATTTCTACTTTATTTACAGTATTGATGTTGAAAGGTATTTCGTTTACCGTGATTGTTTTTGGAGCTGAAGTAACTGAATTTACTGTTGCAGTTAAACTTGTG
>CAMCKH010000006.1 GCA_945875435.1 uncultured Erysipelotrichaceae bacterium
ACGAATATGTTCAAAATAAGTTTACTATTGTAAACGAAATATGTCAAGTCTTTTTTATAAATGTAAACACCGATATTATTGTAATTAATGCTAACATACAATTAAATACTTATGCGATTAATATAAAAGCCATATCACATGGATATGACTTGTCCGTTCTTGAAATGTACTTCTATTTTTTTATCTCTGTGTATCATTATTTTCTCAACTAGGGTGTTGAAAAGCTTTTCATCAAAGGTAGATATTAACTGTTCTTGTTGTTTTAAGTTATCAATAAAATTCTTGGTATCTTTTATTTGCCTTTGTCTTTCTTGCAGCCTATCTCTTTTTATTCTATTGTCCACTTACACCCCTCCTTTCCTAAAAATAGGCATGAAAAAAGACATCTACTTTTTCGTAAATGTCTTAGTTATTTGTTGTATTCAGTTCGACAAACTGGGATTTGTAATTCTATATAAACAATAATACAAATCCCATAATAATTTTCAATAGTGCATCTATTAAAAGTGTTTTAAAAACAAAACTATCTTTTTTGATAAAAGAATATAGAGCATTCAAAGTGACTAAAGCACTTAAAACAATAGTATAAATTGAATTAAATGGTATAAAGTGTACTCCTACACTGAATAAAATTCCTACAATTACATATTTTTCACCTTTGTTACTTAACAAAATATAAGATAACATGATACCTATGATTAAAATTATAAGAGAAGGTATAGAATAAAAATTACTATTTGATGATACTTTCAAATATGACTTTATAGGATTATCAGTCATCAACATAAAAATACCAAAAGTATAAAAGAAACCAAATGTCATCCACCCATATTGCATTTCCCTTGTTTTATAATATACTGAATACATCATAAACATTGACGATCCCATAATAATTAAAAATAATCCAAGAAGCCCTTCTTTTCCCTGTATCATAATTACCTCCACAACTTCTAATTTACAAATCTATCACTTATGCCTTTTAAATTTTATATTTCCTCCAGTTATACATAGTACTTCTTCAGATTTTTACTATGTCAATCTTGGTGAACTTCAAGCAATCAAGATTTCGGTCAAGAAACATCAAAAAGTAAACATTTGATTTTTTTATAAAGGTAATTCTAAATATACCTTTAATAACTCTGCGACTGCTTTTATTGTCTCAGGGTCTTTTTTATCGCTAGTTCTGTAGGTATAAAGCTGACAAACTAAATCCCTTACTAATTCCATACCCAAATCTTTCGTTTTTGGCTATTCGATGTCGCAACTCTTAACGATTTCCTAAACCCTTGATTTTATTATATCATATTATCCAAGCCTTTTTCTAATCACAAAAAGCCATATCACATAGATATGACTTGTTTGTTCTTTAAGTGGACTTTTACTTGTTTGTCTTTATAGATGATTACCTTGTCTACTAAGGTGTTAAATAACTTTTCGTCGTAGTTAAGGAATAGATTTTCTTGTTACTTTAAGATATCTATAAACTGTTAAAATTTTGTCTTGTATTTTGTACTGTTAAAATGATAACCTGTTTATTTATTTCTTCAACTTTATAGACAATAATATAACTACCTATAAACAACTGACGATAATTCTTACCAACAAAATTTCCAACTTTTCTAATCGAACCTCTTGTTGGCAAATACGCTAAACTTAATATTGCATCTTCAATATTATTCGCAATACTAATTGCTGTAGACGACACTGATAAATCATTGGCGATGTAATCATAAATATTATCAATATCATCGACAGCCTTATTGGTTAATAAAACCTTATATTTCTCCAAAATGTTTAGTCCTTAATTGCTTTAACACTGACTCAGCTTCTTGCAGCTCGCCACCCGCTTTTAATTCTAATTCAGCCATTTCTATTGCAGCATCTACTTTTGCATTCTGTATAAGACTTTCATATGTCGCCATACTCATAACAACTAAATCACCATATCCATTTTTAGTAACAAATATAGGCTCATTGCTTGCATGACAACGTTCAGATATTTCTGTTGTATTTCTTAATTCTTTAATTGGAACTATTTGTGGCATACTATCCCTCCTTATTGTTAAGTATTATATCACAAAACATGACATAATTAAAGCATAATCATGTACTAAAACTTATAAAACTTGTAGTGATACAATTAATGTGAGACTTTTTGTTGAAAAAAAGAGTAAATATCCTATCATAATATTAACCAAAAAACAGAAAGGAAATTTACTCTATGAAAAGTATAACATATTCTCAAAGATATTACCCGCATTTAATCTCTACACGCTATCATGCTTGTAAATTGTATGCTTTTTAAAAATATTCTATTGAACAAGTTATTCGTAAATATAAAATCTCAAAAGCATTCTTAATGCGTTGGATGAAACGCTTTGATGGTACACAAAAATCACTACACGACCGTTCACATCGACCACATACACCACACCCTTTTTAATGTCAATTTAAAAATTAGAAAAGTATCAACTATTCTGTTTTCCTGAAAATATACTCATACCGATATATTAATTTATATTTCTTATTTTTTTATATCCTGACTCAAAAACCAATCAATCATAATTTTCAGCAAAAACTTGTTCATCAGAATTTACATATCCAAAATATACAATCGACTCTATATCCTCTTTATTAAAGAAAACAAGTTTATCTCTCTCAGTCATCCCTTAAGGATAAATAACAGCTGAGTAATCAAAATAACCTAATTCCCTATTATTTTCAAATAAAGCTGCTCTACTAATTATCAATAGTGGTAAATTACCGTTTTTAATTATTACAACTGAACCAATTGGTAAAATTCTATCTTGTATCTATTTCTTCCTTAATGTTTTGTTTTATTTTTAACAGTACAATTGATTTTAGGATTAAATTCCATCCAATATTAGGAATCAAAGAGATAAGCAAACCTAAAATCATTAATTTAATTGCAAATTCACCTATAGAACTGGGTATAAAATATAGCCAAAACATAATTGGTAACACTAAACCAAGCACGAATACACTTACAATTATATTCGCTAGGTACGGTATCCTGTTTGATGACCATACATCATTAAACTTCAAAGCAATCTGCTCAAATCCTTCAAAATACAAAAGTTGTTCATTACTACTAGGTGGTCTACATATTTCATACTTACTTCTGATGCGTATCATTAGATATTCAAAAGACAGGAACATTATGAATCCCAGCAATATAGGAATAACATATCTTGAAACTCCTGAAACCTGTATATTCTTTATGTCTCCAGATAATATTCTTATTAAAGATATGATAAAAATAAAAACTGTTGATGGAATAAGAGAAGTGAACAAAATGATTTGATTTCTAAACTGCTTTTGACTCCTTGATTTCTCTTGCGACAATTTTCGCCAAATAACTTTTTTGTGAATAATATCATACTCTGCTGCTAGTCCAGTTCCTTTTAATTGAGTTCCCAAACCGTTATCAACATGAAAAATGAATTTTAAGCAAGGAATATATTTTAGCACGGCCACTCCATCCTTTCTTTTGGGGTTTAACTTCATAAACAAGATGACTGTTGATTGCACTTCCTATAAAACCACAGCAATACTATCTACTGCCGCACCTACACCTGTAAAGCTTGTCCAATCACTGCACCTCCAATTTTTTCGACAGAACTACCCGAAGCTACAGCAGTTAAATTGATAACTGTTTTCCGAGCAGTAATAACTATTGATTGCTCATTCGAATAACCTTTTGTTTTTAACTCAGTGAAAGGGGTAAAAAGGTGTGCAACTTTTAACGATTTACTAAATCCTTGATTTTATTATATCATATTATCCAATCCTTTTTTCTAATCGCAAAAAGTCATATCACATAGATATGACTTGTTCGTTCTTGAAGTGGACTTCTACTTGTTTGTCTTTATAGATGATAACCTTGTCTACTAAAGTATTAAACAGCTTTTCATCGTAAGCAACAACTAGCTTGTCTTGTTGCCATAAGATGTCTATGAAGTTGTTTAATGCTTTCAGTTTGATTTTTCTTTCCTGCAACACTTGTTGCTTGTCACGATATGTTTTCTGTAGTGTGTGATAGTTTTTAACTAAAGCATCATATTGTGGATAGAGATTTTGTGTCAGTTTCCCATTGACTACCTGTTCAACTTCTTCTTGAATGCTAAGTAGCTGAGATTCTAAAGTTTTTAGTTCATCTTCTAGTTGTCCACTCTTTGCCAATACACTTATTAAGCATTCCAAATTTTTCAATTTGTAAACTCATTATTTTCCACCTTTACGATATAAATCCCAAAACTCTTTCAAAGACTCATGAGCTATGACTTATCTATTCTCAATATCGGCTTTGACTTCTTCATACCATTGATAAAAAATATCAAATGAAGTTAAAGTATCCGAATTTGAATAAAATAGGTCATAAGAGTAACCTGCATGAACCTTCTTATTTACATTATCATAAATAAGTTTGATTTGGGTTGGCATGGGTCTGCTGTACTTTTTACAAATTTTTTCAACTTCTTTTAAATCTTCGGTTCCAATTTTTAAAACATCAAAAATTAAATCATTGTTAGCTTTAACTCCATTTAGAGTCGCAAGTTGAGGCATAGTCATCACCTCACCATTTATGCTATAAAAAACATTAAAACTATATAAAGAATTCTCGTGTGAAGCGTATAGATATATTTTCTCAACATCACTACTCAACCTTTCGGCATACTCCAGTGATAAAGTAATCATATCTTTCTGCTTCTCTGTAAATTTATCCTCAAAAGTCATTGCTATTCTCCTATCTTAGATTTGATATACTTTCAAAAAAAATCAACGCCATCAATACTATAAAAAACCTCAAAACTACTTGGTCTCAAACTGTCACCCACATAGCTAACTTTTACATTTACTGAAACTTTTTCCCCTCTTTGAGGGCTTTTGCCACTGGTTTTCTAGTTTCTTGTAATCACTTAAATTCACTTCACTTAACTGAGAAACAAGGTTGTCAATTTCAGGCGAACCACCAAAACGGTCTCCAGCATCTACAGCATGGGTTGCAAAAAAACTACAGACATTTTGCTAGTCCAGTCCTTAAATTAGTCTATCTTTTATACATATATTTTAAAAGCTTATCACAAATATACTTCATAATAAATAAACTACCTATGAATATTGTTTGTTGTACTAAAAAATTACGAAAATTCAATCCATGAACTACACTTATTCCAATTGAAATCAATATTCCTATTGTGTAAAATATTTTTTTTAGCCAAAGCATATTTCATTTCCTGATCTACCTCCAAACCAACCGTCTGCATAATCAATTGCAGTAGCAACTAAAAAACCACCTGACAATGACGCTAATCCAGCTAACCCTGCAACAGTTCTTCTTATTTTATCAGCCATAAATCTGTCGCTATGAGTTTTATCATACAATTTCTCCTTCTTTTTACTCTAAAGTCATATTTTAACTTTTTCTAAACCATTGATTTATCTTTTGGTATTATATCATATTATTTAGGTGTTTTGTTTGATAAAAAAGCCATATCACATAGATATAACTTGTTCGTTCTTGAAGTGGACTTCTACTTGTTTGTCTTTATAGATAATTACCTTGTCTACTAAAGTATTAAATAGCTTTTCATCGTAAGCAACAACTAGCTTGTCTTGTTGCTTTAAGATGTCTATAAAGTTGTTTAATGCTTTCAGTTCTTTTTCATTAGTAGACTCTTTTCAAATTCTTGCATTTGCTTGATTTGATATTCTTGTAGTACTCTTTTATTATCTAAATTGTTCAACTATCAGCTTTAAACCTCTCTAAAACTTTTCTTAATTTCAGATAATTCATTTAGTTTTCTTTGAAATATTTCTTAACTCATTCCATTTTTGATGGCTATTTCGTAGTATTTGCTAAATTCCGAATGGTTATTTTCTTTAACCACGGCAAGCAATTCTGCAAAATAGCCCCAAGCATTATTAAAACTTCTTGTAGAACTATAATTTTCTCTTACAGGCATATATCTTAGCTTTACAAAATACTTGTTTAAAATTTTCGTCCAAGTTTCTTCATCGTCATCATAACAAAAATATTTTGTTTCAAACAAACTGCCAAATCTCCTATCCCAAATTTTAATTTCATCTGGAATATACCAAATTTTCAAGTTTAAAAGCTCACCAATTATTCTCTCAAAAATAGCACAAGGCTGTCCTTCTCGAATCATATCCTTTGAGGCTTCTTCTTTTAGTTCTTCATAAACTTCGTCTTCTCTTAATAACAAAAAGGCAATTTTTACTTTGTAAGCGAAAGGTTTATCTTTTGTTAGAATATGATATTTGTTTATATTGTTCATAATATTATTCCTTTCGTTAAAAATTAAAATTTATTTATCTTCCAGCAATTCGCTATTCCTTTTTACTTGTTCATATTTTTAACCACCCAATAACCACTTTTTGAACTACCAACATATTCTAATTTATTTTCTTCTCTTAACTTGGCTATATCTCTTCTAATTGTAGATTTAGATAAACTCAATATATCTTTTATTTCATCTGCCGTTATTTGAGGATTATTTTGTATCAATTGAATTATTTTACTATATCTCTGAATAGACGTTAATTTTTGAGTGTCATTTTGGGTGTCAATTTGAGTGTCACTTTGAGTCTCATTTTGACCATCATAGTTACGATTAAACAATGTAACAATTACACCATTATTAGAAATGTAATATTCCGGTTGCTTGTTAAAATCAGCATAGTCCTCGAATATTCTTCTAACACCTGAAGCATAATTTTCAATAACATCAATTTTGTCTAATACATTGACAATTATCTTGTTTCTTTTTGCAACCATTCCCATTTTTATATTTTCAAGTGTCAATCCATCAGGCAAACTACCTGGTGAAAAAATTTGAACTCTATCATCATAAAATTCAATTTTAACATCACCACTTAAAGTATAATCTCTATGGCAATAACAATTTACAATTGCTTCTCTTAAAGCTCTTTTTGGAATATCTAAGTATTCATCTCTATCTGGCTTACCTGAAATAATAATTCTTTTTCTATTTGATAAACTAGCAAAATAAAGTATGTCATCAAGTTGCTTTAAAATAGAACCGGTAAATTCTTTTTTATCAAGAAACACACTAACATCTGTACCTTGAAATACTGCAAATTTACTAATCGTTGGATTTTGATCGCTTAAAAGTAAAGCTGCATTATTATACTTTCCATCTTTATCTAGTAAAGATAAAGCGTATTTATCAAATTTAACTTCTTTTTCTCTGAACCTATTTTCTAAGTACTCAAAAGTTAAATCATCTGTATCAATACTCATCGCTTCAAAATCATTTGAACTATGTTGCCTAATCATTCGTTGAATTTCATCAAAACTTGCTACTCTTTTTGTACTACCAACTCTAACAAATACACCTTTAGCATTAAATCCTTCACCATCTTTATAAAAATATGGCTTATTTTTACCTTCTAAGACTTTAATTTTAAATGGTATTTCATTAGGATAAACATAAATCAAATTAGCAACATTAGGACTAAAAGCATTGACAATCCAATTAGCTAGTATTTGTTCCCATTCTTTTTTCTTATTTTTTATTAAAGACTTATCAATACTGCCATTATCATTTACTCCCAAGTGAATTTCTCCACCTTTGCTATTTAAAAAAGATACTATTTCTGCCTTTAATTTATTTTGCTTTTCAGGAATATCAATTTTATATTCAATTTTATAATCTTCCATATTTCTTCCTCTTATTAAAAATTAAACTTCTTCAAATATAATCCCACGGTTGCAAACAACGACACAACTAACCAAAACAAGCCAAAAATGAGCCATATCCATTTTTGTGCTGTCTCTGGCAATTCGTTGATACCTGTTTTTATTGCAATTCTATTGTTATATACCCAATTATGCCCTTTAAACACGCCATATAAGAAAAAGATGAAAAATAGGCTTGCAAATAGTCCGACTAACTCGTAATTTTGTGAGAGGTAGTTTCTGATGTTTTCAAATAGTTTATCCATAAATTCCATCCTTATTTATTTTCAACATTTTATTGCTTCGTTGAGAAATATCTTGAGCAAATATTGTACACTTATCTTATCCTATTTTCTTTAGTGTAGAACACTTTATAAATTTTGTCTAGTTTAGTGTAACCGATTCAGAACTATGGAGTTTACATGGGTAAAGAGATGGAGAGATGATTTTCTCTTCTCTTTTTCCTATAAGCAAAAAAAGAGTCGGTGCAACCCTAAGACCACACGACCATAAATTCATCTCTCTGTCTAATTTGAAGTTTCTTTTTCCTCTATACTAAGCCTGATACATCTTAATCTATCAAATTCTTATGCTCACTATCTGATTGACACTTATGGATTGGTTAATAAGTTAACAAAATAATCATAATCAAGACTTTCAACAGTCCAAATGGCATAATAAGGCTTTTCGATATAATATGCATTTCCTTTTTTATAAGCATAAAATATATTTCCATACTCATCTTTGCCAAGATTTTTGTTAATCTCTATCCTTATAAGTTTACCCTTAAATTTAGTTGGGGTATCATCAATTGATTCATAAGATGTTATATTCATTTTATTATTTATAATAAAGAGTATTCTTTCAAGTTTTTGAGCATCATCTACTAGAACTTGGTTGGAATCAGTACTAAGTTTTATATTACTTATTTCTTCTAACTTCAACGTTTCAAAATCCTCTTTCTTATTTTTCATACTAAACAAAATGCAGGCTATAGTAATTAAGGCTATAGAAGCTACTATTGTACAAGTTTTGATATTCATAAACTTATTACTTCTCATTTTCTTTCCCTCCTTATTTAATCTTTAGAAACTACTAAAAAGAATGACCTAATCACCACTCTTATATCTCGCCAGATTATACGAGAGTTCCTTAGAGATATTAAAGGTAGCCAAGTATTCATTAATACAAAACAAGGTACCTAAATCAATATCCAATACTTTGGCTATTTTTACCGCATTATCCAATCTTGGAGCACTTTCACCTTTCTCAATTGTTAAAATTCCACGCATAGTAAGTCCAACTTTCTTAACCAACTAATACTGTGTCAGATGTTTAGCTCACGATATTGTCGTAGTAAATTCTTCATTGATCTCATCCCTTTTTGGTCTATTATTCTCAATCTAATATAATTATATATAACTGTCCAATATTTATCAATATATAAATTACCAACTCATGAAAAGTTAAGGGTTAAATGATAAATCTATTTAAAAAGTCGCGACCTTATCCCAACTGCTGCTTACATTTCAATCTATAATCTTTATAAAACTCTTCAATTTTTTCATTGGAGAATCCAATGTCTGACAATTTATATTCTCTCTTTGTTAAGAAAAACGAATACACAACTTTATCTTTGTATCTTTCACATTTTCTTGTTAAACCATACAAAAAACAGAATAAAAATATAAAGAAAATAACTGTGATTCCAATGCCAAAAATCATCGTATCTGTACCTGCATAAAATGATATCACTCCAAATTACATCGTACACACCAAAAATAAGACAAACATAACGATATAAAGAATTCTATATCTCTTCTTTAGCGATATTATGTATTTGGGTTATTCCTCAGTCGATATATTGGATTCCTTTTTCATCTCTATCTATTTTTCTGTCCTCTTCAATAAAATATCTCATCCAAGTCGCGTATAGACACATCGCTTTTCCTATACCACTTTGCAAATTTTCGATATATCCTTGTCGGGGGAATTACCATACTTAGCGGCATCCATACACACATCCAAAAAATTCCTATAGTTACACCAAAAGCACAGTAAATAAATTCTTTAAAAATAACAAGAAGAACAACTGATGGCACTATAAATCCAGCTAATACACCGATTAATTGAAACCAAAATGTAAATTTGTATGATCTTATAAATTTATTATAATTCTCCTCAAGTAATATTTCTTTTGCAAAATCCTTCATGTCCAAGTTCTGTCGTAGATTTTTTAATGAATAATTCACTTTGATTAAGTCTCTTTTTTTCATATTCCTCACTTCTCCTAATTTTTTCTGCCTATAAAAATTATCTTGTTACAGTAATTACAATAAAGATTAGAATTGCCACTATAATACTAATTATTGGCCAGTGATTTTTTAATATATTTTTTCCGGTGTAAACTCTTCCGACTTTCATATAACCACTGATGATAGCTGTGCTATTCATGACCGAAAGCATATCATCTGTAACACCAGGAATTACTTTTGTTATGGCATTTATTCCATTTCTTCTCATGGCCGCTTCCTCGATACCCAACATAGCTTGCGAAACCCATTCCTCAAATTCTGTTCGTTCTCTGTTGCAAAAATTAATGTACCTGGTCATTAGCCCGACCTGAATTCTTCCAATAAAAAACATGATAAATCCAACGACAAATGCTACAGCCGGAACAATAAATTGAAAAACCGCATGGATGTCGCAAAGTATAAGAACAAACGAAGGAATCACCCCAAATAATAAATCCATCCCCCAAAATGACAAATAAAATCCTTTGCGAAGTCTTCTCGTCACTTCTTCTGGTGAGTAAATAATCGTGCTTTTATCAGCTTTGTTAATAGAATTAACAATTAACCATGTTGGAATTCCGATAAAAACCGATACTATAAGTAGTAGAATTATTATATCCATACAACAATCTCCTCCTCAAATCCTGATTTTCTCAATTAGTTAAACTTGAATTTACTTAACAATATGTGCCGTGATAATTGTATAACTATATGAATTGATAGTGATTTTGATATTTTCAACTTCACAATACCAATTTTTTTCCTTGTTTGTATATGTTGCAATTTTTATCCAACATCTTATTTTTGCAATACTCAACAACATCTACTGTATCTATTTTAGATTTCTTTTTATTATATCAACTCCCATTTCAGTTGTATGAATTTTGTCAATATTATCAAGTAATATCTTTTTATCTTCCATCTTTTTTTTCTTCTTAAATTCAAGTTTGTTACTTTCATAATATCATATTTTTCTTCAATTACATCCACCTAATTTTAATACACTGTCATTTGATCTGCTTTTATTGTCGATAATTTTTTTAGGAATGTGCCACCATTTATTTCGCGAAAGATCCCTGTTGGCTTATTGTTTCCGTCACCGTTTAATAAAGTATCTTCTTCAGCATTTGCAAGTGTTTTGCCAAACTAGGTATTAATATAGTTTTCTAAGTTAAATGCATTATCGTAAAGTAATTCTTCTGTCGCTTTAATGGCAATGTGCAAATTATGTGCATCTAGTAACATTTGTTTAAAAGTTGCATCACCAAATTTTAGTTTAGCACCTTCATCAATTCATGCAGCTACTGATGTTGTTCCTGCAACATTGATTTTATGATTACCTGATGTTGTGATTACTGTCGCAAGGCTACGGATAATATTTTCTTCTTTTGATACTTCAATTGATCGATTGTCATATTCTTCTGAAACAAGATACCCACAGTAGTAAATTCAAATAAGTTAACAGAGCATTCCCGCCAATGAACTTTGTCAAATCTGATATAAAAATCCATGACATTATAGCTATCAAAAATCCACTTATAATAGAAAATGCTATTCCTATGAAAGAAATAATTGTCACCTCTTCTTCATATTCTCCTCCAAGTTTTTTAGACATAATATTACCGCTACCATATCCAAACCAAAAACCAATATAAATCTCTATTTAACGGCACTATCTTCCATAGATGAAATCCAAAGGCATTTTATTTTCTTTTTGCATTTAGCTTCGTTATGTATAAGTCTAAAAATACTCTCTCCTTCTCTACCTGCATCACAAGCATTGATAACTGTATCAATCTCTTTATCATTCATCAGCTTTTTAAGGATAGTAAATTGTTTCTTGGTTTACTTTGCACTTCACACTTGTATTCGTTCGGAATAATCGGTAAATCAGTCATATTCCACTTCGCATACTTTTCATCATAACTGTCCGGATTTACCATCTGAATCAGGTGTTCTATAAACCAAGATACTTTGTATCCATTTCCCTCATAATATCCGTCCTTTTTATTATTCACTCCGATAACCTTAGCTATAGATATGGCTATGTTCGTTTTTTCTGCTATCAGAAGTTTTTGTTCCATGTATATTTTCCTCCTATTTCAATAAAAAAGAGCGAAAGATTTTACTCTCGCCCTGCACTTTGCACAAAATATTGTATTATTTTTGGTGCATTATTTAATTTTATGAATTTCTTTTTCCAGTTCAAGCACCGAATTCATCATCTCTTCAAAACTTGGATACTCGCCAAAGAACATCTCAGTCATATTTTTATAGTCTTCTTTAATTTCCTTTAGGCGATACTCATCGATATACCCTTTGTCTACTTATGGAGTATCATATCAAACAGGCTATCGTCTTTTTCAATCATACTAGTTAATTTTTATAATTTATTTTTTAATAAATTTACGCTATCCAAATTACTTTCCAATAAATATCTACCCATCTCAAAAATTACACCTGAATAAAACAGTATATTTTTATTATAATTTAATTTAATTAAAGATTTTTCTAATTTATTCACATAATTTTCACCATCAAATTCAACAATATCATAAAGATTGGAATAATCATGCATTTCTTTTACTATAGTATAACCAGTATTCTTAATTTTTGCAGCTAGTTGTGAATGATTCCCGCGACTACAAACAATAATATTCATCGGATGTAAATAATGATTTTGTATATTAAAACTGTATTTCGTTCCATTAAAAATATTTTTTTCATTTATTAATACTAAATTATCTATAATACGTTCTCCCTTCCATGGATTTAATAAAATTGGTAATTCATTAATTTTAACCTTAAGAGGATCTATTTCTTTTAATTCTATTCCTTCTCTAATGTAGTACTTTTTATCTTCTTCGTGAATTTTATCAGTTACTATTACATTATGTTTCTGAGAAACTTCAATTTCTACTTTCCTATATATTTCTTCAATTAATGAATTATCTTGAGAACAGTGTATTGTTTCAAGAGATTGTACAGCTTCGATAAAATTTAAATATTCTACTATAACATTAATAATATGAGTTGCTATTGTTTTTTTATCATATCCCATACTATTATTTTCAACTAAATTTTTATATCTAACAAACTTATCTTTTTGATTATTACTCTCCTCTGTTTGTAAATCGATACCTTTTGATTTGCAAATATTTCTAAAAAAATCAAACATATTACCATCTCCTTTATTAACTTTTCTGTCGTGAACCACCCCTATCTACGCTATCGCTTAGAGGTAGGAGCTTCTCCGGTAATGTGCATACTTGTTGATTAACTATCTAAGCAACAGAGGTTTCACAAATTGACCAAGCTATCCCCCTAGTTCCTAGGGTTGTTATTTTTAGAATAGATTTTTTACTTGATAAGTCCTCGATATAGATAATATCGTGGTTCTTGATAATTTCCGCACTTAACTTATGTAGAAAATCTTTTCGCTTATTAGTTTTTCAGACACTTACACCCACCACCTTAGAGGTGGAGATTTACGATCATATCATTAATCTCACTTGCTATCATTTAATCTTTTTTATAATTAACCATTAATTTGTTTATCAAGTGCATCGTGAGCTTGTTTGCTTACGTCATATTTATCTTGAGCAGCATTTACATTTTCTTGTTTCTCAGCAACCACAGCTTCTTTATTAGGTACTGTAGCTTCTAATTCCACAATTCTTTCCTCTGTAGCAACTTTTTCAGCTTTTGTTTCAATAATTGAATTATTTACTGTAGATAAATTTTCTTGAGCAGCTATCTTATTAACTTCAGCAGCTTTAACAGCTTCAGATGTAGCTTTAACTTCACTATTAGCGTTTTCAATAATCTCACGATTTTCAGCAACTATTGCTTCTTGTTCTGTAATTCTAGATTTAGTAGCATCTAATTCACTTGTTTTATTAGCTACTTCACTAGCTTTACTTTCTTTTGCTTCGTTAGCAGTACGTTCAGCTTCAGTTTTTTCTGTAACAATATTTCCTACATTATCCATTATACCTTTTTGAGCATCAGCTGCAGATTGAGAATTTTGTGCATTAATTGTAGCAGTATTAAATGACTGTTCTTTTTCAGCTTTAGTAGCTTCTTTTTCAGCTAATGTAATTTGTTTTTCAACAACTTCACGATTTAATTCACTTAAAACTTCTTGCTTCTCATCTTTAGTAGTTTGAGCAGCTTGTGTATTAGATTTAGCTTCATTTAATCTATTATCAGCTTCAGTCTTAATAAATGTTTTTTCATTTACTACTTCTTGAGCTTGAGTTTGTTTTTCTACTTCTGTATTAAGAGCATTATTCTTTTCATTTACAGATTGTTCTTTTTCTGTAACCACTTGACGTTTATTAGCTAATAATTCTTCAGCTTCAACTACTTTATTAGTCTTTTCGTTTAATATATTTTCTTTATTTGTTTTATCTGTTGTAGCGATATTTAAAGTACTTTGTGTAGAATTTACTTTATTTTGAGCATTTGTAATAGCTTGTCTTTGAGCAGCAGTTAGTCCGCCACTTGCTTCTAATTCTGCTAATAATGCTTCAGTGTTAGCTAATTGAGTTTTAGCTGCCTCTAATTCAGCTATTACTTCGTTTTTATATTCAATAAATCTTGTGTGATATTCTTCTACTGTATAAGGTGTTGCAGGACCTAAGTCTTCAAGTTCATTACTATTAGGTATAGATGTGAATTGTACAGCTCGAGTCGAGAAGTCATGATTATGAATTATTGACCAACCTTTTTGGCCCTCTTGAGACATTACAGCAAACCCAGTATATTTCCATTTGCTATCTATTAAGTTAAGGTAGTGACCAATTTGAGGATTCGCTATATATTCACCAGTTTCACGTTCAATAATATCTGCAGCTTGTCGTAATGAAGCTTTATCATTTATATCTAAGTTATATTTAATGATAGTATCATAAACTTTTTTCTCCATATCATACCAAGCACTAAACAGACTGTTGTATTTATTTGTGCGCTCATACCCAGCTGCACTATTTTGTCCTTCAACACTAATATAGCGACGGTGTTTAAAATCTTCTGGCATTGCAGCAGACTCTAGTGCAGCTTGCATCATTAAATAATCAGTAACTTTTAAATCTTCGCGTCCAGTAAAATTTGGATCATTTCTACGTAGTTCATTACCACGTTTTAAATAATTGATAGACTCTTCGAAGTTTTCGAACGATAGTGGATCACCTTTAATAGTAGGATCTATTTTATATACTTTAAAACTTGTTGTATCTTCTGTGTGTCTGTTATGACTTTCAATATTTTCTACTATTCTTGGATGAGGACCAGCTTCAAATAACCCAATTGCACCTTTACTAACAATATTTTGAGCAGTAGTAACTCTCTCTTGAGCTTGTTGGAAAGCTTGACGAGCATTGTCTAGAGCTTGTTGAGCATTTCTTTCAGCTTCTTTAGCATTTTCTAATTCAGCTTTCGCATTATCATTAGCGGTCTTAGCATTATTATAAGCTATAATTGCATTATCTAAATTACGTTGAGCTGTTGTTTTATTGGTCTTAGAATTTTGAAGAGCTTCTTGAGCTTGAGATACTTCTCTTTGAGCATTTACTAATTCTTGTTCTGCAACTTGTTTAGCTCTTTGTTTATCTGCTACTTTCGCATCTTGAGATTGTTTAGCTGTAATAGCATTGTTTAAGTTTTCAGCAGCTTCATCCGCAACTGTTTGAGCTTGAACTTGAAGTTGTTTTACATTTTCTAATACTTCAGCAGCTTCATCCAATTCGCGTTTAGCTGTTCTAAATTCTTCAGAGTCTGATGCTCTTGTTACAGCTTCATCATAAATTCTTTTTGCATCATTATATTCAGTTAATGCAGTTGATAAAGCATCTTGAGCTTCTTGTTTATTTTGAGCATCTGTATCTGAAATAGCTTTTAATTGATTGTATTTAACTGTCTCAGCTTCAAGAGTATTAGTAGCTTGATCTAAAGCTCTCTTAGCTTCTTCATATCTAGCAGTTAATATATTTAATTGACCACGAGATTCAGCTAATTCTTCTTCTTCTGTATTTTTTTGATTTGTTAGTTCTTGAATAAGTTCTATAGCAGAATTAATAACATCATTAGCATTTCTAATTTCTTGAGATGTAGATGCGGCTTCTACTGCTGCATTATAACGATTTTGAGCATCTGATAATTCTTGTTCTTTAGTAGCTAAGTTATTTTGTGCATCTAATTTTTCTAATTCTAAAGATTGTACACGATTACCTAATAATTGAACTTTTTCTTTATTCGATTTTAATAATGTATTTACAGCTTCTAAATCAGTTTTAGCATTACTCAAATCTTGTTTAGCTGCTATTAATTTATTATATAAATCAGTCATTTCTAATAAAGCTGCATCTAATTTAGGTTGATCTGGGTGTGCATTTACTACTAATTTAAATGATACTCTTGCCGTATTTCCATCTTTATCTACTGCGATCGCTGTTAATTGATATACACCAGCTTTCTTAACATTGTAGTTGCCAATAATAGATACTGTTACATTTCCATCAATATTATCAACTGCTGTTACTTTACTAAAATCTGGAGTAATTCCATGTTCAACTGTCATATCAGTTATTGTGATCGTTGGAGCAGTTGTGTCACGATGTACTACTAGAGCACTAACTTCTGATTCGTTAACATTTGTAAATTGATTTTTAGATTTTACTACTTTATTAGAAGTAAATCCAGTTTTATTTTTCTCAATGCTTTCTACTACTTCTTTAGCAGCTTCTTTAACTTCTTCTACTTTTTTAACTTCTTTATTTTCGTTTTCAAGATTTCCAGAATTATAATATTCTAGTTGTTGTTTAGAACTATTTTTTTTCAATATCTGACAACTAAATGCAGATAGAGTTAATAGAACTGCTGCGGTCGCTGTAATATAACGTTTAGTTTTTTTCTCCATATTTAATTCACTTAAATAAATTACAATTTATTCCCTTTCTTTTTCACATTATAATTTAATGTAACATTAAAAAAAAAAAAAATGTCAATGGTTTTTTAAAATTTTTGAAAAGTTTGAAAAGTTAAGGGTTAAATGATGTACTCAATTACGCAAAATTTTATATCAACTATCTAATCTAGAAAAATAAATATTATGATATAATTTAGATATGAACTTAATTATATTTAAAATTAGCTCGGTATTACTTACTATAGGGTTTTTATATATAATTTTTTTATTTTTGAAAAATTATTTTCAACTATTAAAGATAAAAAATAATTTGGATCCTATTTTAATAAACTTAAAACAAAATATTAATGAGTTAAAAAACACTAAGATAGTTAAATATCAAAAAAATAAAAAATTAAGTTTATTTATTACTAGTTATGGTTTATTTAAAAATAACCGTAAATTAATTAAAAATATTTATGAATTAAATAAGGAGAAATATGAAAAGTATTGAATATCTAAAAAAATTAACCAGCATCCCATCACCTTCTGGATTCACTGAAGAGATAATTAATTATTTAAAAATTACGCTTGAAGAAATGGGATATAATGCGAATAAAACAAATAAAGGTGCATTAATTTTAACCATTAAAGGTAATAATGATTTGAACCAAAGATTTGTAACAGCACACGTAGATACTTTAGGTGCCGTGGTAAAAGAAATCAAAGCTGATGGTAGACTTTCAATAAATTTAATTGGTGGTTTTACTTTTAACTCTATAGAAAATGAAAATTGTATAATCCACACAAATAAAGGAAATATCAGCGGAACAATTTTACCCCACCAAAATAGTGTCCATGTTTATGATGATGTTGCTGCTAATCACAGGAATAAAAATAGTGTTGAAGTTAGATTAGATATAAAAAGCAATTCAAAAAAAGAAACAGAAGAAGCTGGTATAAACATTGGAGATTTTGTTTCTTTTGACCCAAGAACTATAATTACTGATAATGGATTTATCAAAAGTAGACATTTAGATGATAAAGTTAGTGTGGCTTTGCTCTTAGAGATACTTTACGAAATAAAAACCCAAAACATAAAATTACCTTACACTACTACGTTTTTATTTTCAAATCATGAAGAAGTTGGTTTTGGTGGTAACTCAAACATTAACCCTAATGTTAAAGAATATCTGGCTATCGATATGGGGGCTTTGGGCGATGGCCAAAATAGCGATGAATATACTGTTTCAATTTGTGCTAAAGATAGCAGCGGTCCTTATAATTATCAACTAAAAAATCATCTAGTAAATCTTGCGATTGAAAATAATATAGCTTATAAAATTGATATCTACCCATATTATGGAAGTGATGCTTCAAGTGCTATTCGTGCTGGTTATGATTTTAAACACGCTTTAATAGGTGCAGGGATAGAATCTAGCCACGCCTACGAAAGAACACATATCGACTCTATCAAAAACACTTATAAATTAATATTTAAATATTTATTAAGCGAGATGGTGAAATAATGAAAATGATTGTAGGTCTAGGCAATATTGGCAAAGAGTATGAAAAAACTAGACATAATATCGGTTTTATGGCGATTGACCTGTTGCTTAAAAAATTGGATTTAAAATTAGATTTAAAAAAATTTAAAGCTGAATACACTATCGATAAAAAAAATAATGTAATGATAGTAAAACCATTAACTTATATGAATTTAAGTGGAGAAGCAGTTCTTTCACTTGCTAATTACTATAAAATCAAAAGAGAAAACATAATTGTAGTATACGATGATTTAGATCTTGAGGTTGGAAAAATCAGAATTAGAGAAAATGGTTCAAGCGCTGGTCAAAAAGGTATTGGTAATATCATCTCTTTATTCAATAGTTCAGAAATTAAAAGAATTAGAATTGGTATTGGAAAAAATAAGATGATTCCTGTTGTTGATTATGTGCTGCAAAAAATATCTAAAGAAGAAGAAGTTATATATAGTGAAGTTTTTGAAAAAGTAAGCAATGCATTGATTTATTATTTGAACAATGATTTTAAACAAACGATGAATAAATTTAATGTATGAAAGATAGTGTAATCTTAGAATTAGTAAAAAAATGTGATATTAAAAACACATTACCTTTAACTTATAATAGCATTAGTGAAGAAGCATTAAAATTAGCTTCATTAAAATTTGATAAATTTTTAATAGTAAAAGAGAATACTTTTTATGCACAAAAATTATATCAGGCATTATTAAACTATTACGATGATGATGAAATAGTGTTATTTACTCCTGAAGAATCTTTAAGATCTGAAGCTATTATTTCTTCTTTTGAAAATAAAATAAACAGAATTAAAGCACTTGAAAATATAATTGATAATAAAAATAAAATTGTCATCACAACACCCTACGGAATGGTTAAACATCTTCCTGATTTTGAACTTTTAAAAACAATTAAAATAAATATTCATAAAAATAAAATATATAATCGTGATGATTTAATCAAAAAACTTAAAAGCAACGGTTATCAACAAACGATTAAAACAGATACCGTCCTAAATTATAGTGTCAGAGGAAGTATTTTAGATATTTTTAGTGTTAATTATGAAAATCCTATAAGAATTGAATTTTTTGATGACGAAATAGAAAGTATTAGATTTTTTGATATTGAAAATCAAAAAACAATTAAAGAAGTCAACGAAGTTGAAATATGTTTTGGTAGCGATGTTATTTTTTCAAATGAACAAATCGATATTTTAAATGAAAAATTAAAAGATAATATTAATTCAGATGTTGAGCTTGATTTGTCGTACATCAATAACTATATTTTTAATTCAAACCAGTATCTTTATTACTCATTTTTAAAAAATAATCATCTTAAAGATTATTTAAAAAACTATACCGTATACCTGTCTAATTTTGAAGGTATAAAAAATAACTTAGACTATATCTTTAAAGATAATATTAATTACATTCAAGAAATTGTAAGTGAAGGAAGATTTCCTTTAACTTTCAATATAATGGGAAATTTAGATGATGAATTAAAAAATTGCAGTGTTATTCATGGTAGTAAATTTTTAAGTGACGGCACTATTCAAACTTTAAATTTACCAATAACTAATCTTAAAAATATTCTGGAAATCATTAAAAATGATGATATTTTTAATATTTTAATTTTAGATAAAAAAGAAATAACAGAAATTGAAAAAAATCTACAAGAGTTAAATTTCAACTATAATTTAGATCGCAAAAATATAATTAAAGGTATCAACATTATAGAAGGTGTTTTAGATTCTGGTTTTGAAATCACAAAACACAATATTAAATTTTATAGCAGTAAAGAAATTTTTAACCATAAAAAAATAATTGGTAGATACAACAAAACCTACCAAGAAGCGACTATTTTAAATTCTTATGATGAGCTAAATATTGGAGATTATGTAGTTCATAATAACTATGGCATTGGTCAATATCTTGGAATCTTTACAAAAGAAATTAATAATATCAAAAACGATTATCTAAACATCGCCTATAAAGGTAATGATGTTTTATCAGTCCCTTTATCTCAATTTCAATTAGTAAGAAAATATATTTCTAAAGATGGATTTGTTCCAAAATTACATAAATTAGGAAGTAAAGAATGGCAAAATACAAAAAATAAAGTTCGAGAAAGTATTGAAAATATAGCTGATGAGTTAATCAATCTTTATCAAACTAGAAAAAATAATGTTGGTTATGTTTTTGATAAAGATAATGAAATTCAAAAAGAATTTGAAAATGATTTCTACTACGAACTAACCAAAGATCAAGATAAAGCAATCAATGAAATAAAAAAAGATATGGAAAGTCCAATAGTTATGGATAGACTTCTTTGTGGAGATGTTGGATTTGGAAAAACTGAAGTAGCTCTAAGAGCTAGTATGAAAGCAGTTTTATCAAATAAACAAGTAGCTTATCTTTGCCCTACCACTATACTCTCAATGCAACAGTACAATACTTTTGTTAGAAGATTTGAAAAATTTGGTGTAAATGTTAAATTGCTAAATAGATATTTAACTACTAAGGAAGTGAAAAACATTATCCAAGACTTAAAAAAAGGTTCTATTGATATTATAATTGGAACACATAAACTACTTTCCGATGATATTGAATATAAAGATTTAGGTTTTCTAATCATAGATGAAGAGCATCGTTTTGGTGTTATTCATAAAGAAAAAATTAAAAAAATGAAAACAAATATCGATGTACTATCATTAAGTGCTACCCCAATCCCAAGAACTCTACAGATGTCTTTGGTTGGTATTAGAGGTTTAAGCACCTTAAATAAAGCACCGTTAAATAGATACCCAGTACAAACATATATTGTAGAAAAAAATATTAAACTAATTAAAGAGATAATATTAAAAGAAATCCAAAGAGATGGACAAGTTTTTTATCTTTACAACGATACTGAAAAAATATATGGTTTAGCCACTTTACTTAAAAAAGAAATTCCAGAAATTAATATAGGTATTGTTCACGGGAAAATGAATAGCGAAGCAATTGAAGATGTAATGCAAGAGTTTTATTTAAATAAAATAAATCTATTAATTTGTACCACAATTATCGAAACTGGTTTAGATATACCTAACGCTAACACTATTATTGTTGAAAATGCACAAAATTTTGGATTATCTCAATTATATCAAATAAAAGGTCGTGTTGGCAGGAGCCAACAAGTAGGATATGCATATCTTTTAATACCTAAAAATAAAGAATTAACTGAAAATAGCCACAAAAGACTACAAGCCATTAAAGAATTTAGTGATTTAGGTAGTGGTTATAAAATTGCTATGCGAGATTTATCGATTCGTGGTGCTGGGGATTTATTAGGATCAATGCAAAGTGGTTTTATCGACAGTGTGGGTTTTGATTTATATATGGATATGTTGACTGATGTTATTAATCAAAAACAAAATTTAGATAATCTGAAAAACTTTGAAAATAACCATAAAAATATAGATGTAGATTCTTATATTCCTAATAATTTTTCAAATAATGATTATGAAAAATTAGATATTTATCATCAATTAAATGATATTAATGATTTCAAAAATCTAGAACTTTTTTATATTGATACAACCGACAAATTTGGTAAATTACCAAAAGAAATAGAAAATATAATCAACAAAAAGAAAATTGAAATCTTAATAAATATTAAATGTCTGTATAATTTTAAATTAATTAAAAAATCTTATCACTGCGAAATTAGCGAAGAATATTCAAATTATGTTAACGGCAGAAAACTATTTGAATATTGCAATGAATTATCTAAAGATTTTATTATCGGCTATAAAAATAAAAGATTAATATTTGATATAATTAATCAAAGTGATAATTTAAACAAATTAATTAAAGTTATTGAATACATCAAGGAGAATTATGAGAATAGATAAATTTTTAAAAGTTTCAAGAATTTTAAAAAGAAGAACAATTTCAAAAGAACTTGCTGAAAACGATCGTTTATATATAAATGATAAAATCGCAAAATCAAGTTCCAAAGTAAAAATTAATGATGTAATATCCATTCATTTTGGACATAAAATTTTAAGGTTTAGAGTTTTAGAATTAAAAGAACATTCTAAAAAAGAAGATTCCGCAACGATGTTTGAGGTTATATTTTAGTTATAAACTTTTTTTAAATGTTTCTTATAAAATATTTAAAAAAAATTTTTAACCTTCCAATATATCTTTCCTTATGAATTTAAAATCTTTATACTTTTATTGCATTAACTTTAAATTCATGTTTCTGTCCCAAGATATAATTCATACCTATTAATAAAATTAAAAAGGTTCAATTTGAACCTTTATTAATTTTCATTTTTAACTTCACTTTCTTGATTGGTTGAAGGTAAATAAAACACTTGTTCACCCTCTTTTGTAAACATATAATTTCCTCTAGCGTAAGTTTGAACATAATTTGGATCTTCCAATTTATTTTTTTGGCTTATTAAAGATACATTTTCTTCTTCTAGTTTTTTAACTTCTACCTCAACTAGTTGTTTTTGTTTTTTTAATTTAAGCATTGAGTTTATTTCTTTACCTACTCCATAAAGTAAAAAAATAGATAACACTATTGCTCCTATTAAAAATATTTGAAAAAATACGGGTTTAATTCTTCTTGTCTTTCTATTCATAAATAATTTTATTACACATTTTTTTAGTGTGTATGCTAATTATATCAAATTACCTAATAAACTTCAAGTAATAATGTTTAGTGTTTAATGTTTTGAAAATAAAAGTCCTTATTTTTCAGGACTTTTTCAAAAATTCGTGCTTAAATTTAACAACTAAAAAGTTATATGTAAAAAATAATTATCTTTTTTTATCACTAAATTTCTAAACCATCAATAACATTTATTAACCATTCTTTTTTTACTTTGTTTAGTTTTGGTTAAATATGTTTGTAGTTTGTCAAAACTTTCGTTTGGAATGATGATGTTAAGAGTTCTACCCCCCTCTCTTTGTTTTCTTTGGTTTTCTCTCCAATACTCTCTCATCAGTTCTTTAACTGACATTTCTTTATTATTCATTTATGTTTTTCTTTCTAAATATTGTTTTTAAAATAAATAATTAATGCAATAACTGAAATAAATAAAATTAATTCCAATAAATTTTTGATTATTTCTTCTTTAGTGCATTTGATAACTTCAAACTTTACTTTTCGCATAATTTATTGTAAAATGGAGTTGTAACAGAAGAGGTTAAACCTCTTCCGTCACTTCAAACTTAAGCCTAATAACTACAAGTTTTATCTCAATTATAAATTTTGTTGTAGTTTTAATAGGCTTTTTATTTTTTTTCTCCATTTCTTCCTCCTTTCTATACTATAATTATATAATAAAATACTACTGTTGTTTTCTCCAGCTAAAAAAATTAGCCCAATACGGATTTTCCTTATCAAAAATTTCAACTTCTTCCGCTGTCATATTATGTGGGTAGTCAGCAAAAAGGTTATATAGTTTCTTTTTGTCAAAACTAAAGAGGTATTCACCTAAAGTGAATTCTAATCTTTCAACCCACCAAACTTGGCAATCTTCGTTTTCTTTATGCCAATCACTAAATCCAGGCATTGTTGAATCAGAGTAAACATAATTATCATCAACCTCTAATTCTTCTAAATCTAGTTCTTCTAAATCATTTAACACTCCCCTCATCTCCTTTCCTTTCTTCTAAAAACATCATTACCGTTTTTAACTTCTTCATAATCATAACACCTACTCTCACTTATATCCCAACGAAATCGATAACATCATTAAGTTGTCAGAACAATTTAAAAATGGTAATAAAATTCGTGGCTAAATAATAAAAAGTCCCTATTTTTCGGGACTTTTTTACTATATGGTGCCACTACTCGGAATTGAACCAAGAACTAACCCTTACCATGGGTTTATTTTACCATTGAACTATAGTGGCTAAAAATTTTAGTTATATGTTTTTTTAACAAACATACAGGAAGACCCATTATACCATAATAATCGCCATTTATGTTTTCAATAAATTGAGCAGCTCTACCTTGAATTCCATATGCACCAGCTTTATCAAGTGGTTCTTTGGTTTTGATATACTCATCAATTTCTATATCAGTAAGTTCCTTAAACTTAACTAAACTATTAGAAATAAATCTAATATCATGTTCTTTATCAAGGATACAAATAGCAGTTTTAACACTATGGGTTTTATTGCTTAATTTTTTTAAAATTTTGAAAGCATCTAATTCATCTTTTGGCTTTTGAATTATCTCCCCATCTAATTCTACAACAGTATCACAACCAATTACAATAGAATTTTGATTAAAATCAAAAACTTTTTTTGCTTTTTGATACGACAACTCCTTTAAAGCTTCATCTAAAGGTATATTAAAATCAATATTTTCATCAATACTGCTATTAATAATTTTAAAATTTACATCTAATAATTTCATAAGTTCAGCCCTTCTAGGTGAACCGCTAGCTAATATTATTTCTTTCATTTTTTATTCAAATTGTATAAATACAATCCACCTTTCATAACTAAATCTCTATCACAATAATCAATTTCTTCACAATATCTTTTAATAAATTCAGACATACCACCTGCCACTATTACAAAAAGATTTTTATTAAAAATTTCTTTGAATTTATCGATTAAATATTTAATCGATCCAACATAAGCATAAACTATTCCAGATTTTAAAGCATTTTTAGTATTTAATGCCAAAAATGAAACATCATTAGTAAAATCTATTTCTTCTAGTTGTTCCGCACTTTCAAATAAATTTTTAGCACCACTTTTAAGCCCAGGGAATATCAAACAATGTTTAACCTCTCCCTTATCATCAATATGCATCATTGCACTGGCAGTTCCTAAAGATAAAGCCAACATTTCTTCTTTATTTATGTAATAACCGATACTAGCAATACAAAGCAAATCATTACCTAATTCGCTTTTAACTGTTTCGCTTAAAATTAAATTGGTGTTTATATTAGTATTAATGATAAAATACGAAATATTTAATTTAACTAATGCAGCTATAATCTTGCTATCAAAACTTGGAACTACCGAAATATAGACACACTCATCAACACTTTCTGTTGTCATTGATAAAATTGTTTTTATTTCTGATAAGAAATTATGATTTCCTTTTGTATTGCTCTTATAAAAGGCGATTTGTTCATCGCCTTTATATATAGCATATTTAATATTAGTGTTACCTACATCAATAACTAATATCATATTAATCCCATAAATTATCAGGATATAAACCTTTTTCTTTATATTCTTTTATTTTTGCTTGAACTAACGGTTTATCTTCAATAAAAGTAACACCGAACCAAGAATCAACACTGGTCAAAACTGAAACTTCAGCTTTTTTGTTTTTAATTAAATTACCGACATATACTGGTAAAAGTGCTTCGTATTTTAAAGGATTAGTTCTAATCCCTGAAATAATTTCATCTTCAAATATTTGGTATACTTTATTAAATATATTAGGTTTAAAACCCCAAAAATTCATAGATACAACTTCTTCTCCAGAAATTTCATTCCAATTATCATTTTCTGAATAAACAATTTTGTCATCTAATTTTTTAATTTCACTTATTTCTTTAATATCTGTTAAGAAATTGTTTTCAATTTTACAAAGACCTCTAGTAACAGATCCGTGGTCACTTAAAGTATTAGCTAAATTATAACCAACCATAGCATAATTATTTTCATTTTTATTATCAATTAAAAAATTATAAATCTTTTTAAAAGCATCTTTACCATAAAAATCATCTGCATTACATATCGCAAAAGGAACATCGACAAGATCTCTACAAGCAAGCAACGCATGAGATGTACCCCAAGGTTTAACTCTATCGTTAGGAACGTTAATCCCCATAGGTAAATCTTTAATATCTTGGTAAGCATAAACTACTTCAATTTTATTTCTGAATTTATGAACTAAATTATTTTCAAAAGCATCTTGATGCTCTTTCCTGATTATTAAAACAACTTTCTCAAATCCTGCTTCTATAGCATCAAAAATTGTAAAGTCAATTATAGCTTCATTATTTGTTCCAACCGTATCTATTTGTTTTAAACCACCATACCTAGAACCCATTCCTGCTGCTAAAATAACTAAAACTGGTTTCATTTGTATTTAAACTCCTTTTTCTATTTATAGTAATAATATAACATTTTTTTCTAAAAAAATGTAGTTTTTAATTTGCATTATTAATTTTTTTTATATATAATTTTAGCAGAGCAATATTAAGATTGCTAAAAGGATGGTTTATGGAAATTAAAAAATTTAAAACTGAATCTAAAAGATTATTGGATTTAATGGCTAATTCAATATATACAAATAAAGATATATTTTTAAGAGAATTAATATCTAATGCTAGCGATGCCATTGATAAAAAAAGATATTTAGCACTCACAAATACCAATATCAATACTGATGATTTAAAAATAAATATCAACATAGATAAAGAAAATAGAATTATTACAATTAGCGATAATGGTATTGGTATGAGTGAAGAAGAACTTAATCAAAACTTGGGAACAATCGCTAAAAGCGGATCTTTTGAATTTAAAAAAGAATTAGATACCAATAGTAATGTGGATATTATAGGTCAATTTGGTGTTGGTTTTTATAGCAGTTATATGGTAGCTGATAAAATTGAAGTTATCAGTAAAAAATATGATTCTGATGATATTTATAAATTTATTTCAGAAAATGAAGAAGGATATTTCATTGAAAAAATTAATCAAGATATTGATTTTAGCACTAAAATAATTTTAAAAATTAAGGAAAATAACCAAGATTTTGAATATGATAAATATTTAGATGAATACTATATTGAAACTTTAATTAAAAAATACTCTGACTTTATAAGTTATCCTATTTATCTTAAAAAGAACGATAAAGAAGAGATAATCAATACGATGATTCCTTTGTGGAAAAAAGATAAAAAAGATATAAAAACTGAGGATTATGATAATTTTTATCTCAATAACTATTTTGATTTTGAAAAAACAATAAAAACACTTCATTACAAAATAGAAGGTAATTCTTCATATACAGCTTTAATTTTTATACCTTCAAAAGCTCCAAACAACTACTATAGTGCTGATTTTAAAACAGGAATTTCATTATACAGTAAAGGTGTATTTATTAAAGATAATGCACAAGAGTTAGTTTCTGATTACTTTAGATTTATTCGTGGAGTTATAGATAGCGAAGATTTAAACCTTAATATTTCAAGAGAAATATTGCAAATAGATAATCAAGTAAATAATTTAAAAAAATCAATTGATAAAAAAATAAAAACCACTTTGGAAACAATGCTTAAAAACGAGAGAGAAGATTATGAAAAATTCTTTGATTCATTCGGTTTACAATTAAAGTATGGTTGTTATGAAAAATACGGGTTAAATAAAGATATTCTGATTGATTTACTGTTATTTAAATCTAGCCATAACGATAAATACACCACTTTAAAAGAATATGTTGAAAGAATGAAGGAAAACCAAAAAGAAATTTATTTTGCGAGTGGTGATAATATTGACAATATCAAAAGATTGCCTCAATTAGAAAAAATATTAAATGAAGGTTATGAGGTGCTATATTTAAAAGATCATATTGATGAATTCATGTTGGAAATTATCAAAAATTACGATAATAAAGAATTCAAATCAATAAATAAAGTCGAACTTTCACTTTTAAATGAAAAAGAACAAGAAATCATCAATAAACAAAGTGAAGATAACAAAGATTTAATAAATAAATTAAAGGAATTATTAAAAGATAAAGTTAGTGATGTTAAATTATCTAATAAATTAATTTCTTATCCGGTGTGCATAAGTAACGATGGAGATATTAGTATCGAAATGGAAAAAGTTTTAAAACAATATCAAAATCAAATAATAGATACCAAAAAAATATTAGAGATAAATCCAAATCATGACATATTTAATTCGCTTTTAAAAGCTTATGAAAATAATGAAAATCTTGATGACTATGCTTATCTTTTGTACAATCAAGCACTTTTAATAGAAGGATTGGAGCTTGAAGATGTATATGAATTCAATAAAATATTAAATAAAATTATTTTAAAATCTATAAAATAAAAACTGTCATTAGACAGTTTTTTATTTAATAGATAAGATTTTAACATTATATGGTTTTTTAACTTTAACTTCGCAAATATCGCCAATCTTTTTATCTTTGATAGCTTTTGCGAGTGGTGTATCGTTACTTAATTTACCATTTAAAGGATCTGCTTCAACAAAACCTACAATCAAATATGTAGATATTTCACGAGTATCCAACTCTTCAATAGTTACTCTAGATCCATCTCTTACATATAAAACACCACCCTTACTTTCCTCAAATTTAATAATTTCGGCGTTTTGTAGTTGTTCTTCTATTTGTTTAATTCTTCCTTCGACCCAAGCCTGTCTATCTCTGGCTGCATCATAGTCAGCATTTTCACTTAAATCCCCTTGAGATCTTGCTTCTTTCAAATCTTCAAGATATTGAGGTCTTTCAACATTAATTAAATGATTAAGTTCTACTTCTAATTCGTTTTTACCAATCTCTGTTAATAATATTTTTTCTGCCATACTTCCTCCAAGTCAATAAATTATAACATTTTTTTATTTATTATACTATTAATTTTTGTGCATATTAAATCAATAGCCACAACATTGCTTGAACCTTCGGGTATAATTATATCAGCATTTCTCTTGCTAGGTTCCACGAATCTTTCGTGCATTGGTTTTACAACACTGCAATACTGTTTAACAACACTTTCAATATTTCTACCCCTCTCTTTGCAGTCCCTAAGAAGTCTTCTAATAAATCTAATATCAGACTCTGTATCTACAAAGATTTTAATATCAAGCATATTTCTAATTTTTTCATCTTCTAAAACAAACAAACCCTCTAAAATAATAACATCGATAGGATTTATCACTTCGTACTTATCACTTCTATTATATATTTTAAAATCATAAGTAGGTTTTTTAATTGGTCTTTTTTCAATCAATTCATTAAGATGATTTATTAATAAATCATGATCGAAAGCTAAAGGATGATCATAATTAATAAGCAATCTTTCTTCAAAACCTAAATCGCTACGATCACAATAATAATCATCTTCTTTAATAATAGCAACCGAATTAGTTTTTTTAAATGTTTCCATTATTGAATTAGAAATCGAGGTTTTACCACTAGCACTTCCACCTGCTATACCAATTAAAATAGTTTTCATTATTTACACTCCTTACTTACATATTTACAGTAATTGTGTTCATGTTCTTGAAGATCTTTAGCAAAATATGTTTTACCTTCTAAATCACCTACAAAATAAAGATAATCAGTTTTATTAGGATTTAAAACTGCAGCAATCGCATCTTCCCCAGGATTAACTATCGGTCCTGGTGGTAATCCGTAATTTTGATATGTATCATAAGGGTCGTTATAATTTAAGTTATACTCACAATTTTCCCAAGAGTCTTCTCTTTCTTGGTTGATTACATAGCATCTTGTAACAGACGATTCTAAACGCATACCTCTTTCTAAACGATTATAAAAAACCCCTGCAATTGTTTTCATATCTTCAAACGATCCACTTTCATATTGAACGATTGAAGCTAATGTTAAAATGTCATGAAAACTTAACGGACTCTTATTTATATCATCTAGATATTTTTGATAGATATAATTAGTTTGATCAAGTAATTTTCTTGTAACCTCCTCTTTATTGGTGTTACGATAAAATTCATAAGTATTTGGAGATAAATAACCTTCTAATAAAATTTTTACATTTTTATTTATAGGATCATGTGTTAAGAATGGATAGTCTTTCATAAAATTATTATAGACTTCTTTATCATTCCAATACATCATCAACTCTTCATAGTTTAAATTAGTATTGTTTTCAAATTTTCTAGCTATATGTTTATTCCAATCACCTTCTACAAAAGTCAATAATACCGTTTCATCTTCAACAATATTTTCAATATTACTTATGTAATTTATTGTATCTATAAGATTTAAGTTTTGCGGAATGATAAAATTACCTTTAACAATTTTTTGGTCGCTTTTTGAAAATTTTAAATAAGCATAAGCGATTTTTTCGCTTTTGATTAAATTATTTTCTTTAAGTAGCTTTAAGGTTTCTTTCGTATTTTCTTCAACTGTAATATAAATTTCTTTATCATTTTTAACCGGAACAAATATAAAATAGCTGATAAAAAAGATAAAATTTAAAATTATTAATAAAATCACTAATGGAAGCAACACATTATTCTTCTTGCGTTTCATAGTATTCCTCCATAATTTCTTCTGCCTTAGCTAAAATCTTATCATCTTCAACTAGTTTAATTACACCGCTAGGTTCATCATATTCTACCAAAATAGCATCATCACCTTCATCTAATAAAGCATAGTTTTTACCTGTATCTTCATCAATAAAAGTAAACAATATTTCGTAATTAAACTCTTTTCCATCTTGATTTATAATAGTTATTTTATTTTCCACTGTTTTTCCTCTTTGAATCTAAATATGACTGTAATATTTCTCTAGCAGCCATACTATCAACCTTTTCTTTTCTATCTTTTCTTTTCATCCCTAAATTAATCATCATTTTTTCAGATTGAAGACTTGTGAGTCTTTCATCAATCAAAATAACATTCACGCCAGGTCTTTCTTCTTCAATAACTCTTTTAAATTCAATTGAAATTTCAGCTCTAACTCCCAAATCTCCATTCATATGTTTCGGAAGACCTAAGCATATTTCTTTTAATTGGTATTCATCAATATAATCCAAAACCTTATCGACAGCCGCATCATAATCTTCACTTTGAAATCTAAAAGTTTCTCTCATTGTTGCGATTTTTTCACCACTATCACTAATAGCTATTCCTAAAGTTTTACTCCCTAAATCAAGTCCTAAAATTCTCATTTTTTACTTAAATAATTACGAACTAATTCTTCAATTATTTCATACCTTTCAATTGTTTTAATTAAATTCCTAGCTCCTTTATGACTAGAAATATAAGCGGGATCATTTGATATAAGATAACCAGTTAATTGATTTATTGGATTATATCCTTTTTCTACCAATGCATCAGATACGTTATTAAGCAAACTTTTAATATACTCTTCTTTAAATTCTTGTTTACTAAACGAAACAGTATCGTTATATTTATCAACCATATTTTTACCTCCTAACAATTTCTTTAAATTTGTTTATAAGTTTATTATAATCTTTTTCATTACTACTTCCCATAGCGATATCATTTTTTCCGCCACCTTTTCCGTTTATTACAAGAGAAATTTCTTTTAAAATATCATTTGCAGCAAAATTATTTTTATCACTATATACTAAATAATTAATTTTTTCATTATTTAATTGATAAATTAAAACCAACACATCTTTGACTTTATTTTTAAGATTATTAATGAATGTTTTTAAATCCATACCTTCATTTAATTCTTTAATCAAATAATTGTTTACATCATTCACCACATCATTCTTAAAAGAATTAGAAAGTAGATTAAAGTATGTATTTTCTAAATCATTATATTTTTTAAGAAGTGCATTATTATTGCTTATTAAACTATCCAACTTATCCTTAATGGCAGTTTCGTTTTTGATTTTTAAACTATCAATAGTTTCATTAATAATTCTTTCTTTATTTCTAATAATTTCATACGCTTCTAATTTTGTAGCTAATTGTATTCTTCTTATACCAGAACCAACAGATTCCTCAGAAATTATTTTAAACATTGATAATTCAGCTGTGTTTTTTGCGTGTGTTCCACCACAAAACTCTTTTGAAAATTCACCAATACAAACAACTCTAACTTCATCTTCATATTTTTCATCAAATAAAGCAATAGCATTTTCTTTTTTTGCAAGCTCTATTGGCAAAACTTTAGTATAAATATCAGTAGCTTTATTTATTTCAATATTTACTATATTTTCAATTTCTTCTAATTGCTTTGTTGTGATTTTTTCAAAATGAGAAAAATCAAATCTAGCATATTTATCAGATACAAAAGATCCTGCTTGAGATATATGATTGCCCAAAACATCTCTCAAAGCACTATGCAATAAATGAACTGCACTATGATTAGATCGTATCTTAACCCTTCTATCAAAATCAATTTCTAAAGTTACGATATCACCTTCTCTAATAGATCCTGATATCACTTCTACATAATGAATATATTGACCATTAACTGATTTTTTAACATCTAAAACCTTCAAATTACAATTATCACTATAAATAATTCCAGTATCAGCAACTTGCCCACCACTTTCAGCATAAAAACAAGATTTATCAAAAATAATAGCACCGTAATTATCAAAACTTTCTACAAATTGATTATCTTTTAATAACTTTTTAACAGTTGCATCAGTTTTATATTCCTCATAACCGACAAATACAAAATCATCAGTATATTCAAGTAAATCTTTTGATTGATTTTGAAGAGATTCTGCACCATTTCTATTGCTTCTTGCGAGTTCTTTTTGTCTATTCATGCATTTTTCAAAACCTTCATAATCAATCTCTAAACCTTTTTCAGTTGCGATTTCATAAGTTATTTCTTTAGGGAAACCATAGGTATCGTATAATTTAAAAATTACTTCGCCTTTCAAAAAACCATTTGCTTTTAATATTTCTTCTTCTAATAATTTTTCACCATTTTTTAAAGTTAAATTGAAAGTTTCTTCTTCTTTTTTAATTTGATTTTTAATAAATTCTTTCCTTTCAGAAATATTTGGATAAAAATCTTTCATTATCATAACAACCACATCAACAAGTTCAAAAAGATAAGGCTTAACAATACCTATTTTATGAGCATATCTGATTGCTCTTCTAATTACTCGTCTTAAAACATATCCTCTTCCTTCATTCGAGAAAAGTGCACCATCAGCTAATGCAAATGTTACAGTTCTGATATGATCTGCAATAACTCTATAAGCCATTTTATACTCGTTATCATAAGGGTAAGATGAAACGGTTTTTACTTTATCAATAATAGGACTGAATAAATCACTATCAAAATTAGTTTCAGCATCTTGAACTAAAGCAACTAACCTTTCAAGCCCCATTCCTGTATCGATATTTTTTTGAGGTAATTCTTTAAAATCTTTACGTTCAACACCTTCTTTAGCGTCGTATTGAGAAAAAACAACATTCCAAACCTCAATATATCTATCATTTTCAAGTTCTTCAAAAAATAACTTTTCACCTAAATTTTGAGGATCATATTTTTCTCCTCTATCATAAAAAATTTCTGAATCAGGTCCGCTTGGTCCTTCTCCTATTTGCCAATAATTGTTATAAGTTTTTAAAATACGATTTGGATTTAATCCTATTTTATTTACCCAGATATCATAAGCCTCATCGTCATCAGGATAAATAGTTACATATATTCTATCTTTTTCAAATCCTATCCATTCTTCTGAAGTTAAAAATTCCCAAGCATACTTTAATGCATCTTCTTTAAAATAATCACCGATACTAAAATTACCAAGCATTTCAAAAAAAGTATGGTGTCTTGCGGTTTTACCAACATTTTCAATATCATTAGTTCTAATTGATTTTTGAGCGTTGCATATTCTGTTATTTCTAGGTTTTTCTCTACCATCAAAATATTTTTTAAGAGCTGCAACACCAGCATTTATCCAAAGCAAAGTTGGATCATTTATTGGAACAAGACTAGCTCCTGGTTCTATCATATGTCCTTTTGACGCAAAATAATCCAAAAACATTTGTCTAATTTGATTACCACTTAATTTTCTCATTTTTCCTCCTAACAATTAAAAAAGTGATACTAGGGCGAATTACGCGGTACCACCTAATTTATTACTCGAAACTTTAACGCAGTTAACGTTGATTTTTAATCAATCTAATATTGTAGCTTCAATTGAAACATTATATTGCCTTACACCAACACAACTCGCTTTGATAATGAAATTCAATTTACTCATCAATACTACGAACAATACTATTATAACATATTTCAATCAAATGAACAGCACACAAAGTCATTTTACCTTACAAACCTAAGGTCTGAAGAATTTTAGCTACTTTTATTTAAAATTTTATTTTTAATAATTTCACCAATTTCTTCCGTAGCTTTTTCTATCGATTGATTACAAACTACATAATTATATAAATTGGTTTCAGAAATTTCACGATTAGCTTTTTCTAAGCGTTTAAAAATAACTTCATCAGATTCAGTTTTTCTATTTCTTATCCTTTTTTCAAGTTCTTCTATACTAGGCGGTATCAAAAATATACTCAAAGCATCTTTACACTTAGATAATACCTGTTTTGCTCCTTCAACTTCTATCTCTAACAAAACATTAAATCCTTCTTCTCTTTTTCTTTCTACAAAATCTTTTGGAGTACCATAATAATTTCCTACAAAATTAGCATATTCTAAGAAATTATCTTCTTTTATTTTTTCTAAAAATTCTTTTTCATCCACAAAAAAATAATTAACACCATTTTGTTCACCATTTCTAGCTTTTCTGGTTGTCATACTAATAGAATATATTAAATTTAAATCTTGATTTTTCATCAATTCTTTAATAACAGTACCCTTGCCGACACCACTTGGTCCACTTATTACAATTAAAAGTCCTTTTTTCATATTAGCAATAATATATCACATTTTTTATTTTTAAGGTATAATTTTTTTATGAGTTTAGATGGAATTGTTTTAAGTAAAATAGTTAAAGATTTAAAAAATAAATTACCTTTTAAAATAAATAAGATTCAAGAAATTAGTAATAGCGAGTATATTTTCAATCTGTTTTCAAATAATTTAAAATATAATTTATTAATTAGCACCCAAGCTGATACTAACAGAGTACATTTCACTAATAAAATTTTTTCATCTATCAACAAGAGTAATTTTTACCTTTCTTTAAAAAAATTTTTAATTAACGGATACATCATTGACATTATTCAAAAAGAATTTGATAGAGTGATTATTTTTAAAATAAAAAATCTTAATCACTTGTATGATGAGGTTTATTATGATTTATATGTGGAATTAATTGGAAAATTTTCTAACATTATACTGGTTAATAACCAAACAAATACTATAATCGATGCTAATAAAAAAATATTTTCAATCGAAGATAATAAAAGAAATATACAAATTAACCTAAAGTTTGAGGAATTAAAAAGAGAACACAAAGAAGATCCTTTTAACTCAAAAGATTTCGATTACAATTTAAAATATCAGGGATTTTCTAATTCTCTTCATCAAGAGATTCAAAAAAGAATTGAAAATGGTGAAAAGTTCAATAACATCATTAATGAAATAAATGATAGTAATTCATTATTTTTTGATACAGATTTCCATATAATACCCTTTGGTCAAAAATATAAAAAATTAGATCTACATTATGGTTTTGACTATATATATGATGAAATTGCTAGCAAAAATAGAAATAAAATTTTAGAAAATAAAATTTTCAAATTAATTAAAAAAGAAGTGAAGCATTTTTCTAATAAAGTTAAAAATATTCAAAATGATTTAAACAACTCTTATAATTATGATATTTATAAAAATTACGGAGAGCTTCTTTTCATGTATGAAAATTTGATGCAAAAAGGGCTTAATTATATTCAAATTAACGATTATAATAACAATACAATCAAAATAGAAATAGATCCTAAATTAAGCGTTAAAGAAAATGCTAATAAATACTTTCAAAAATATCATAAATTAAAAAGAAGTATTGATTTTTTAAATAAGGAATTAAAATTAGCCAATGATAGTTACGACTATTTTTCGACTCTTCAAGAACAAATTTCATTAAACAGTTACGAAGATATTTTAGATATAAAGGATGAATTAATAAGATTAAATTATCTTAAAAACGATAAAGCTAAAGATAAAAACAAAAAAAATAAAAAAACACCTACCATATATAAAATACATTACAATAACAAAACTATAATTTATGGTAAAAATAATGTTCAAAATAATTACATAAGTTCAAAATTAAGTAAAGATAATTATTATTTTTTTCACACTAAAGATTATAGCGGTTCGCATTTAATGATTAATGATGATAAGTTAAATGAAGATGAGATAAGGTTATGTGCGATGATTGCAGCATACTTTAGTAAAGGAAGAAACAGCAGCTCTATACCTGTTGATTATTGTTTATATAAAGATGTTAAAAAAATAAATGGTTCTAAAGTAGCTTTAAAAAACCAAAAAACCATTTACATTGATATAAATTTAGATTTATTGAATGAATTAAAGATCATTTAATTCTTCTATATACTTTTTAAGAGTAATAATTTCAAAAGGTTTTAATTTTCTACTTTCACCCTGTTTTAAATTGCCAATTTCAACACAACCAAAAGAAACTCTATGGAGTTGTATCACTTTATAATTGAAAAGTTCAAACATTTTTCTAATTTGTCTATTATAACCCTCAAATATAGTTACTTGAAGTGATGTGGTGTTTTTGTTGAAATTTTTTTTGTTTATTTTAATTTTAGAATAACCAGTTTTAAAAACTCCATCCAATAAGACCCCTTTACTTAAAGTTTTGACAACATCTTCCTCAACAATACCATCCACTACCACATTATAAGTTTTTGGTATCTTAAATTTTGGATGAAGTAATTTATTGGTGAGTTCACCATCATTGCTCATTAAAAGAAGTCCGCTGCTTTCAAAATCTAATCTACCAATAGGAAATATTCTATAATTAGTTTCAATCAATTCAGTAACACATTTTCTACCTCTATCATCACTTACTGAACTTAAATAAAATTTAGGTTTATTTAAAAGATAAGTAATTTTTTCTTCTCTTTTTAATATTTTTCCATTTATTTCTATCACATCATTGAAACTTACTTTAATACCCAATTGATTAACAATTTCACCATTTACTTTTACTTTACCAGAAACTATCAAATCCTCAGCTTTTCTCCTAGAACAAACTCCGCTAGCTGCGATTATTTTTTGTAATCTTTCCATATTTTACCTTCTTTCTAAATATATACGCTAAAGAAATCATAACCAAAACTAAAGAAACTATCATAGTGTTGATAAACAAAATCATATAATTTATTTCTTTTGTTTCTTTATTTAAATTTTCATAAACGTCTTCAAAATCATAATTGTTGCTGCTATTTCTTCTAACTAAAATAAATCTACCGGTGTTTCTGGTTATAAAACTGATTGAACTTTTGCTTCTGGTAGTTTTTAATTTAATCAAATCATCACCATCAATATAAAACATAGTATATATTCCGTTAATATCATTCTCATTAATTTTTAACGATACAACTAATTGATTCATCGGATTAAACTCATCATAATTTCTAATGATTTTAAAATTAAAACCATCCACAACCTCATAACCATTAGATGTTAGAAATTCAAGTTGTTTTTTATCAATTTTATATTTTTCTATAAAAACATTAAAAACATCATTAAAAATAAAATTATTATCTCTATTATTTAAAGTGCTTAAATATAAACCAGATACACTTAAATTATAGTTGTTTTTATTTATGGTTAATATTGCATTTTTATTTATAGATGAAGCTTCTTTATCTAATTCTCTTATTTCTAAAATATTTAAACTGTATTTGTTTTCAATGAGACTTTCAACAATATTTTTTAAATTATTTTCATTTTTAGAATTAAAATAATCACTTAAAATATTTTTAAAATCAGTTGCATCAACCATCAACTCTTTAACTTTAATTATGTTTGAAAAACCATTATAATTGATTTCTATTTCTTGTTTTTCACGATTATAATTAGAAATCATATTTGTATCTACATTTTTTATTGTACTTTCACCATCATCATAAGTTATCATTAACTTTAAATTTTTAAAATCTAAGTAATTTTCATTTAAAATATATTCATTTTCAACATCGAGTAATTCAACTTTTTTTATTTTTTTATATTGTGCAATGTAAGAATTATTTTCTTTGAAATAATGAATAAAATCATAACCTTTTTTGATAGGTTCTGATACTTGATTAATTAAATCTTTAGGGATGTTGAAGCTAATGACATTTCCGTCTTTGTAACTTCCATCTTGAGCATTATAAGTAACTTTATGATACTCTTTTTCTACATAACCATTATTTATATAATAATCGACTACACTTTTATCTATATAACCTATATTAGATATGAAATCATAATTTTTACTTAACAAAAACGAGTTATCCAACTGAACCTTATAGCTATTTTTAAGTTCTTTTAAAACAATCATAGAGGTATTATTTTTACCTTTTAAAGTATACAGAATTTCATCTTTATTGGTGTTAGCGTAAATATTTAAATCTTCCTCATCTAAAATAATGGCTAAATTATAATTATTATAATCTAAAGATCCTAATTTTTGATCTATTTTTGCATATATAGAGGCTATTTTTTCTCCCCAATAAATGTCTTTAGAATAGGCTTTATTAAGACCCATAGCTTTATTACCAAAAAAAGTACCACTATAATCACTATTCTTAATATCAGAAAAAAGTGAACTCATATAATATTTAGCGTGCGAATATATTGAATTTTGTATATTTAAATATCTATCATTAGAATTTTCTAACTCATTGTCATAAGCTTTTTCTTTGAAAACACTATTCTTATGGTAAGAATCTATACTTCTACCATAATCACTTTCATAAATCGCAAGACTAAGCATCATTAAAGCGTTAGCCCCATATAGATATTGATATTCAAAAAAAGAAATAATTTCATCATATAATTGACTTTTATTTACAATATCATTAATACCATCTCCATCTTCATCTATAAAACGATTTATTTTGCCATCAAATTTTAAATCATTCTTAAAATATCCTTCAACACTTAAAGGATCATAATTGGTAAAGGTTCTGTATGGTAAATATTGATAATAATTAAAATATGGATCGTTTTTATTTAAAGCATTACTATGATCTTTATTTTTTAAATCGTCAACCATTTTATAAAAATCAGAATAAAAATAATTACCATCATAACTAAAATATTCTTGATTATTTGTTAAAAATTGGATATCAACCCCTAAATTAATCATAAAAGCATAAAAATCATTATCTAATTGATTTTTTACTTGGTGATAAACCACATTGTTTATTTTTTTATAACTACTAATTCTAACATTTAATTCTTCATAAGGAATTAAAGTGTAATCATCTTTACTTATTTCAATAACTTGAGAAGCGATATATACCTTACCTTTATATTGATCACCATCAATAAAAACAGCATCCGCCCCAAAACAAGCATTCATATAATTTGTTTGATCATTAATATGATATTCAATTTCATAATCACATACCTCATTACTTTTTAAATATGCGATTCCATATTCTACATTATAATATTCTTCATCTTTTTTGATAGCCAAATTATCATAACTATCAATATTATCATCATAAAAACTTTTAGCTTCTTCGTATGTTGAAAAAAAATCAATATCCTTATTCCCTTTTACATCATATACAATAAAATTAGAAGCAGTTACATTAAAAGGTAAAATAATAATTATAATTAAACTTAACAAAAATATTTTCAAATACCTCATAACTATATTTTACAACATTTAAAAAAATAATGTTAATTCTATAAAATTATATAGACCTAGTTCTTTTATTTTTTTATCTAAATCCAGAAAAATATCATCTAATTCATAATATATCAAAATATCTTCCTTATCTATTCTTAAAACATCTGCTACCAAATCAATCATATTTCTTAAAGTTAGATTAGTTTCAACTCTTAATTCATACCTCTTGTTAAAATTAATTACTTTTAAAATTATATAAACACTATTCATATTCTATCAAAACACTCTTTTCGTCACATATATAAATTCCTTGATTGTTTTTAATTTCTTTATTGTAATTTATTGTATACTGTTTCAAAATTCCACTACCAATAAATAATAAAGGGATATTTAAAAAATTTTCATACTTTTTCTCATATTCTTTATAATCCATAAAAATTATATTTTGTTTATAATCATTTAATTTTAATTGATATTTTTTTAATAAATTATCATTAAATGAAGTTATTATTAGACAATTATGAACATTAAAATTATGTATTATATAATCAAAAAATTCTAATTCAATACCTAAATATAATTGGTTTTCAAATAATTTTACTTCTATTTTACCTGGTTTATTTTTAATAAAAGAACTTTCTTTAAATTTGACTAAATTAAAATCACCTACACTAAATAATCTGTATCTTAATATTTTATTGATTTTAAAATAACCTTCAGTATCTTTAATATTAGAGTTTAATTTTTTGTTAAAAATGCTACTTAAATCATTTTCTCCCAATTTAGAAACAGTAATGGTATTATCAATATAATTAAATATTTGAAAATTTATATTATGATAATTATTAGTGAAAAAAATCAATTTAAAATTATATTTACTACTATTTTCTAAAATGTTTTTAATAATATAGTTATCTTTATTTATAAATTCAAAGAAATTGTAATAATCATCAATTATTATAATTGTATTTTTATTAAAAATATTAGGTTTTTTCAATAATAACTTAACTAAATAATTAATATCATCATTTTGAAAATTAATAATCGTATTATTGCCTAATGTATTTTGGAAACAATCATAATTACCTTTTAAAAAGTTGCATAATATATAAGTGTGATTTTTAAAATTAAGATAAATATTTAAAAGTATTAACTTTATAAAGCGTTGTTTAATTTCTTGATTTTTAGATATAATTAATGAATTTTGAAACATAGAAATACTAGCATAATATTGTTTATTTTGATAATAATCATCAACAATTCCAAAATAAATGTTGTCATATTTATAATTAACTTTTGGTATTGTGAAAAAATTTATTTCAGGTATATCGTTAAACCACAATGATTCTTTTTTGAAATTAGGGTATTTTTCTATCAAATATTTTGAAATTGCTTTACTTTCATTAATATTTAAGTTATTTTGAAGATTATTGCTGTATAAGGTGTTGAAATTTTTATCCACTATATCTACTCTTCCACTTCCTGTATCTGCGATATTTGAATTAGCATAAATTGAATAACCTTTTCTTTCTTGAAAACTGCTTTTCAAATTAAATTGACCAATTTCATTAATATAATAAGAATCATCGCTGCCAATCACTTCTTTTGATTCGGATTTACTGTTTAGTTTTAATGCTATTTTAAAATTTGTATTCAATTTTATTTGTTCATCAATAACTCCACTTACACTTTGACTAGATAAAATTAATTTTAAACCTAAGGATCTTCCTATCCTAGAAATACTTATAATTTCTTGAATAAATTCTGGTTGTGTTTTTTTAAGTTCAGCAAATTCATCCACAACTACTACTAAATATTTAATATCATCATTATATTTACGATAAATTTCTAAATTCGATACATTCACATTATTTTTTAAGCTGCATATTCTAAATTTTTCTTGTCTTCTAATGCATTCATTTTTAAATGAAATTATTATTTTTTCAAATTCTAAAATATCAATATTAGAAACATGAGAAATTAAATGTGGAATTGTTTTATTTTTATACATCAAAGATTGCACAATGCCACTACCTTTAAAATCTATAATGACTAGATTAAGTTCTTTAGGGCTGTAATTATAAACCAAAGATAGACACAAGGATATTAAAAGTTCACTTTTGCCGCTACCCGTAGTTCCTACCACTAGTCCATGCGGCCCATCTTTATCATCATCCAAATTTAATTCAATATGTTTATTGTTACAATATCCAATTGTTGCTATAATTCCTTTTTTATTAGTATCTTTACTATGAAATGTTAAGAATTTCTTTTCTTTATTTTCTTTTAAACTTAAAGTATTAATTTTATCAACTATTTTTATATCATATTTAAAATTTTTAATGCAAAGTTTAATTTCTCTATCTCCATCATAATAAACACCAACATCGTTAAGATAATTGATATTAGGTTTTATATTTTTAGAATTAAAATAAATATAATGACAATTTTCTCTCTCTTTAACTTCAAAATCACCTATCACAAAAACTATCAGTTTGTTTTTGCACTGTAAAAAATTTAATTCTTCATCAAAAATCATTCGCTGATTATCGTAAATAAAATGAATATCTTTATATAAATAATAATTTTCATCTATAAATTTTTGATTTGCATATATTGAAAACTTAATTTTATTTGGATCACATATCATAAGCAATTGTAAATATATATAATTAAAATAATAATTGATATTTTTACAAGATATTGAAAGATTTTCTTTAAAAATATTAAATAAATAAGGATAATCTTCAATTACAAGTTCTTTTTTTAATTCGTTTATTTCAATTTCGCAATTTATTAAATAATTATAATATCCAAGATTTATCAACGCTTCATCACGATAATTAAGGTTTTTAAAATCATTACAATAAATATTTTTAGTGTATAAAATAAGCTGGTTTTTATAACTTTGAATATTATTTTTTATTTTGTGTATTATTTTTTTTCTTTCTTTTTCTTTTTCAATTAATTCTTTTTGTTTTTTCTTTTTAATAACGATATAATTAATACTTTGCCAAAAAACTAAAGATAAAAACATTGAAATCGGAAAAATTATAGCGATTATATTTTCAAAAAAATTTCTACCTTTATCAAGATTTATATAAAAATTAAAAAATGCAGTTATTAAAGAAACTAAACTCATTGTAAAAACGGGTCCTAATTGTAATAAAAAACTTCTCTCTTCTTTAACTGTTTGTTTATCAAAATTACTATTTAAAATCAAATTCGGTTTATCTACTATATTATTGTTTTTTAAAAAATCATATTTATTAATTTTAAAGCTAAATTTTTGATTAAAATTATTATTATTTATTAAATTATTAGAAACTAAAATAATTTTTGAATGATATATAATTCTATACTGCTGAAAATCGATAATATCTCCATCTTTCAAAAAATAATCATTAGTTATTTTATTGGTGTTTAAAAATATTTCACCGTATTTATATAAAAAATGTTTATTTTTAATAACAAAAAGATGAAAATCTAATTTTTTTTCATTGGCTATTTTTTGATATGAGTATTTTGAAAATTCATAAAAAGATAATTCGATATTATAAAATAATTTATTATTTTTAATCTTATATATTTTATTATTAACTATTTTAACACTATTACTTCCATCTAAAAATAAATAGTCTTTTTTTAATTTTAAATATAAATTATTATCAATTTCAAAAAAGGAGAAGGAAAAACCCTTCTCCTTATCAACAAATTTTTTAACTAAAATGTTGTTTTTTCTAATTATTACCAACATAAGATTTAACCAATACAGTTAATGAAATAGTATATTTATCATCTTTAGTTTTTATTTTTATAATACTAACTCCTTTCTCCTTGCCTTCAACCATTCCATTTTCATCAACAGTTACATAATTTGGATTTTCACTTTCAAATACTAAATCATTGAAATTATAATTATCAGGAAGTTCTCTAATACTTATTTTGAAAACTTCATTTATTTCTATCGCTTTATGATAATAATTTAAAATTATTCTTCCAGAATCAACTTTATTTATTTTATTTTCTTGAATATTATTATTTTCATAACTACAATTAGTTACTTCTTGGAAATTTTTAAACATTTTATTAGTTAGATTTTTAGATAGATCGATTTCATAACTCAATTTAAATTTAGAAAGTATGGTTCTTTTTGTATTTGTTTTTAACTTTAAAACTCTATTTGTCTTTATATTGGTACATAAATTCAAATGTGGATTATTAATGTTTTCTACAATATCTTCTGGAAAATCTAAAGAATATTGTTTTTCTTTATAAAATACATAAGAATTTAAATCAAAAGACAAACCTGTTTCCACCTCAATATCCGCAATATTGATGTTCATTGTAGAAATTCCAGCGTTAAAAGATATTGTGGCACCAGCACTAGCTTTAATCAAATTATAAAAATCATTAGAATTTTCATTTATAAATCTAACAGCATCTCCCTTTCTTTCAAACCCAATAGTATTGTTTGTAGAAAAAGTAAATTCTACCCTTCCACTCACATAAAAATTTACATTTAAAGTTAAAACTAAATAAGTTTGGCTAAAAGCATCAATTGGGGTTTTTATATTTAATAACGGAATGCTTTGGGCTAATATATCATAATTTTGACTATATAATTTTTGAATTTTTAAAATTAAATCACTAGATATTTCTTTTTTAAAATCAAAATTTTTATAAACACTGTAATCTTTTTTATAACCTGCTTTACTGCTTGTTTTAAAATTTAATTTAAAATATGTATAGTCATCATTTTTTAATCTTATTTGTGGTTTTATATCATAAATATCACTCTCAAAATAAAAACTTCCAAATTTTCTATTATTTAAAATTGATAATGATAACTTATCAGCATTTACACTATATGCGATTTCATAATTTCCTATTTTTGTAGTTTTTGAAAATAAATTATTAGAAATTTTTTCTAATAATTCATCTTTTTTGACTAGACTCTCAAATTCTAATAATTCAATAATTTCAGCATTCTTAAAATCAATATTTTTATCGTAATAAAAATCAATATTTTGAAAAATATCATCATATTTTATTTTGTTTTCTGCGCAATAATTATTTATATCTTTGTTTTTTAAAATATTTTTATTTTTCAAAATGATATTATTTTTAACTTTTAAAAAATTATTTTCTTTAATTTTATCTATTCGAGAAATATAAGTATCAGCATCTTCTTTATTTACATATTTATCTTTCGAAATATCATCTACAATCCCTAATTCTAAAGATTTGTTTAAATAATCCGAATCAGATACTTTTTCCGGAATTACTGAATAGATTGTTAATACTTCGAGGAGATAAAAAAGATTTAAAGGTTCATTCAAATCAACATTTTCAACTCTAAAACCAAAATCTTTAAGATTGGTTATGTGAAATTTGTTAGAAAAATCATTTAAAAATTCTTTTTTGCTATAAAAATTAGATTTACAGGAAACAACATTTATCAATAACAAACAGGTTATAAATATTTTAGTTAAAATTTGAAGCATTTGAATTGATTGTATTTTCTAAAGATTCATAAGTACTTACAGTGTAGTCTAAAAAATTCCCATAAGAATTAATAACTTCTTTTATTTCTTCAAATTTTCTACTAAAAGAGTTAAATCTATCCTTTATTGTTTCAGACCCTTGAGAAACCCAAACCAAATTTAATTCATTCATATCTGTCTTTACATTAGATAGCAATTCGTAAATACTATTATTTAGATTTTTTATTTTTTGAGAAATTTCGGTTACTTCTTGTAATGCAATTTTGATATTATTATCCATTTTTTACCTCCTATCCAGCAATTCTGTTTGCTTCGTTATAAATTTCATCTTGTATTCTTGAATAAGAATTTGCAGTATTTTTTAAAAAATCAGTGTATTGCGACATCACAAGTGATACAGTTCTCATAAAATTATGATAATCTTTAATTTTATTTGTGAAAGCCATATTGTCTTTTCCGCTCCATGAATTTCTCATAATATCAACCTCTTCATAAAGTTGACTTTGAAGCTTATTAAAACTTTCATTTTTATCATCAATCTTTTTTGCGACCTCTAATAATTTATGAGGTTCTACAAATATTTTTTTCATCTTACCTCCTTTCTTCATATTAATTATTGTTTTTAAAAATAAAAATTCCTTAACTATTTTTAAAAATGTGGTAAAATTTTGTTATGAAAAAAATTATTTTTCTATTATTTATATTTTTAAGTATTTTTACTTTAGGATTTGACACCAGTTTTTTTGAATTAAACGACTTAAAAAAATACCAAAAAATTTATAAAACCGAAGATGTTGAACTGTGTTCTATAAGTTCTACCAAAACTTATATGGATTACAAAATGATTACAAATACAAGTTCTGCACAATATAAATATATTAATGAGTATATGGAAGTAGATAAAAATACCGGTCTTTTATTAGATGAAGAAGGTTTTATAGGGGTTGCTTTAGGGTCTTATTTTGGATCTATTGGTGATAAATATTACTTTACATTGGAAAGTGGCGTTGTGCTTCCTGTAGTAAAAATAGATGCGAAAGCAAGTATCCATACTGATACTTTAGGTTGCGAACAGGCTTTCGATACATCGGTGATTGAATTTGTGATTGATTATGACTACGCATTAGAATATTTTGGTAAATTATCAAACAATTATATTTTAAATGGTAATTTTAATAATTATAGTATTTTTAAAGGCAATATTGTAAAAGTTGAAAAAGTTAAACCAGAAAAAGCTGATGTTAAAGTTATATATATCAAAGGAAAAGAAAAAAATATAAATTACAAAGACATATTTAACACTGATAGTGGTTATTAAAAATAACCACTTTTTTTAATTTGTATTATATAATATTGATATGAGACATTTTTTAATAGAAAAATTAATTAAATTAAGAAAAGAATATAATTTTTCCCAAAGCTATGTAGCACAAAATGTTGGAATTGATGTTTTTAAATATATTTCTATTGAAAATGGTAATACAATGTTTACTTTTGAAGAAATTTTAAAAATTTCTGATTTTTATAATATAAACCCTATTAAATTATTTTTAAATGATGAAGAAATTGAATTTAATAATTTATATAAAATAAAATTTAAGTTTATAGAAATTTTAAATAAATTTGGTATTTATTTATATATAGTTCCTTTTGTTGTGATTTTATTTTTATTTATTATTTTTACTTTACCAAAAAAAGATAGAATTACAGTTTATAAAACTTATTCTCAAAACGATTTAATCGCAGCTAATGAATATGGTGTAATTAGTATTAAAGATGGTATTGTTAAAACCTTAGGGAATAACATAAATGGACAATTAGATATTGATGTTGATGAAAAAATTTTAAAAGTTGAAATGGGACAAACTTTTTCAGTGTTGTTATTGGATAATGGTAAAGTTAAAACTTTCGGATTAGCACACAAATACGCTAGAAAATTAAATAATATAAAAAACGTGGTGGATATTGCTGTAGGTAATTACCATATATTAATGTTATTAAAAAATGGCGAAGTTTTATGTGTGGGAGATAATAGTTATAATCAATGTGAAGTTAAGAAATGGAAAAATATCAATAAGATATTTGCGGATGAAAACGGTAGTATTGGTATTGGTAGCGAAACTTTTGTGAGTGGTAATGTTATTTTTAAAAACGATATTAAAAATATTAAAAATATTAAAAATATTGCTTTTAATGATAACGTTGTCTTTTTTGTGGATGAAAATAATGATGTTAACTACTTTAGTAACGAAACTTTTGAAATAAATGATTGGAAGGAAATTGACGATATTGAAATCGGAAATGGTTTTATTGCAGCTAAAAAAAATAACGGTAGTGTTTTAATCAAAACAAATAATTATTTAATTAAAGATGAAGTTAAAAATTGGAATGCTATTTCGATAGCATCTGGAAAGGATTATTTGGTTGCAAATATCGAAGGAGAAATTATTGGAATAGGAAATAATAAATACAATCAATTTATCAAAAAAGAAATAGTAAAAGAATTAAATTCTGTTTCAAATATAAATATTGTTCAAGATAAAGAAAATATTAAAATAAACTATGATCATGTAGATAATGCAGATTACTATGAAATAAGTATTGATATTGATGAAGGATATTCTTTAAAAACACCACATAATTATGTTTATATACCTATTTCAAAAATGGTAAACAATTACGATTACACAATTAGAATTTCTGCAAAATCAAATAATGTAAATTACAAAGAAAGTCAAACATCTGTACATAAATACTTATATACAGAAAACCCTCAAACAGATTCTACAAAAGATAACAACGATGAAGTTGTATTGATTGAAATACCGTTTAAAATCGAAAATATTTTAGGTAGAAATGTTTTAGATTTTGAAAATTATTTATCTAGTTTAGGAATTGAAAAAAATAAAGTTACAAAAATAAAAAATCTTCAACCGTGCGAAAATGAGGAAATTGTAATTTCTATTAAAGGAATTAATGAAGGAGAAACAATCACTAAAAGTGAACTTTTAAAAAGGAATATAGAATATGAATACTGCACAATTCAAAACCAATAATTTATGGAAATATAAAAAAAATAATATAGAATCTGATTTTATTAATGAATCTGAGTTAGTATTAATGATTAAAAATAAAAAACTAGATGCTGAAGACTTAATATATTCATCTTTTTTTAAAAAATGGTTTGTTATTAAAGATACAATATATGCATTTTATTTATAATATGGTATTATTTTAGTATGGGGATGTTTGGTTTCGACAGGTTTAGATTGAATTTCAATCGCAATGGAGTGGTTACCTAATAACCGAAAAAAAATAATCGGAAATCAACAATTTTCGTACGCTGCTTAATTAGTCGAAGATAGACTTGCAGTTCCTCTAATTAAATAACCTAGTTTAATTAGTTGTAGTATTTAGGAGTAGATGAAATAATTAAGTCCATAATTATAATTCGAAAAGTAAACGGACAAATTTGATATAGAGTTGTTTGAGCTAGTGTATCATCTTATTTAATTCAAACTAAATTGTAGAAGTTGAAATATGGATCACTCTTGGACACGGGTTCGAGTCCCGTCATCTCCACCATTTATTAAAAAAGTCCCTATTTATAAGGACTTTTTATTATTTAGCCACGAATTTTTGGTTTTTATAACTCAATTTCTAAACCATCAATAACATTTATTAACCATTCTTTTTTACTTTGTTTAGTTTTAGTTAAATATGTTTGTAGTTTGTCAAAACTTTCGTTTGGGATTATGATGTTAAGAGTTCTGCCACCCTCTCTTTTTTTCTTTGGTTTTCTCTCCAGTACTCTCTCATCAGTTCTTTAACTGACATTTCTTTATTATTCATTTATGTTTTTCTTTCTAAATATTGTTTATAAAATAAATAATTAATGCAATGACTGAAATTAAGATAATATATTTAATTAAAGACTGTATAATTTCTTTTTTATTTTGTCTTATAATTTCAAATTTTACTTTTTTCATAATCTATTATATAATGGAGTTGTAACAGAAAAGGCTAAGCCTTTTCCATTACGGTATATTTGAACCTTACTACTATTAAATCTATTTCAATTTCTAATGTAGTAGTTAAGGTTTTTTTATTTTCCTTCTCCATTTCTTCCTCCTTTCTATACTATAATTATATAATAAATTGTTATTCTTGTTCGGTGTTTTATTAATAAAATACTAATAATTTTAATTTTTTTATTTAATTAATTGAATAATGCAACCGTGTTGTTTTGCTCTGTATATTTTAATTTCTTTAGCATTAACATCTAAAGTTAATTCTTCACCATCATATATATTTAACCAACTTTTCAGTTAACACTAATTGATAGTGCCAATTTCAATAAAAATAAAAAGCGACTATAATCGCTTTTTATGTTCTATTTTAATATCTAATTGATTAAAAATTATTAATAATAATTATTTATTCTTTAGTTAAGGTAATGTCGCCTTCTACTCCCATTTCCTTAGGAGCACATAAAATAACATTTTCTCCAATTTTAGAAATAGTTCCATCTAATGCATAGATAGATCCGCTTAAAAAATCTATTATTCTTTGTGCATATTCCTTGCTTACTCTATGAAGATTTATAACACAAGCTCTTCTTAATTTTAAATGATATGCGATTTCTTCCGTTTCATCAAAATCTCTAGGTTCAAAAAGCACCATTTTTGAATTAGATTTTATACCATTAACATTAGTATTTTTAGTTTTTTCATAATGACTTAGTTGTTTTAATTCTTCTGAATCAAGCTCTTCATCATATATTTCTTCTGAATCTTCAGGGGCTACAAATTTTTTAACACTGTCTAAAATTCCCATAATTCCTCCTATACAATAATATTATATTGTTTTTAATTTTAATAGTCTATATATCTGTGTTGATTATTTGAATAAATTATACAAGGTTTCAACCAAAACCCCTGTACCACCTTTGTTATAATGATCATAAGGGGTGTTAATATAAGCTGTACCTGCAATATCTATATGAATCCAAGGAATATTTTCATCTGCCAAAAAACTACCCACAAAAAGTCCTGCTGTCATTATTCCACCAAATTTTCCACCTGCATTTTTAATATCAGCAACACTTGAGTCATTCATATTTTTATAATAACTAATGTTAGGCATTTTCCAAATATATTCATTGCTGATCTTAGCGGCATTTTCTAAATCTTGATAAAATTCATCATTATTAGTAACAACAGCACTAACTCTTTCACCAAAAGAACTATAACAAGCACCTGTTAAAGTGGCTAAATCTATAACTTTATTCACTTTTAAATTAGAAGTTGCATAATATATAGCATCAGCAAGAGTTAACCTTCCTTCTGCATCGGTATTAATTATTTCAATTGTTTTTCCACTTAAAGAATTAATAATATCACCGTTTCGGTAAGAATTTCCAGAAATCATATTTTCACAACTAGCAACCAAAGCAATAACATTTGTTTTTAAGTTATTTAAAGCAATACTTTTCATAGCACCAATCACGGTTGCTGAACCACCCATATCGGTAAACATATCAACCATGCTACTAGCCGGTTTAATAGCAAGGCCGCCTGAATCATATGTAACTCCTTTTCCTATTAAAGCTATTTTTTCTTCACTTTCTGGATTATTCAAATACTCCATAACAATAAATTTAGGTTCTTTTTCACTAGCACGAGCAACACTTAAAAAAGCACTCATTCCTATTTCTTCAATTTCTTTTTTACCATAAATAGTAACTTTAACACCTAGTGGCTCTAATTCGTTTTTAGCTATATTCGCAAGGGTTTCGGGATAAATTGTATTTGCGGGTTCATTAACTAAATTTTTAGCTAGGAAAATTCCAGATACTATATTTTCAGCTTCTTTGATAGCTTCTTGAACTTTATTAACTTTATTTTCAACTACATTAAAGTTAATTTCAGTATCAACAACATCATTTTTATTACTCTTATAATTTTCAAAAACGTAAGTTGAATGAAGCAGACCACTACTTAAAGCTAACGCTAATCTATAAGTACACAAATTATTTATTTTATATAAATCAAATGAAATGCTTTTGATTTTATTTTTTTGTAAAGTTTGACCAAGATTATAAAAAATAATCTTCAAATCATAATAATTAAGTTTTTCTTCCTCACCTATCCCTAGATAAATAACATTATTTATAACATCAAAATAAATTTCATTTTTTAGACCTTTAAAAATATTATTATTTTTTAAAAGCATTAAAAAATCTGTATCTATTTTATTTGAATCAACTAATTTTATAGTTATACCTTCGTTTTTCTGATTAATTTTAAATTTCATTTTTTCTCCTTTTTATCATCACAATATTTGCTTAAACAACATTCTTTACAACTCTTAATTCTAGCTTTACACTCATACCTTCCAAAAAAAATTAATTGATGGTGTAATTTAATCCAATGTTTTTTTGGAAATATTTTTTTTAATTTTTCTTCACAACGATAAACATCATCTGTTTCTTCTATCAAACCTAATCTTTTACTTACCCTAAGCACATGGGTATCAACAGCAATGCTAGGAATTTTATGGTATTCACCTAAGAATACATTTGCAGTTTTTACCCCAACACCAGCTAATTTTATTAATTCATCAAATTTATTAGGAATTAAATTATTATATTCGTATACAATTTGCTTTGACATCAATTTTAAATTTTTAGCTTTATTCCGATAAAGACCTATACTTTTAATTTCAGCTTCAATTTCTTTAATATCAGCATCTATCAAACTTTGTGGTGTAGGAAATTTTTTAAATAAATTTGGTGTAACTTTATTAACGCTGATATCAGTGGTTTGAGCACTTAAAGTTATAGCGGTTAATAGTTCAAAATCGTTATTATAATTTAATTCACAATGTGCATCCGGATATTTCGAATTCAAAATTTCTAAAATATCTTTAACTTTTCTTTTCATTTATAAGGATAGTTTCAATATAAGATAAATTAAATTGTTTTCTTGCTGCGGCGATTTGAAAAGCTTTGATGATTGATGATTTTGGATAATATTTGATAAGTTCGTCTAATTTTTCTAAATCGTATCTGGTAATTGGTTTTACTTTTTCTTTTTCATAAATTTTTACAATATCATCACTAATATTATTGTATAAATTAAAATCTGTCTCAAAAAGTTTACTTAAATCAAAAATTAAACCATTATTTATCTTGATATTTACTAAACCTTTTGTGATCAAATCTTCTAAAAGAGAATCTAATTCTTTTAAAGAAATACTTAATTTATTAGCTAGTAAATTTTGATTAATAATGATATTTTTTTCTTCCAAAAAAATAACTAAAATTAAAAGTAGTTTAGCATTATTACTAATGTCTAATTTTTCAATATTATCAAGTAACCAATTCTTTTTATCAAAATAATTTAAGTTATACCATTTTTTATTCATTATTTTTACCTTTTATCACTTTTAATCTTGAAAACTCTTCTCTTTCTTTTTCTTCTAATGTTTCGCTAATTATTTTTATTTCTTTTTCTAATTTAGGAATCACAATATTTTTTAAAGCATTTGAGCGTTTTTTAGTTTTTTTAATAGCATCAGCCAATCGATAAATGCTATTGTCAAGTTCTACTAATTCAAAAGTTAATTCCTTAATCTTTTTTAAAGCAACAAATGCCTCATCTAAATTACAATCACTACTCTCCAAACTATACTCTGGTATTTGAGTATCTTTTTCGTAATAAACTTTAGGAATTTCAACACCCATAACACTGTAATTTTTTACTTTAATACTGTTATCAATTTTAACTTGATAGGCATATTTGCTAATAACACCTAGGTTTTGATTTGCTTTTTGCAGTAAATAATATCCGTTTTTATAACTTGAAGTTAATTTTTCTCTTAAATTTTTAACTTTCGATACCAACACGGTCATTTCTTTGAGTAGAATATTATTTTTCTTCTCCATCAAATCATAACCTTTATAAGCTAAATCTAAACTTTTCTTAGAATTTATTAAATTAGCTTTTGTAGCTATAATATTTTTCATATTAATTAACCATAATATTTTTCAATAATTTTATCACTAATTCTATCAAGTGAATTTTTAGGTAATATTTTTAAAATTTTCCAAGCTATATCTAAGGTATTTTCAATGCTACGATTAGTGTTATTTTGATTTAAGAAAATTTCTTCAAATTTTTGTCCAAATTCAAGATATTTTTTATCTTTATCTGATAATTCATCTTCTCCTATAACAGAGGCTAAGGCTCTTATTTCATTAACTTTGGCATAAGATGCAAATAACTGATCAGCAACATCTTTATGATCATCTCTGGTATACTTTTCACCAATACCATCCTTCATTAAACGTGAAAGTGATGAAAGTGGGTTTATTGGCGGATAAATACCATTCAAATATAAACTTCTATCCAACACAATCTGACCTTCGGTAATATATCCAGTAAGATCAGGTACTGGACTGGTAATATCATCATTTGGCATTGTAAGGATAGGTATTTGAGTTAATGATCCCTTGCCATTTTTAATAATTCCTGCTCTTTCGTAAAGTGTTGATAAATCACTATATAAATACCCTGGATAACCTTTTCTTCCTGGTATTTCTCCTTTAGAACTACTCATTTCTCTAAGTGCTTCGCAATATGATGTCATATCAGTTAAAACTACAAGCACATTCATCTCACATTCATAAGCTAAATATTCAGCTGCTGTAAGTGCTAATCTAGGAGTTATAAGTCTTTCGATAATTGGGTCATTAGATAAATTAACAAACATTGCAACCTTAGAATCTACTCCGCTTTCACGAAACGATTCTTTAAAATAATTAGCACTGTCGCTAGTTATACCCATTGCTGCAAAAACTATCGCAAAATCATTATTACCACTAACTTTAGCTTGTCTCACTATTTGAGCTGCTAATTTATCATGTGGTAAACCACTACCTGAAAATATAGGAAGTTTTTGCCCTCTAATCAAGGTGCTTAAACCATCAATAGCACTTATTCCAGTTTCTATATAATTTCTAGGATAAACCCTTGAAATAGGATTAATAACACTACCATTGATATCTAATTCCTTTTCGTAAAATATATCACCATAACCATCTATCAATTTACCCGAACCATTAAAAATTCTACCTAAAATTTCTTTAGATACTTTTAATTTAAATGGTGTTTTTAAAAATCTAGTTTTATTATTGATTTTTGAAAGATTCAAAGTGCCTTCAAATACCTGAACAACAACTTTTTTATCAATAATTTCAACTACTCTACCATTTCTAATAGTTCCATCATTTAATTGAATTTCTACAAGTTCATCATAAAATACATCATCAATACCTTCGTAAATTACTAGTGAAGTTTTAATCTCTGAATTTCCAATAATTTTCTTATTCATACATAGCCTCCACAATTTCAATTGCTTTATCTATTTTATTAAAATAACTATCTAATAAAACTAAATCATCATTTCTAACTTCATATTTTATTCTGATTAAATCATTAAAAATATCAGTTTTTACCAACTTAGAAAAAGGAATTTTATTTTTAATTAAAATACTAGCTTTATCATTTAGATAAAAAATAATTTTTAACATTTTATATTGTTTTAAGAAAGGAACATAAGTATCGATGTCATTAAAAGCATTTTGTTGTAAAAAACCAACTCTAATAACTCTACTTATTTCTAACAATAATTTCTGTTCATCAGCTAAAATATCACTACCTATAAGTTTTACAACTTCTAATAATTTATTTTCTTTATTTAAAATAGCTACTACATCATTTCTTAATTTGAAAAAATCTTCAGCAATATTAGAAGCATACCAAGTTTCTAAATCTTCAAAATAATCACTATAACTAAGATTCCAATTTATTGATGGGAAATGTCTAGCATAAGATAAGTTTTTATCTAAAGCCCAAAAAGTTTTAACAAACCTTTTAGTATTTTGAGTTACTGGTTCAGAAAAATCCCCACCCTGAGGAGATACAGCTCCGATGATTGTAACTGATCCTTTTTCATCACTAAGTGTGGTAACACTTCCTGCTCTTTCATAAAATTGTGCAATTTTACTAGGTAAATAAGCAGGAAAACCTTCTTCTGCTGGAAGTTCTTCTAATCTTCCTGAAATTTCTCTTAAAGCTTCCGCCCATCTACTTGTAGAATCTGCCATAATCGCAACATCATAACCCATATCTCTATAATATTCAGCAATGGTTATTCCAGTATATATACTAGCTTCTCTTGCAGCTACAGGCATATTTGAAGTGTTAGCTATCAAAACCGTTCTATTCAATAGTGGTTGTTTGGTTTTAGGGTCTATTAACTCTTTAAATTCTTCTAAAACTTGAGTCATTTCATTTCCTCTTTCACCACAACCAACATAAACTATAATATCAGCATTGCACCATTTTGCGATTTGATGTTGAAGCATAGTTTTTCCAGCACCAAAACCACCAGGAATAGCAGCACAACCACCTTTAGCAATAGGGAAAATAGAATCTATTATCCTTTGCCCTGTAATTAATGGAGAATCTGCTTTTAGTTTTGTTTTGATAGGTCTAGGTATTTTAATAGGCCAAGAGGTTTCTAGGGTTAAATTTATAATTGTTCCGTTATTATCTTTGATGCTAATAACAGTTTCATTAACTTTTAATTTTTTATTTTTATTAACATAAACAACTACCCCTTCAATATTGTTAGGAACAATTTTTTTATGTTTAATCAACTCATTTTCATCAATTACAGCATATAAATTTCCAGATTTTAAATAATCACTCTCAGAAACAACAACCTCAACATCCCAAAGTTTTTCTTGATTTAAACTTTTAACATTACTTCCTTTTGCTAAAAAATAACCTTCTTTTTCTTCCAAAATATCTAAAGGTCTTTGTATACCATCGTAAATACTTCCTATAATACCAGGACCTAGAGTTACTGAAAGCATATCATTTGTTCCAAAAACCTCATCATTAACCTTTAAAAGTGATGTAGATTCATATACTTGAATAGTGGCATTTTCGCTATTTAAAGCAATTACTTCTCCAACCAATCTTTCTTTACCAACATATACTTTTTCAAGCATTTTAAAATTTTCAGGATTTTTAACCTTAACTACTGGTCCATTTATTGAATAAATTTCATTCATATCATCACCATATTATTAATTCTTTATTTGATTTAAAAGAATTTAATGTTTCTAAATATTTTGTATCTAATGTAAAATCATATTCATTAGAATTATTATCTCTAAAAATAAAACCACCTATTTCTAAATTAATAAATTTTATTTCAAAATCACTATCAATTAATGTTGTGAATAATAATTCATCTTCACTTTTAATATAAATAGTTCCTTTTTTTTGAATTAAACTTAGTCTTTTTTGAATAAATTCAACATAATTTTTAGAATTTTTAAAATCAATTAGTCTTTCTTTCAACTTAATATATAAAGGATTTAATAATTCTTTGCGTAAATTAAGTAATTCGTTGCGATAAAAATTTTCTATTTTACTAATTTGAAAAATTTCATTATCTTTAATTTTTTTTATTTTATTCTCATAAATATAATTATGATCATTAACACATTCATCTTCATAACAAGAAATTTCTTTATCATGAATTGATTTTATTTCATAATTAATTTGTTCAATCTCAAGTTTTGCTTGTTCATCTATATTATTTTTTAAATAATTAATAAATTTACTCATAAGCCTCCTATATGTTAAAACCAATGGTTGCAGAAATACATTTATCAATAGATTCACCAATTTTTCCATCTAAATGTCTATCTGGTATTTCGCTTATCAAAGTATGTTTAACATTTATTTTTATGTCATTGATAACTTCTGGACATAAATTGACAATTTTAGTAGTTAATAAAATTATCGCAACTTCCTTATCTTTAATAAGTTTATCTAATTGCAAAAGCACTTCTTCTTTTTCGTGAAGAACTATGCTTTCAACCCCAACTAATCTAAGAGCCATTGCGCTATCTTTATTGTCGCTAATACAAAAAGCCTTCATATTATAGTTTATTTAAAATAAGAATTGAAATAAGAATACCGTAAATCGCAACCCCTTCACCTAAAGCAACGAAAATCATAGCTTTTGCGAAATTGTCAGGATTTTCAGAAATAGCACCAATAGCAGCACTACTAGCACTACTAACAGCAATACCAGCACCTAAAGCACTACATCCAGTCGCTAGACCTGCTGCAATAAAACCCATACCTTGAGCAAGAGTACCTGCTATAGAACTACTTTCTGTTGCAGCCAAAGCTTTATTAACATTAAAGATTGAAATAATTAAGAAAACTGCTGAAAAAATTGAAATTTGTGTTAAAATTCTAAATTTTAAATTTTTTTGATTAACTCCATTTTTTAGAATTAAAACTACAGGTAATATCGCCAAAATAGTTGCGATAAGCGGGATTAAAAATTCAATCAAAATCATAAATTACCTCCTATTTTTTGATTATAAATTTTAAATTCTTTTCCAGAACCTACATAAAAACGAGAAAACATTTCATAATACTGTAATCTTAATGTTTGAATACCTACAATTAGTCCTTCCAAACATATAACAAATATATTACCAACAACAATAGCCACAACACTTCCTGCTCCTTGGTACATAGAACTGATACTCATAACCACCAGCATCATCCCAGTATGCGATAATATAAAACCACCTATTCTCAAATAAGAAATTGTATTTGAAACAAAAGTTAAAAATACTTCAAATAATTCAAAAAAATTCTGAATTATAAAACTACCCCAACCTTCTTTTGGTTTGATTTCTTCATTGTGAATTAAGTGTTCAATCGGATGTTTGAAAAATATTAAAATTAAAGGAATAATCGCAAATATAAACAATGTATAAACATTATATAAACCCTTAAAAACAAAACATATTAAAGCATATAAATATAAACTAAGACCACTGAATCCATTTACCCCAAAAAATGCTTCAACATAATTCTTTTTCTTTAAATTAGTATATATATTTAATGATATTGCTAAAGTTATAATTGAAATTCCTAAAAATATTGCATAGATCAATAGTTTCATTGTAACACTTTGATCCATAATATGAATTAAATTACCTTCAGTTTTAAAAATTAAACGATGAATTGGTGTCAATAAATCTTCTAAACCAAAAACACTACCAAATAAAAATCCAAAAATAGAAGAACTAATACCTACTCTTATCATTATTTCGGCTAAGCGATTATATTTTTTTCTACCCATAATATAACCTATAAAAACCAACACCAATCCTTGACCTAAATCCGCAAACATCAATCCAAATTGCAGGCAATAAAAGAAAGCTAAAATAGTTGTGGGGTCAAAATCTTCATACTTAGGAAGTGAATACATTTCCACAAAAAGTTCAAAAGGCTTAGAAAACCATCCATTTTTAAGTTTTGTAGGAGTTTGGATATTAACATCTTCAGCATTTTTAACTTCGTAATCAATCACAAAATCACTATATATTTCTTTGATTCTTGAAATATCTTTTTCTCTAATAAATCCACCTATCATTATAGTTTTTTTATCAATCAAACTTACATAATTATTAAGATGTGATATCTGACTATTTATTTTTAAAAATGTATATAACTCATTTAAAGTATTGTGATATTTTTCTTCAATAATTTGAATATCTAAATTAGGTATAGTTATATTTTCAAAAAATAAATTATTTAAAATTTTACTATTAGCATACGAATCATCTTTACTAGCTACATATAAAATCCAACTATAATTACCATTTTTATGGATTAAAGTATATTCTAATCTCAAATCTTCAATTAAATTTATTTTATTTAAAAGGTAATTATTTATTTTCCCAAAACCAAAATAAATGTATCTGGTGTTTAAAAGGTTATTCAATTGTAATTTTTTTAAATTATTTATAGCAACAACATCTTCTTGAGATAATTTTTGTTTACTATAATTATTATCTTTTATTTGAAGTTGAATCTCATTTAAAATATCCTTAATTTCATTTTTAGTATAATTTTTATAATTATTTTCATCAATTTCTAATTTCGCATCAATATTTGTAGCTATAAGCTCTAAGGTAGTTAAATATTCATCATAAGAAGGATCAAATTCATAAACACTACCTGCATCACTATCACTGATTAATTCACTTGCGGGTTCTAAAGAGATTAATTCATTTTTAATTGTTATTTTAAGCAACTGATTAAGATTAGAAATATCAGTGCTTATTTTTATAAATTTCATTTTTTCTATCATACACTTACCTAATTAATTAAATTCTCCATAATTTTTCCACTTCCAATTTGATACCTTACCCCTTCAATAACATCTATCAAATTCAATATTTCAATTTTTAAAAACGAAATATATGCCAGCACCACAACATCTTTATCATTACTGCTGTGGATATTTTTAATACTGATATTTTTTAAAATATCTGCAATTAAATCTTCAATTTCATCACTATCTATATTAATAAAATTTCTATATGATGAATTTTTTAAAACCGTTAATAAATCCGTGCCTTTTAAAATAAGATTATCAATAATTTTGTTATTAAATCTATGTTTTGTATTTATCATTGAATTTTTAATATATTCATTAGTAACTTTATAATATTTTTTTAAACGATAAATTTTTCTTAAATTATTAAGTTCAATTTCTGCAAGTAAAATATCTTTCAAATTTTTAACTTTAAAATTACTGAACTGATTTATTAATTTAATTAAATTATTTACATAAAAATTATTAAATTCTCTTTCTAACTTATTAATAGCAATCTCGTTTTGATTAATAAAACTTTTAAAAATATGATGATACTTAGTGCTTTCTAAATTCTTACATATATCCTCTATATTTTTTGATTTAATCAACTCTTTTAAATTGAAAGATAATTTATCTTTGAAGTGAAACGGTATTTTTGATATCAACATTCTATTGTTTTGATAAAATAAAGAATATACAATCTCTAATAAAATATCTTTTTCAATTCTTAATAAGACCACCTTATATATAAAGTCATCTTTATTTAAAATGTAATTAAATATCTTATCAACTCTATAATATAAATCATTTTTAATTAAATACTCAAATTCTTCTCTTCTTAATTTTTTTTCATCTACATTTATTAAAATGTTGTTATACACTGTTTTATTTTTTAAATAATTTATAATTCCAGCTAAATTTCTTTCATTTGCTAAAAGATTATAGTCTTGTAAAGTTAATCTTTTTGAAAACATTGACTTTATTTTCGACACAATTGCATAATTATCATTCATCTTTAATACACTCTTTATATAAACTATCTAGCCATTTATCAAAATTAGCTTCTATTTTTTGAGTCAAAATTTTCTTATTGTCATTAAATTTAAGTTCCTGGATATTTTTAAAATCGTTAATAAAATCTAATGATTTTTGATTAATATCTTCAATTTTTGAATTTATTTTATCAAACTCTTTATTTTTGATGATTGATTTTTCTAATTTAATTTCATCTTTAAGTCTGATTTTTTTATTATGTATTTCATCTACTTCTTTAAATTTGTAAAGATCATATTCTATTAATTCAATAATATCTTTGATTTCCATATTGCCTCCTTACAACTTTATATTTTAACATAAAAAAATGGTTATTTTATAACCATTTTTTAAATCTTTTTAAAATAACTAAAACAACTACAACACTTACAAAATAACTAACAATATTGTAAGGGGTATTATAAGCAAAAGAGTTTAATATTGATAAAAAACTTCCGGCATAACTACCATCAGGGATAAAAAAGAAAATTCCAGAAATTAAAAAAGAAAAATATCTAATTAAAAAAACAATAGTTATCCCAATGATAATATTTTGATTTTTTTTATCTTTAACAAATAAAGGAATTAAACTTAATGAATGAATAGGTATAATATAATCAAAAATATATTGAATAATATTCAGATAATAACTATTAAAACCTAAAAGTGATGTTATTAACCAATAAGAAAAAGTGGTAATCATAGAACTTTTAAATCCTAGATGTATTCCGCATAAGATTAATGGAATTAATGAAATATCAATAGATCCACCATTGCTCATTTTTAAAAATGGTATGTATGAATTAAGGTAATTCATTAAAATTGAAATCGCAAGATATATTGAACAATATGCGATATTTTTATTTCTATTCATAAAAAAACCTCCAATAAAGAGGTGCATAAAAGATATAAACTCCCTACGCTAGCATTAACTAGATCAGGTATTAAGGTTATTTCTCAGCAATTGCACACCTGTTTATCTTTTACATTATAACATATAAATCTTAAATCTATCTTCTAAATATTTTTGAAAAATATCAACAGCTGGTTTGGAATTAAAAATTTTAATTTCACATTCAGCAATAACTTCCTTTTTAACTAAATTAAGTTTTTCTAAAGTTAAACCTATTTCTAAAAATAAATCAGTATCGCTTTCAACTTCTAATCTATTGAAAAATATTTTATCTCCGTTTAATTTAATGTTACTTCCATCAACATATATAGGGCAAGTTCCACTTCTTTTTTCTGCTAAATGAAAAATTGTAGCATTATCGTAGTTTACTCCGAATAAGATATTTTTAAAGTTTAAATCATAAATTCTTTTTAAAGGTGAATTATCTCCGAAACCAAAATCAAAGGAATGATTATTACATAAAACAGAGCTGTATTTACCAATTGCAGCAAAAGCAAATGTCGGATGATTTGAAATAACAACATTTTTTCTACGTCTGATATTTTCAACTACAACACCCATATAAAAAGATTCATTATTATTTTTATCAAAAAAAGGTATGTTTTCTCTAACTTTTTTAATATCAGCAAAATCTACTGGGGGATTTTCAAATAAACTAGGTTCACTATTAGTAGAAAACTGAATAGGAACCACCAAAGTCCCTTCTTCACCTATAACTTCCAATAAAGCATCGGTAAACACCTGGGCACCACCCACAATAAAACCTTTAAATTTACTAAGCGAAGAATGAATTAATAAATTATCTCCTTTTTTAATCCCAATTCTTTTAAACTCTTCTATTAAATCACTTTTTAAAATCATTTTATTTAACTAATTCTTTTGCAATATTAGCACCTAATTTGGCGTTGTTAAAAACTAATTGAATATTAGCTTCTAAAGAAGTGCCTTTAGTAATTTCTTTAATTTTAGCAAGTAAGAAAGGAGTTGTTTCTTTACCTTTTATTCCTAATTCTTCTGCTTCTTTAATAGCTTCATTGATTGAATTGTTGATAAAATCAAAATCTAAAGAATACTCACTAGGAATGGGATTTGCAACAACTATTCCACCATTTAATTTTAAATTTCGTTTTTGTCTAATAACTTCAGCAATTTCTTGATATGTATCTAATTGATAATCTAATTCATAACCAGATTTTCTAGTGTAAAACGCAGGTAATTCTTTAGTTTGGTATCCAAGCACCGGAACTCCGAATGTTTCTAAATATTCTAATGTTAAAGGTAGATCTAAAATAGATTTTGCACCTGCACAAACAACTGTTACATTAGTTGATGCTAGTTCTTGTAAATCTGCACTTATATCAAAAGTTTCTTGGGCATTTTTATGAACTCCGCCAATACCACCAGTAACAAAAACTTCAATTCCTGCCATAGCACTTAAAATCATAGTGGTCGCAACAGTAGTAGCTCCCCATAATTTTTTAGCGAAAATCACAGGAAGATCTCTTCTTGATACTTTTAAAATATCCTTTCTTTTACCAAACTCTTCAATCTCTTCATTACTCATTCCAATTATTGCAACACCATCTATAATACCTATAGTAGCAGGAACAGCTCCTTCACTTCTAATTATTTCTTCCACTTTTAAAGCTGTTTCCACATTTTTAGGATAAGGCATTCCATGAGAAATAATAGTAGATTCCAAACTAACTATTGGTTTGTTCTGTTTAATCGCTTCAAGAACTTCATTGCTTATTTTAATATTCATATATTTTTTCTCCTTCAATATTACTATTTAAAATTATATCTTTAATCACATCTTCATCATAAGTTGCGACAGAATTTTTAGTTTTTAAAGTTAACAATGCTAAAGATAAGGCGAATCTAATGCTATAATCCAAATCTTTACCCTGATATCTACAAGCTGTAAAACCACTAAGAAGAGCATCTCCAGCACCACTAACCGATGCTATATCAATTTTAGCATTATGTTTATAATGATATATTTCTTTTTTATTACTATAAAATAAGCCTTCAGGATTTGAAATTATAATTTCATTAGCCTGTATCTTTTTAATAGCATCGATATAACTTTCTAAACTATTTAACTCTATCCCACTTAACGTTTCTGCTTCTAAAGTATTTAATTTTAATAAATTAATTTTATAAATTAAATCTTTAATTTTTTTAACTTTAACGGAAGATGTTCCATCAACAATCTTGTAACAATCATAATCTAAAAGTTCTGATAGTAAATCTTTATTAAAATTTGTATCTAAAAATAGATAATCGTTGTGATTTAATTTATTTTTTAAAAAATCAAAATCATTAATATTTAAATGATTTAAAATATCCATATCATTAAAACCTATATATAAATCTTTATTTTTATCCAAAATAGCAATATAAGTAGATTGATTATCATTCAGTTCAAAAGAATATTCATAATTAATATTTTTATAAATAAAATCTTCTTTAAGTAGTGATGAAAAATGATCATTACCGATTGCAGTTATAAAATGATGTTTAATATCTAAATTAGCGATATTTTCAGCAATATTTCTAGCAACACCACCGAAATTTAAACTAACTTTAGCTATATTAGATTCCTTTAGTATAAACTCATCATTTCCATTAAGATTTATATCAATATTACTACCACCTATAATATATATCATATAACCTCCTATTCATCATTATGTTTATAATAAACTTCTCTTGGTTTTGAACCTTGTGCAGGTCCTACTATCTTTAATTCTTCTAAATTTTCTACCAATCTGGCAGCACGATTATAACCCAAACTAAATCTTCTTTGAATTAATGAAGCCGAACATTTTTGAGTTTCAATAACATACTTTTTAACTTCTTCAAACAAAGGGTCTTCAAATAAAGTACCTACATTACTAGCTTCGCCATTAGAACTTTCAGCTAATTGGTAATACGAATCTTCATAATTAGGTTTAGCAATAGATTTGCAGTACTCGGTAATTCTAGCGATTTCATCATCAGTAATATAAACACCTTGAACCCTAGTTAAAACATTAGTTCCCATAGGAATATAAAGCATATCCCCTCTTCCCAAAAGTTCTTCAGCACCTTTAGAATCCAAAATAGTTCTAGAATCTATCTGACTAGCTACAGCAAACGCAATTCTACTAGGAATATTAGCCTTTATAACTCCAGTAATAACATCTGTACTTGGTCTTTGTGTTGCGATGACTAAATGAATACCAGCGGCTCTAGCTTTTTGAGTTATTAATTGAATAGAATTTTCAACCTCTTTACCAGCAACCATCATTAAATCCGCAAGCTCATCAATAATAACAACCATATAAGGAAGATGTTGCATTTTTTCTTCATCAGTAGCATTTTGATTAAACTTCATAACTTTTTCATTATAAACTTCGATATTTTTAGCTCCAACTTCAGAAAGTAAAGCATATCTTTCTTCCATAATCGCAACAACTCTTTTTAAAGCATTATTAGCCATAGTGCTATCATCAATTACTGGCCAAAATAAATGCGGAACATCTTTATAAGGTAAAAATTCTACTTTCTTAGGATCTATAAGCATTAATTTTACTTGTTCAGGGTTTGTTCTTAATAAAATGGAAGATATTATAGCATTCATACAAACAGATTTACCAGCACCTGTTGCCCCAGCAACTAGTAAATGAGGCATTTTATCTAATTCTGAAAATATTACATTACCCATCAAATCTTTACCTAAAGCTACTAATAATGGAGAATCTTTTTTCTTATCAGGAATTTGTTTTAAAATCTCAATCATTTGAACTGCTGTAGATTCTAAATTAGGTATTTCAATACCTACTGCACTTAAACCGGGAATAGGAGCTTCAATTCTAATAGACTTAGCCGCTAACTCCATTTTTATATCGTTAGATAAACTTAAAATTTTACTTATTTTTACACCTTGTTCTGGTCTTATTTCAAATTTAGTAACACTAGGTCCAATATGTATTTTTACAAGTTCACAAGCTATATCAAAAGAATTTAAAATCTCAATAATTCTTTCACCCTTAATTTCAGCAGAACTTTTATTAATAGAATGTCCGGTGTTTTTATTTAAAGGATCTAATAATTTTAAATCCGGTAAAATATAATCACTATTTTTTACATACCTAATGCTTTTAATTTTTTCATTAGTTACAACTTCTGAAGGTTTAGAGATAGGTTTTTTAACAGGCTCTTCAATCTCTTTACGTGTATCAGCTTTAATATTGAAAGTTTTTTTAATCGGTCTTATCTCTTCTTTTTGTTGGTGATATTCTTTAATTATTTTTTTATTTTCTTTTTTCTTAAATAATTCATAAATTTCTTGGAAAGGAATTATAAAAACTAAAGATATGACAAATATGATGATTGTAATTAATAAAGTTCCGCTAAAATCAAACATATAATTAAATAACGAATAAATAAAAACACCAATCACACCACCATAAAATAGATTTTTTTCTAAACTGAACAATTTAAAAATATCAAAAGAAAAATACTGCTTAATAAGTTCAAATTTTTCAAATTGCTTACCAAAAGAAAAACTTTGAATTAAAATAGCTGATATTAAAAATAAAATAACTCCAACGATAAATAATATTTTCTTGTCTTTTTTAATTGTATTAAAAGAAAAATAACTAAGAATTAATACACTTAATATGAAATAGAAAATATCGCCAAAAATATATCTAAAAATATTATCAAAACTACTTCCAATAATTCCGTATCTTAAAAATGAAACTATACATATTGTAATAAAAGCCGTGATTAAAATTAATAATTTCAATCTATCAGATTGTTTCTTTTTCTTTTTTGACATTTAAACTCCTTTTATAAATTGATTTCTATTATCGCAGGCAAAATCATTGGTTTTTTACCCGTTTCTTTAAAAAGATATTTATTTATCTTTTCTCTAACCTCCATCCTAGTAGACATATTATCGTAGGTGTTATTAGCAATATTTTCTTTAATAGTGTTAATTAAAATATTTGAAATTTCTTCCATAATATAGTCAGCATCTTTTAAATAAATAACACCTCTACTTTGTATATCTGGACCCCCAATTATTTCTCTTGTCTTATAGTCTAACAAAATACCTAAAACAATAGCTCCATCAGTAGATAAAGTTTCTCTATCTTTTAAAATCATACCGCCCACATCAAGTTTATCTTTACCATCGATTAAACTTTCTTCTAATTTAATAACATCTCTAGTGCTTTTTAATCTTTGATTATTAAAATGAGCTATTTGTCCATTGTCTAAAACAACTATTCTATTAGCTGTATAACCTACTGCGGTTGCTAGTTTAGCATTTTCAATCAATGAACGATAATCTCCTTTTATAGGAATGTAGTATTTAGGTTTAAGCATGTATAACATCATTTTTAAATCTTCAGCTGAAGCATGCATACTTAAAACTTCTTTTCCGTTTATTTTATTTATTTTAACAGAGGCACGATATAATTCATCTTCCATTTTAGCAGCTTCTTTTTCTGTTCCAGGAACTACAGGAGAAGCGATTATTATAGTATCAGTATCTCTAAAATCAATAACCTTATCTTCACCTACTGCAATTTTATGAACTAACTTAAATACTTCGTTTCCACTTCCAGATATTATTATAACAATATCATCATCGCTATTATCAAATTCTCGTTTATTAACAATATTAACTTTACTTACATTATAATAACCTAAATCTGAAATTACATTTACTAAATTATTTTGCTCATTATCATAAAAGAATATTTTTTTATTATATTTAATAGCATTTTCAATAACCTCAATAACACGATATAAATTTTGTTTATATAAAGTTACTATAATTCTATTATCAGCATATTCAAAAAAACTATCTATATAATTTGAAATCTTATGTCTTGGTGCAGTGTAACCACTTCTAGCCGCACCTACCGATTCAGATAATAAAGCAAATACACCTTTATTTCCAATCTCACTTAAAATATTAATATCCCCAGCAAAATTAGCATTAAAACTATCATAATCAAAAATAAACTCACTGGTATAAACTACAAGCCCTTGGTCTGTTTCAATAGCAACACCCATTCCATCAGCTATACTTTGCATAACTGGGAAAGTTGTGATTTTTCTGTTACCAATTTTAAAAGTTTGATTTCTGCTTACAACTTTAATTTTATGTCTGATTTTGTGTTTTCTAAATTCTAATTCTAAAATTTTTGCAGTGAGTGCCGTTGCATAAATATCAAACTCTGCCTCTTTAAGTAAATGAGGTAAACCCTTCATAACATCATCGTGTGCGTGAGTGATAAAAATGCCTTTGACTCTTTCTTTGTTGTTTAAAAGATAGCTAAAATCAGGAATAATATATTCAATTCCCAGCTGTTCTTTTGGATCTGGATATTTTAAACCGCATTCTACCACAAATATATCATCCCCAGCCTCGATAATATACATATTTTTTCCATCTTCATCTAAGCCACCTAAGGCTAATATTTTAACATCTTCCATTCATATCTCCTAAATTATAAGTATCATTAAAATAACATTTTTACTACAAAATTATAACACAAAATAAAAAAAACCTAAAGGGTATAAATTCCTGGATCTCCAGGTGGGTACTCTACAACTAACTTTAGGTTTTTAAATTAATAAAATCACACCATTAATCAACACAAGTTCCCTATTAATAAATGTAGGAATTACATCATCCTTTAGGTATATTAATTATATCATATTTTATAAAAAATAGTTAATTTCTTAAATTTCTGTTGAAATTTGCCACATCATCCCAAACTTATCTTCAAAATTAGCATAGGCTACGCTCCAAAAAGTTTCTTGTAGTGGCATATGAATTTTTCTAGCATCTACTGATAATTTATCATATATATTTTTAGCTTCTACAGCATTATCAACAATAATACAAGATGTCATATTGTAACCATGCTTATATTTAAAATCTGGATTTTCATCAGAAATCATAATCCTATTATTACCAATTTTTAACTGTGCATTTAAAACTAGATCTTCATTTTCTTTCGGACAATTAGGAATTTTGTCTTTGAAAAAGGTTAAACTTAAAATTTCAGCATTTAAAGCTTCTTTATAAAATTCAACCGCATCTTTACCGTTTCCATCAGTAATTAAATATACTTCTATAGATTTTATCATATTTATTAAACCTCTTTTATTGCAAAATAATTATCTTCATTATCCGAAAAATTAAAAAATCTTAACCCTTTAATCTCGACTATCGGGTTTGCTTTAACTCCATTTTTAATCAATCTCTGGTACAGTTTGTCTATATTTTCTGTTTGCATCATTACAGAAGGTGTTTGAAGATTTAATTCTGGACTTAATTTTTCTATTTTGGTTTTATTTTGAAGTACAAATTGAACTTCTGAATTCATTAGTGGAGAAACTATGTAAATATAATCTCCATCTAACCAAGCTACTTTTTCTACTCTTTCAAAACCCATTTTTTCTTTCCAAAATTTTGCGTTTTCATCTAAATCCCTTACATAAAGCATAATTTGACCTAACGTTTTTACCATTTAATCCCTCCAATTTAATAATTCTACCAACAGAATAATTTTATAATTACAAAAATAATTAATAATTACTTTTTATCATATACATCTCTTATGTATTTACCAACTTCATTCTTATATATTGTTTTTCTAATTTTAAAATATATAGTTCCTAAATTATTTTTTAAAAAAGTAAATATTCCATAAGATATATTTATTAAAGTAGAACTTTTGCTTAAAGCTATAAATTTAAAAATTTTTGAATAGATTCCTAACATTTTTGCTTTTTTAATAATTTCATAATGTGTTAAAACAATATCTTTAATCATTTTATTTCTTGAAATAAAATTATATTTATTATTTTTAAATAAATTAATAACATAAGTTTCCAATTGGTATGTTGCAGCATTCGCAAACTGATCATCATTTAAAAACTTTTTAAATAATTCTAATTTATTGTTTAAAATAACCTCGTAATTTTCTACATATTTATTAGACATACCTACAGTATTTCTAATCATATAGATATATCTTGTATCGCTAATTATTTTTGCTTTTTTAATTTTAGAAGCAACTTCTATATTAAATGCTAAATCTTCGTGTTGATAATATTTGTCATCAAATTTCATTTCTGAAATTAAATCTTTACGATATATTTTGTTCCAAGTTGGATTTAATAAATCAGAGTTATATAAATCATTTAAAAATTCTTTTGCATCAACATATTCTTTATCATAGCTCCAAGAAGGTATCTGATAACCTTCGTTTTCAAAATCTCTTATGTATGAAAATACCAAAACATCACTATCTTCAATTTCAATATAATCATAATTCAAAACTTTATCATCTACATCAATAAAAGTTACAAACTCTCCTTGAGCTTTTGTCAATCCAAAATTTCTAGTTTCACAAAGTCCACGATGTGAAATATTAAAAACTTTAATATTGTCATATTTTTCATACTGTTTTAAAATTTCTTTTGTATTATCGGTAGAACCATCATCAACTAAAATTAACTCGTAATCTTTAAATTTTGAATTAAATATTGAGTCTATACAATTTTTAATATGTTTCTCTCCGTTATAAATTGGTATTATTATTGATAACATCTATTCTCCTCTTTTACTATTTTATTTATTATTTTTACAAAATCATCACAAGTATTTTCAATGGTGTATGTCTTAATTCCATTGAGAGAATTTATTGATAATTTTTCTCTAATTTCACAATCTGAAATTAATATTTCTATTTTTTCCTTTAAATCTTCTGTATTTTCGCTTTCAAATATCAAAGCATTATTAAACAAATTATTAAATTCTAATGCCGCAACACATTTGTTACTGGAAATTATAGGAAGTTTAAACGACATAGCCTCATTAATCACAAGACCCCAAATATCGTATCTAGTAGGCATTACAAATATATCTGCCATCGCATAATATTCATTTAGCTCTTCTTTGCATTTAAAATCAATAAAATGAACATTGTTTAATCCGTTTTCTAAAACTAATTTAAAAATATCGTCTTGAACTACCCCACCCACAATATATAAATTAAAACTTTTATTTATGGATGAGATAGCTTTGATTAATAAATCATAACCTTTTCTAAATATTTGACTCCCTACCGCTAAAATCATAATATCATCTTTAATACCATATTTTTCTCTAAGATAATATTTTTGCAAAGTTAATTCTTCGTTTCTAATGATATCTTTATTATTTAATGAAGAAAATCTATAATTAAAAATTTTATTATCATCAACATTATAAAATTTAAAGTACTTATCAACTTCTTTTCCACTACTTAAAAAATAATCACATTGTTTCATTATTAAAGAGATTAAATTATTAAATAACCATCCTCTATCTAAAGCTATCCCACCATCAGCTTGAAGGATAACTGGTTTTTTATTTTTTTTAAATTTATAAGTAGCTTGAACCTCTCATGGCTAAAGCCACGAGATTCTTGGGAACTCCTTTCTACTGAA
>CAMCKH010000007.1 GCA_945875435.1 uncultured Erysipelotrichaceae bacterium
ACTGTTTTTTCAGAAGTAATATTATTTAAAATATTTGAATCTGCTGTTTGTGCATCAGGTGTTGCTGCCCAACCTAAGAAGTTAAATCCTGCTTTAGTTGGGGTAAGTCCTGTTGCGTTTGAACCATAAGCTACAGTTTCAGTCACATTATCAGTACTACTATTATGAGTACCACCATTTAAGTTAAAGGTTACATTATAGTTATTAGTGCTATATTGTGCATTTAACTCTACTGATTCTCCAGTAATGTTTCCTGTAGGATTTGGATCCCAGTTAGTGAATGTTTTGCCTGCAGCTGGAGTTGGATCTACTAATTTACTTTGAACATTTTGATCATTCCAAGGAGTATTTTCTAATACATCAAATACCTTAGTGTTTCCATTGTTTCCAAAAGTTCCATCTTGTGCATTTAAAGTAACACGAGTATAGCCTTCTGGTTTAGGAGTAGTATTTGGATCAGTTACTTCAATTACGATATCTCTATACTGTGCAGTAACTGTCTTATCTGTAACTAAAGCATCGCTAGTAGGAAGAGTTTCGCTCCATCCATTTTGTGCTTTTGTAGGGTTAGTTACAGTTACGGAAGGTGTGATATTTTCTAATACTGGATCGTTCCAAGCAGTGCCTTCTAATACATCAAATACCTTATAACGTTTACCATCAATGTTTCCATTTTCCGTAGCGTCAAAGATAATTCTGACATAACCTTCAGGTTTATCTGTAGGAGTAGTATCAGTTTCTTGAGTTATTACTTTATCTTTATATACTGCGGTAGGAGTTGATGGTCCACTTGATACAAGAGTAGTATCGTTAGGGATAGTTGGATTCCAGTTAGTAAATTTCTTATTACTATCAGTAGGAGTTGGGTTAGTAGGGATTTGGTCTTGAACTTCTTGGTCATTCCAAGGAGTGTTATTTAAGACATCTATAGTCTTAGTAGTAGGACCATTTTCTCCAAATGTACCATCTCCTGAATTGAAGGTAATACGAGTATAGCCGTCTGGTGTAGGATTGTCTGGATTAGTTACTTCTAATACTTTTGGTTTAGAAACGTATTGTGCAGTAGTGTTAAATGTATCTACTGTACCTGTATCAGGAACAGTTGGATTCCAAGCACTAAAGCGTTTAGTAATATCATTAGGTGTTGGATTAGAAGGAACTTTAGCTTGAAGCTGTTCATCATTCCAAGCTGTACCTTTTAAGACATCAATAATCTTAGTAGTTTCATCACCTTCAAATTTACCTTCCCCTGCGTTGAATGTAAGTCTTACATAACCAGCTTTTGGTTCATCTCCTAAGTTAGTATCAAACTTAGGTTTACTTTCATATTGAGCAGTAGGATTAGTTGGTCCATTTGTGATAGGTGTATCATCGCTAGGAATATTTTGGTCCCAACCACTAAACACCTTAGTATCACTATTAGGAGTTGGATTATTAGGAATTTGGGCTCTAACTAATGGATCGTTCCAAGGAGTGTTGTTTTCTACATCAATAATCTTAGTAGTAGGTCCGTTTGGTCCAAATGTTCCATCTCCCGCATTAAAGGTAATACGAGTATAGCCTGTAGGAGTTTCTGTAGGAGAATTTGGATCTACTACAATTACTCTATCTCTATATTGTGCAGTGAAAGTATCGCTAGAAACTAAAGTATTGTCATTAGGAACTTCTTTATCCCAAGCACTAAATACTTTATTTGTATCATTAGATACAGCTCTTGTAGGGATAACTCTTATAAGATCTTGGTCATTCCAAGGAGTGTTATTTAAAACATCAATAACTTTAAAGCCTTTACCGTCAATCGTACCATTTCCTGCATTGAATGTAAGTCTTACATAACCCTCTTCTGGATTAGTACCTGTAGGGTTTTCAATAATCTTATTCTTGTCTCTATATTGAGCAGTGAAAGTTTTTGAATCATTAATAGCTGTGTCATCAGTAGGTACATTTTCATCCCAAGCAGTGAATACTTTAGTATTTGACTTAGGAGTAGCACTAGCTGGAACCACTCCAGTTAATTCAGGGTCATTCCAATTAGTTCCTTGAAGCACATAGATTACTTTAGAAGGTTTACCTTCAATAGTACCTTCATCTGTCGCATCAAAGGTTATTGTCTTGTATTCAGAATCAGTAATTGGTGATTCAGGGTTAGTAATAACCTTAGGTTTAGCTTGCCATACCGCATAAACTGTTTTTTCAGAAGTAATATTATTTAAAATATTTGAATCTGCTGTTTGTGCATCAGGTGTTGCTGCCCAACCTAAGAAGTTAAATCCTGCTTTAGTTGGGGTAAGTCCTGTTGCGTTTGAACCATAAGCTACAGTTTCAGTCACATTATCAGTACTACTATTATGAGTACCACCATTTAAGTTAAAGGTTACATTATAGTTATTAGTGCTATATTGTGCATTTAACTCTACTGATTCTCCAGTAATGTTTCCTGTAGGATTTGGATCCCAGTTAGTGAATGTTTTGCCTGCAGCTGGAGTTGGATCTACTAATTTACTTTGAACATTTTGATCATTCCAAGGAGTATTTTCTAATACATCAAATACCTTAGTGTTTCCATTGTTTCCAAAAGTTCCATCTTGTGCATTTAAAGTAACACGAGTATAGCCTTCTGGTTTAGGAGTAGTATTTGGATCAGTTACTTCAATTACGATATCTCTATACTGTGCAGTAACTGTCTTATCTGTAACTAAAGCATCGCTAGTAGGAAGAGTTTCGCTCCATCCATTTTGTGCTTTTGTAGGGTTAGTTACAGTTACGGAAGGTGTGATATTTTCTAATACTGGATCGTTCCAAGCAGTGCCTTCTAATACATCAAATACCTTATAACGTTTACCATCAATGTTTCCATTTTCCGTAGCGTCAAAGATAATTCTGACATAACCTTCAGGTTTATCTGTAGGAGTAGTATCAGTTTCTTGAGTTATTACTTTATCTTTATATACTGCGGTAGGAGTTGATGGTCCACTTGATACAAGAGTAGTATCGTTAGGGATAGTTGGATTCCAGTTAGTAAATTTCTTATTACTATCAGTAGGAGTTGGGTTAGTAGGGATTTGGTCTTGAACTTCTTGGTCATTCCAAGGAGTGTTATTTAAGACATCTATAGTCTTAGTAGTAGGACCATTTTCTCCAAATGTACCATCTCCTGAATTGAAGGTAATACGAGTATAGCCTGGTTGAACTGGTGTTGTTGTATCTGTAACTGGAATTATTTTTTGTTTATCTCTATATTGAGCTGTAGTTTCAAAATCAGTTACATTTTCATTATTATTAGGAATACTTGTAGACCACGCTGAAAACTCTTTAGTATCTAAGTTTGGTGTAGCTGTTGGAATAGTAGCTTGAACTTCACTATCTTCCCACTTAGTTCCTATTAAAATATCTACTACTTTCTTAGTAGCGTTATTTTCAAACTTACCATCTCCTGAATTATATGTTATTCTTACATACCCTTCTGGAGTATTTCCTGGATTATTAGGATCTTCCTTAACAAGCACTTTAGTCTTATCTCTAAACTGTGCAGTGAAAGTTTGCGGTGCTGTGATAGCTGTATCATCGTTAGGAATAGCTTGATCCCAATTGCTAAATTCCTTAGTATTCACATTAGGAGTTGGATTATTAGGAATTTGGGCTCTAACTAGTGGATGATTCCAAGGAGTATTGTTTAACACTTCAATTACTTTAGATGTAACATTGTTGCCAAAATTTCCATCATTTCCTGAATTGAATGTTATACGATGATAACCTGGTGTAACTTCGCTGCTTGGATCGGTAATAACCTTAACTCTATCTGTGTATTGTGCAGTAATTGTTTTATTTTCTACTGGATTTTCATTTACAGGTAAAGTTTCGTTCCAACTACTAAATATCTTACTATCATCTTTGTAATTTGCGACTGGTTCAATATTTTCTAATGTAGGGTCATTCCAAAGAGTTCCTTCTAATACATCAACCACCTTATAACGTTTGCCACCAATGTTTCCGTTTTCCGTTGCGTCAAAGATAATTCTAACATAACCAAAAGTTGATGGATCAGTAGGACTTTCTTTAATCACTACTTTATCTTTATATTGAGCTGTAAAAGTAGTTGTTCCTGCATTGATTGGTGTATCATCATTTGGAACGTTCGAATCATATCCGCTAAATACTTTAGCACTACTATCAGGTGTAGGGTTAGAAGGCAGTTCGTTTTGAACAGCTGGATCATTCCATTTTGTGCTATTTTCTACATCGATAATTTTAGTTTTCTTTCCGCCAGTAAATGTTCCATCTCCCGCATTAAAGGTAATACGAGTATAGCCTTCTGGTGTAGTGTTTGGATTATCAGAATCTTGTACAACTACCTTATCTTTATATTGTGCAATAAACTCTTTGTTTTCTGCAACATTTCCACTTGGGAAAACAGGTTGCCAATGAGAAAATAATTTTCCTACAGGAGCAGTTGGATCGTTTGGTTTACGACCAGCCACATCATTCCAAGGAGTTCCTTTTAAGACATCAAAAGCCTTAACTTTTGCATTGTCATCAAAGTTACCTTCAGCTGCATTAAATTTAATTCTTACATAATCTGTATCAGGATTTTCTTCATCAATATTAGTTACAGGAATAATGTTTTGTTTAGGTTGCCATACTGCATAAACTGTTTTTTCAGAAGTAATATTATTTAAAATATTTGAATCTGCTGTTTGTGCATTAGGTGTTGCTGCCCAACCTAAGAAGTTAAATCCTGCTTTAGTTGGGGCATTTGGCTCTTCTGCATTACTTCCATGATTAGTGGTCTTAACAACATCACTTAAATCTTCTCCGATTTTTCCACCATTTAAGTTAAAGGTTACATCATAAGTATTCAAATTATACTGTGCAGTAAATTCTTTAGCTTCAGTTACATTATCAGTTGGAAACTCTGGAGTCCAAGAAGCAAATGTTTTTCCTACAGGAGCAGTTGGATCGTTTGGTTTACGACCAGCCACATCATTCCAAGGAGTTCCTTTTAAGACATCAAAAGCCTTAACTTTTGCATTGTCATCAAAGTTACCTTCAGCTGCATTAAATTTAATTCTTACATAATCTGTATCAGGATTTTCTTCATCAATATTAGTTACAGGAATAATGTTTTGTTTAGGTTGCCATACTGCATAAACTGTTTTTTCAGAAGTAATATTATTTAAAATATTTGAATCTGCTGTTTGTGCATTAGGTGTTGCTGCCCAACCTAAGAAGTTATGATTTGTTTTTGTTGGATTTGTGGTTGGAGCAGAAACATTACTGCTATGCTCCACCTCTTTAACTATAGGATTAGTATCTTGATTTATACTTCCTTGATTTAAATTAAAAGTTACATCATAAATTTCTGTAATAGTTAAATTAGCACCATCTATTAAATCATAATTTTTATTTATTCTATATTTAGAATTTCTATGTGAAAGTTTACCACCATTTTCCCCAGTAACACTTACTCCAAAAGAAGATGCATTGTCGTCAGTTAATGCTATATCGCTTAGATTAACCGTATCAATATTTCCATCTGTTTCAGGATGTAAATCAATATGTGAGTCTACTAAAGGGAAGTTAGTATAAGCTTTATCACCACTTGGCATATTAAATACTACAGGAAAATCGCTATGCTTATGCGTAGCATTCCAGGTAACATTTAATTTAGTGTTTGCTAATTGGAATGTATTAAGTATTGTTTGATAGCTGCTGCTTGGATTAAGTCCATAAGCATTTTGATCAAAATCTGAACTTAAAATAAAATAAAATAACTTATTATATAAACTATCAGTATCTTTAATAGTATATCCGTAATAAACGGTATTGCCGTTTTCCAATCCTTTTAAAGGTACGGTTTGAATATCATTTAACCCTTTTTGTCTGACAGTTCCTTGAAACTCAACACCTGTTTCAACCCAATCGCTACCATTAGGGCTTGTGGTTTTCCATTGAGATAAAGTGACTTCCATTCCATTAGGAAAAATGCTTTGGAAATCAAAACCAGTATAGTCATTCGTGATATCAACTTTAAGTTCAACTTCTGAAGTTGTTTGTGCGAATACTGAAGTAGAAAAACTACTAAATACAAGTGCCAATGACAACAATAAAGTGATTATCCTTTTAAACATATTAAACTCCTTTCTTTAATTTACATATAGAAGTTGTTTATACAACTCCTATATGTGTTATCTTACTTTGAATAATAGTGGTGGTGCTACAATTTCATTTTCTTGAGCAACCATCTCTATCTTAATAGTATCTCCTTTTCTAAGTGGTGTTTGAAGATCGAAAACCACAACATTTCCACTTAAAACTCTTTCTACAACTACAGCATTATCTTTTCCTTGATTGATATAAAGTTTAATTGTTCTGCCATTAGCTTCACTATTAACTTTAATAACGCTAGAGTTTCTAACTGGTCTTGGTGCATCCATTTTTATTGATTTATAACTATATTCTACTGGTACAGAAACTGTTTTAGTTTGTCCAGAAGTATTAGTCAGTTCTGCATTAACACTAAGTTTATCACCGTTTGTAATAACGTTATTGTTAATGTTGTAGTTTATTTCTTTTTCTTCAGAAGTTAAGTTAGTTCCTTGAGAATTTATACTTATCGCATTTCTAACAGCTTCTTCAGTAGGGTTAGTTCCAAATGGAACTGTAATTTTATTAGCATTCGCATCTATTACATTGATTGAAATAGTTCCAGTGTAATTAGGATTATGCGTTTCATCTTTAACTTTAATTCTTCTTTCGTATAAACCGACAGCTTCATTGGTTTTACCACTTAAAGTTACTTGTTGTTCATTTTGATTATTAGTATTAACTGCAAGTGTAATATCAGCAAAATCACTTCTTTCATCTCTTACCTTATCCACAAAGTATAATGAACCTTCTTCAATAGAAGCACTATCTTTATCTTTAATAGGTAGGTTTTTAGTAATATTTTCACCTTTCCAAATCACAATTTTGTCATTATAATTACCTACATTTACATTTCCAGTATTTGATTCAAAATATGGAGCTTTGTCAATTTCTTCAAATTGAGCAATATAAGTCTTATTATTTTGACCATCGCTTATGATATTAGGAATATCTTGACTGTTACTATCTTTCCATTTTTGAGTCATAACTCTCCAGTTTGCATTTGGAGTTAATGTTACTAGATTATCTATAACACTTCTATTTGTTCCAGACTTAACATCATATACCTTAGTTTGAACATTTTGGTTATTTACTGTTAATTGACCCTTATTATTTTCAGCAGTTAAGGTAATTCTAACATAACCAGGTGTAACTTGAGAATTAGGCTCGTTTGTTTTATCAATTAAACTATAATTTACTGGAACATCTACCACTTTTACCATTCCTTTAAAGTTTGTAAGTTTAACTTTGGCGATATAAGTTCCTTCATTTAAGTTATCAGGTTTATATAAAATTTCTTTGGTAACTTCTCTACTAGCTCCTGCAGTAGTATAATTTCCATAATTTATATTTACAGCAGCTTTAATTTCTTCTTCGGTAGTTGTTTCACCAACATTTTTATTTATCAGATTTGCGGAAGCATCAAATACTACTACCAAAAGACTATTTGTGGTTAAGGTGTTTCCAGCTTGATCAGTTACTTTAACAGATCTAGTGTTAAAACCAGGAGCAGTATTAGCATATCCAGTAAGTTTCACAACATTTTGAGTATTGTCAAACGTTAATGATAATGAACCTACATCAGAACGAACTCCTCTTTGATTCACAAATAAAGCATTGTTGAAAGTTGTAGGATTAACTCTATCTTTAATAGGTAGTGTATAAGTAGATACACTTTCCATTCGTCTATATGTATCACTTGAAGTATCTGGATTTTCATTTATTTTCCAAACAAAGATATTTTCTAAATTACCATCATTTGTGTTTACATATAATTTTTGTTCAAATTGAGCAGTATAACTTCCAGCATTATTAATAATTTGAGGAATATCTTGACTGTTACTATCTTTCCATTTTTGAGTTGCAACGTGATAATTGTTATTAGGAACTAATGTTACTAAATTATCAATAACACTTCTGTTTGTTCCAGCTTTAACATCATATACTTTAGTTGCTACATTTGCATTTCCTACTCTAAGTTGTCCTTTATTAGCCTCTGCATTTAAAGTAATTCTGACATAACCAGTAGGTGTTGTAGCACTTGGGTTTGTTGTTCTATCAATTAAACTATAATTTACAGGCACATCCACAACTTTAGATACCCCTTTAAAGTTTGTAAGTTTAACTTTAGCGATATAAGAACCCTCATTTAAGTTATCAGGTTTGTAAACCACTGTCTTAACAACATTATTAACAGCTGTTGAAACTCCACTTGGATGATTGATAGTTACCGCATTTTTAATTTCTTCTTCGGTAGTTGCTTCACCAACATTTTTATTTATCGGATTTGCGGAAGCATCAGATATATAAACCTTAACAGCATCACTTTTTAGCGTATGATATGGATCTTTAACAACAATTTTTCTATTATAAGCCCCAACATTAGCGTTTGTATGACCACTAAGATGTACTATATTTCTATCATTATCAAACGAAATTAAATTATTTGTATCTCTTTCAACTTTTTGTGCTACCGCATCATTCCAACCAAAATATGCTTCTGTGAAAGTTGCTGGGACATTTCTATCTTTAATAGGTAAAATGTATCCTCTAATACTTTCCATTTGTCTGTATGTATCATTTGAAGTATCAGGATTTTCATTTAATTTCCATAAATAAATATCTTCAACATTGCTGGTGTAGTATAATTCTTTATCATTTTTTTCAAATTGTGCGTTATATGTTTGTGATGTTACGATAGTTTGAGGAATATCGTTATTAGAAGCATCTTTCCATTTAGGTGTCATAACACTATAATTTGTATTTGGAGTTAATGTTACTAAATTATCAATAACGCTTCTATTTGTTCCAGACTTAACATCATATACTTTAGTTTGAGTATCTCTACCATTTACGGTTATTCGTCCTTTAGTAGCATCAGCATTTAAAGTAATTCTGACATAACCTTGTGGAGTTGCTGCACTAGGGTTATCTGTTCTATCAATCACATTGTAAAAAATATTTACAGGAACTACTTTATATTGAGTGTTTGCTTTTTCAGGATCGTTATAAGTTACTTTTACAAGTACTGTTTTATTTTCATTAACATTTGGTAAAGTTTCACCATTAAATAGTTCTTTACTAATTTTTGAGGTGTTTAAATCACTTAATTGTGAAACTACAACTTTATTTTTAACTTCATCAAGTGATACAGATTCACCTATATTCTTAACAATATCGCCACCATTTGCCTCTGCTACAAATATCCAAATATCTGGTCCTGTAACATTATGTGGTCCATCTGTTACTTTAAAGTTAGCAGTATATCTTGTATTAACATCAGCATAACCTGACATATATACTTTTCCGTTTTGAATTTTAAAGCTAATATTAGGTAATATTGCATTCCCTGTTCCATCTTCCACAACACTAACATTATTTGCATTAAAAGTCATTGGATTATCAGGATCAGTAATTGGAATTTCTTGGTCTTGAATTACATCTTTTAGACCTGGTTTAATATCGCTGTTATTAGTTCTCCAAATAACAATATCTCTTTTTGCTATTGAAGGTTCTTGATTAGGTATATAACCTATGAAATAAATCGGAATTGTTTGTCCTACCCCATCTGTATCATTTGAAGTCGATCCACCACGAGCAATTGCTGGAGCAGTACCAATATATACTTTTTGTTTTGTAAGGGTGTTTTGTAATAAACCATTCCCTGTTATGTTAAAAGTGCTAACCCCATTAGCTTGAGGAACAGAAACACTTGAACTTATCGGTCCATTAACACCATTATACATAGAACAATATCCAGCATTATTACAAGTTATTTTATCAGAATTCACAACAGGTCTTCCACCCCATAAGTTGCTAGGATTTACAATATCTAAATAGTTTACATTTTTATCATCACTAACATTACTATTGTTATTATTATATCGTGCAGGTCCGTTGTCAGCATAGTTACTAAAACCATTGTTTCCATTTTCAACCCACAATTTTTCATTACCGTTTAAAGCTCTTTTATCGTATCTATTAGCATCAACATTTGTTTTAGCGGTTGCTCTAAGTTGTTTCAATACCTTATTTGTATCAAAATCAGTGCTATCGTTAACATTATATTTATATACTAAAGCAGTATTGTTGTTTGCCCAAGAAAGACCTATATCATTTCTATTTTCAACTGAAGCATTTTCCCAACTTATATCATATTGATTAATAGTAGGAAGTTCTTTAAAGTTTACTACTACTTCTACATCTTTATAAACCTTAGATTCACTAATTACTCTGACAGTTACACGATTGCCCCAACCTGATGTTGGTATATTTCCAATAATTACTTTTCTATATTTATTGTTTATTTCACTTTGTGCTGTTCCACCATCAATAGTTACTTTATTTAATATTTCTGTTCTTAGTGCATTTTGCTGATCTGTAGTTAATGCACCACCTGGATCTTTTGTGATTTCTCCATTAACAACAACATCTGCAATGTAAGTTTTATACATATTAGCAGAAGCTCTAAAGAAATCTGTTACTACACCTTTTCTATCTGTTACACGAAGACCTCTTGAATAAAGACCTTTATCTACATTAGGAGTTCCGTAAGCTCCATTTGCGTCCACATTATAACCCAAACCAGCGTCATTTCCGTTTTCAGCAATAACTCTTATTGATGCAATACCATCAGCATCTGTAATGTCAGCAATTTTAGCCCTATCTACATTATCAGGTTGATCATTTGAACCTACTGTTTTAATAAGTGTATTTTTAAATAAGTATATATTTCGCTTGTTAGGAGCAGATGTAGGTTGGTTTCCTAAGTCGGTATAAGCTACAACCCATCTTCTACTGTTCATATTAGCATCAAACATTGCTATAAAAGGTACAGAATATGGGTTTACACCTTGACGAATATCTACGCTTATAGTATAACGATACTTACCCTTTGCCATATAACTCTTATACCAATATCCGATACGAGGCGTCGTATTCGTATCTATTCCGTGAAATCTTTGAAGTTCCGCAAGATTTGCATCCCCTACAGGATTACCAGATTGCTGGTCAGAAGTAGTTCTGTTTTGTTCATAAAGGTCTTTAAAGTCTACCCTTAAAGGAGCTTTTACTGTAGCATTATATTTTGTACGCCTTTCGATTTCACTTGGGTATAACCCATAATCACTTCCAGTTAAATTACGTTCCGGCTGATATGCACCACCCCTCCACTGTTCACGTTGAATTCTAAGGGTACTTTCAATGATATCTTGGCCTAATCCAAAATTGTGAAAAGGAATACCTGATGCTTGTTCTGTAGGATTGTACTCCACGACCCAAGTTACTCTTTGACCAGAAACACTAATATTCGTAACTCTTATCCACTTGTTAATTTCGCCAACATCACCATTATCTTTTGCAATGTGAAATATATGCGTGTTTGAATGAGTTCCACGATTAAAAGCAGCACTCACAACTTTAGGTGCAAAAATGCCTATCACAATAAATAAACTAAAACCAAAACATACAATTACTTGATATATCTTTTTAGTCCATAAAACATCTTTAAATCTTTTATCCATGCTTTTTATTCCTTTCTTTTTAATACACTTAAAAATTTAATACAATTAATTTTTAATCCGAAATTATTAAAATCGGATTAAAAAATGGCTAATATCCACCTTAAATTATACTATATATATATATATATTCAATAGTTTTTAAAAAATTTTTAACTAATTTTTATTATTTTTTTAATAATAAATTTGAATTTCACTTTCTTGTTTTAATCTTCTTTATTTATTTCTTTTTTAACTAATAAATGTCATAAAAGTTTATAACTAATTGTCATTTTATTATTTCCTTACTTTGTTTAAAACATTGTTATTATTATACCATAAATAGCATTAAAAATCTTTGTTTTTGAATATTGTCTTTTGTATGCGTTAGTAATTATTGAGATAGTCTGTTAGTTCCATTTTTATAATTTACCACTTGAGTATGTTCTACATCTGCTAAAATCCATGACGCAAACTCCATAGCAATATCGCTATGAGCATATGTTCCTCCACCTCTACCAACTTTCACAAATAGACCTTTTGCATTAGTGCTGTTGCCCATCGTTGTGGAGATAATGTAAAAGCATTGCTTCCTGCTTCTTTTAAAAACCCCTCGAATTCGATGGGGTTAAATTCTGGATTATTTAACTTCTCCCAAATTCCTAAATATTCAATCGTATTAAAATTTCGCATCCAGTTTGCTACGACAACATTAGGTTCTTCTTTATTTTTATATCTTGCAATATCTGTTAAAGATATATAATCATTTTTAAAATCTTCCATATAAACTTCAATACTAAATCCTTTAGCTTCTATTTTTTCTTTTTTTATTTTAGACATATTTTCTCCTTAATTTTCTTTATGAAAATTCAGATTATATTCACTATTTTTTAGAATGTATAAAAACAAATATTAATATAAACAAAAAAACCTATCATAAAAATAGGTTTTATATCAGCACTATTAATCAACTTTTCTTAATTTTTCTAAAGCTAAAATATAAGCTCCTTTTTCAACAATATGTAATGGTGGTTTTAAGATTAAATTTTTAGCTAATTTTTCTTCAATAAACGGTAGTATAATATCTTTAGCATTAAAAAGACCGCCCACATAAGAAACTGTAAGTTTAGTATCATTATTATTTAAACTATTAATCATTAATACAAGTTCATTAGCTGCTTCTTTAAATAAATTTAAAGCATATTCATCATTTTCTTTCGCAAGTTCATAAATAATCTTAGTTATTTTAGCTAGTTTAGTTCTATCTGTAAACTCATTTCTAGCTATATTTATCAAATCATAATCATTTTCTAAATTTAATTTCTCTTTAAAACGATAATAAAAATTTGTTTTAATAAGTCTTCCATCTGCCTGCTTACTAAAAATTGATAATGATTTTTTCGCAATATCATAAGAACTACCTTCATCTCCTATAAGATAGCCCCAGCCACCGCTTCTTTTAATCTCATTATTAATTCTGCTCATCGCAATACTTCCAGTTCCACCAATCACTACAATCCCATCTTCCTTACCTAAAGCACTGGTTAGAGCGATTTCAATATCGCTAAATAAAGCATAATTTTTTAAAGGTAGAATTTCTAAAAATAAACTGTCAATATAATTTCTAATTTCGTTATTTTTGCCATAACCCGCAATTCCTGCTGAAACAAAATATTCAGTTATAGAATTTCTATCAACTAAGATATTAATACCATCAAGTAAGATTTTTTTAATAGTTTCTTTATCTTTTTGCATAAAATGAACACTATCTAAAATAACCTTATCAAGATAATTACCATCTTTATCAAAAAGCACAAAACTGCTTTTAGTTCCACCCACATCTATTCCAATAATATTCATTATTCACCTGTAATAAAATTGAATTTTTGCCAAGGTTTAATTTCATCTAAAATAAATAACTCTTCTTCTCTAATTCTACCTACGACATTGCTTTTGCCAGAATTTTCCATATCGATTAAAGCTATTTGAAGTTCACCCGCATAATGACCATAAAGACTGCTTTCAATAATAATATCACCTCTTTTAATCATTTTAGGTGCATTAAATAATTCAAAGTTGTGTCCTTTATACTTAACTCTGCTTTGAGTAGATCTAATCATATTTCCAGAAAAATCACCACGATTAAAATGTAATTCATCTAAAACAATACTTCTTTCAACTTCTTTAAGATTAGGGATAAGTTCCACTTCAAAACTCACAATATCTTTTCTAAGTTTACCAATTTTTCTAAATTCTGCTTCGCTCGCAAAACAAGAAGAAATAATAATATCATCAACTTTGTTTAAAGCTATTAAATGTTTAACTTGAACATCCGTTGGTAGATAACGATGAACTTCTAAAGTTATCAAGTTATCACTTACAGGCCAAGGTCCAAAACTATTTAAGGCATTGGTTCCCACAAAAGCTGCGGTTCTAAGTCCATATTTTTTAAAATTATCACTACATTTTTTAAAGAAATCTATATTTAAACCTGAATACTTATGAGGATAAAAATTATGACAACCGATTAAATTATAGGTATTTGGTTGGTAGTCCATGATAGTATCAATTGTTCTAGTATCGTTACTCATGTTGATTTCGATTTTTAAATTCTCTTTATTATAAGTCATCAACGCTTCTTCTGCCCCAGAAAAACCTTGATCCAATCTAATACCATCGGCTAGTATTTCTTTAAAAAATGATAGGTCTTGGTAAGAAATTCCTAAGGTGCTAAAAACTCTTGGACTCACATCAACTATAACTTCAAAACCTTTATTTCTAGCATATTGATTTATTTCTTTAAAGTCTTTAATAATTTCTGTTTTATCCTTATTAACCGATAATAAACAAGAAAAAATTCTACTAAAACCATATTTACTCGCAAGATCAATATAATCTTTAATTTCTTCATTGCTGCTTTTTTCAGGATAAATTGATATTCCTAATTTTCTCATTTAAACTCCTTTGTTGTTTTTAATATAATTTTTATACCATTCAAAACTCTTCTTTTTAATTCTTTGATAAGTTCCGTTGCCGTTATTATCAAGATCTACATAAACTACACCATATCTTTTTTCCATTTCGATGCTGCCAGCACTCACAATATCAATAATTCCCCACATGATGTAGGCAATTAAATCAACACCATCTTTCAGTGCTTCTTCTATTTGAGCAAAATGAGTTTGTAGATACTCAATACGATAATCATCATTAATTGTACCATTTTCTAAAATATCACGATAACCTAAACCATTTTCGCTAATAATTACTGGTTTTTGGTAGCGATCATATATTTTATTTAAAGTAATTCTAAGTCCGATAGGATCTATTTGCCATCCCCAAGAAGTTGCCTTTAAATATGGATTTTTAATAGTTGCAACTAAATTTCCCGCAGTAAATTCTCTTTCTTCAACACTTGAAACACTAGATTGATAATAAGAAAAAGAAACAAAATCTGCACTATTTTCTTTCAAGATTTCTAAATCTTCACTTAAAATATTAAATTTAATATTATTTTCATCAAAAAAACGATTCATATAACTAGGATAAGTCCCTCTCGCAAGCACATCAAAATAAAACCATTGATATGTTTGTTCATCCTTGATGTATTTTAAATTATCTTCAGGTCTACAAGAATAAGGATAGTAACAGAAACAAGACGCCATAGCTCCTGCCTTTGCTTTTAATTTCATTTCCCTTGCAAGTTTAATAACCTTGGCACTAATCACAAATTGGTGGTGTAAAGATTGAAAAATATCACTTAAATTATATCCTTCTTTTTCTTTAAGTAGACCAAGTCCATTATAAGGACTAAAGTATCCTGCATTAATCTCGTTAAAAGGTACAAAATAATCAATATATTGACCCCAACGATTAAAGACAAATTCTGCATATTTTAAATACAAATCAATAGATTTTCTATTTTTAAAACCATCATATTTTTCAATAAAATCAACAGGATAACAAAAATGATTCATCATCAAAAAAACCTTGATATTGTTTTGAAATAAAAATGTAAATATCTTATCATAATATTCAACACCATCTTCATTAATTTCCATTCCATCAACGCTTTTAAAAATTCTTGCCCAATTTATTGAAAAACGATAAATATCTAAACCTAACTCTTTAATTAATTCTAAATCAGTATCCACAAATTCATATCCTTCAACACCATTTCTGAAAGGAAACAATTTATGATTATCGTTTTCTTTAGCTTTTAAGAAATCATCCCTACTTAAAAGTCTAGTATTTAAAGTAGCATCACTACTTCTTTTCGCATACATTCTTAAATCTTGACTATCTAGTGATTTGTATTTAAAACCACCCTCGTATTGACTGTTCGCAACAGCCCCACCGTAATAAACTCTCTTTTTCATAATTCCTTCTAATAATTAAGGCTTTACCTACGCAAAGCCTTAATTATTTTTTATTCAATATTATTGTTTGTTTCTTCAGTTAATAACTTGTTGTCGTATAATCTAAAGAATGGATAGTAAATTAATACAGATACAATAATTAGTATTATATTAAGAACTGCAGCTCTCCAGTCAGCACCAGTCGCAATAAATGCACCGATAGGTCCCGGAAGTGTCCATGGAGCAGAAGCTACTACACGATTTACCAAGTTTAAACTTGTTGCAACCCAAGCGATACTAGCACATACGATTGGAGTGATAATGAATGGAATAATTAAAATTGGATTTAAAACAATTGGAGCCCCAAATATCATTGGCTCATTAATGTTAAATACCGCAGGTAAGAAAGCAGTTTTACCTAAAGCCTTACCATAAGCAGATTTAGATCTTAATAAGAATAATAATGCTAAACCAATTGTACAACCACTACCACCAATCACAATAAACCATTGATAGAAAGGTTCAGCTGCGATATGAGGGATAGCTTGACCAGCCGCATAAGCAGTTGAGTTATTTTCAAGTAATGTAAGCCACATAGGTCTTGCAAGTGAACCTACAATAGACCAACCGTGAATACCAAATGACCAGAAGAACATACCAAGTAAGCAGATAATAATAACAGCTGAAAGTGAGTCGGTACCTGTTACCAATGGAGCTACAAGTTTACCCATGAATGCATGAACATCAATTCCATACCATAATGTAATAGTTGAAATCACCAATAATACAATTGCAGTTGGAGTTAATGCTTCAAACGATCTAGCTACTGAAGCAGGAACTTGTGGTGGCATTGAAATTTTGAAATTTGATTTTTGAGTAAAACGGTACACTTCTACCGCAAAGAATGCAGAAAGAATACCAATGAATAAACCAGCTGAACCTAAGTTTTTAGCTGAAATCAACCAACCACCAGGTAGCGTTCCTAAATAAGCAGAAAGATCTGGATTTTCTTTTGCTAAAGCAAGTACTGTTTCACCAGCTTTTGGAACTGTGAATGGTACAATTGTTAATAAATATGCAAGTTCAGATAAAATAGCACCAGATAAACCGTCTAATTTATATGATTTTGCTAAAGAATAACCAATTCCAAATACCGCATACAATGTCATAATAAACATTGCCATACGATATGGTAATAATATTTTTCCAATATTTGCAGAAATGAATTGTGTAAGTGCCCAGTCTTTTGGTAATTGGTTAGGCATAAATGCAATAACCAAGAACATTGAGCTTACAATAATAATCGGAAGAGTTGCAATGATACCATCACGAATAGCTCTTAAATGGCGTTGTTCAGCCAATCTTGCCATAGGTGTTGATAAATGCTCATCCATAAATTGTGAAATTTTATCAAACATTTTTTTATCTCCTTTGTTCAAATAATGTTTTAGCTTGCGCTAATAATCGTGATCCACCAAGAGGACTATATGCTTGTGGTTGTATTAACGCACAAGGTACATTTGCCTCTTTCGCAGCTTCCTCTAAATAGCTATATCGATGTCTAATTTGTGGTGCTACCATCGCAACATCCCAACCATTTTTAACTTCATCGACAAACTCTTGAGTACCAACTGCTAAAACTTCTATTTCAATCCCATTTTTTTTCGCTTCTTCTTTCAAAGCATTGACAGCAATGGTGCTAGACATTCCTGCCGAACAAACAAATAATACTCTCACTTTTATCTATGTCCTTTCTTAATGTTATTATAACAAGTCAATTTTGTTTTTGCAATAATATTTTAAAAAATTTATATTTTTATTGAAATATTATTTCAAATATTTTATTTCATAAATTTCATTTCTTCTTCTTTTTCTTTTTCTAAATAGTGATTTACTATTTTTAAATCAATATAATCATCAATATCTACTGAATATTTTTCTTCCATAATATAAGCCAATTTTCCATCATTAAAACTTACATCTGAATTAAAGTTTTCAGTTATTTTTTGAATGTATATCGCTCCATCTACCTTATAAAAATCAGGAAAATCTTGTCTCCTAATCGTACTATTAATATTTAATAGATTTTTAACCGTTCCATCTTCATTAATACTTCTCATTAAAATAGGGTGTTGTTTTACTTTAGTAACACTGACTAAACTATCTTGATTGCTATCAATCAACTTAACAATAGCCTCATCTATGTGTCTGCCCTTTCTTAAAGGACTGGTATTTTGAGCGAGTAAAACATAGTCATATTCTTCATTTTTATTTGTTTTAAGCCAATTTATCGCATGGATAATACAATCTATGGTTTTAGAATTATCTTTTGAAAGCTCATCGGGTCTTAAAAATGGAATTTCTACATTTTTACCATATCTATCGATATAATTTTCCGCAACTTTTTTAATTTCTAAGTCGTTGGTAGAAATTATCGCCTTATCAATATACTTTGATGAATCAAGGCAATCTATTGAATAATAAATTAACGGTCTTCCTCCAACATCAATGATATTCTTTTTTAAAATACCCTTACTTCCACCTCTGGCAGGTATTATTGCTAAAATCTTTTTATTTTTATACATTTTTTCTCCTTAAACGATAATCATATAATTAATAAACATATATAAAATATATCCGGATACAATGCTAAAAGCCAACCACACCAAATAAAATGATAAAGTGTTACCCTTATTTGATTGAATATAATATTGTGCATAAGCCACCACAAAGCCAATCATAACACTTTCAACCACAACCATAATTAATTTATTATCAGTAAATATGCTGATTAACGGTCCTACAAAAAGCACAATCATCAAAATAAAAAATGAAATAAATAGTGCTGATTTGTAACTAATTATCGGAATATTATAATCAGTATCTCCAATACCTTTTTTATATTCTTTTTTTTCTAAATTTTTACTTTCCCATTTCATAATTTCTCCTAAAAGGATTTTCAGTAATATTACCTAAAATAACTTCATCCCTAGCTCCTGTAACACTCTTGACATTGCTTGGACTTAGATTTAGAGTTTCATTACCAAGCACCACAAAGGCGATTGCTTCTTTTGCTTCAGAAGAATAGCCAATATCTTCTTGAGTTTTAATAACACTATCTTTTAATAATGTTTTAATCATTTTTAATAATGTTAGATTATAAGCTCCACCACCCGCAATAATTATTTCATCAGGTATTTTTTCAAAAAAATCATAGTATCCTTGATAAATACAATAAGCGGTAAAATAAGTAAAGGTATGAATAATATCTTCTGGTTTTACATCTTGGTATTTATCTAACAAATATGATACATATTGAGATCCAAATTCTTCTCTACCAGTACTTTTTGGTGGTTTTTTAGCTAAAAAAGGATGTTTTTTCAATTCTTCAAAAAGAGTTTTTGAAAGTTTGCCACTAGCTGCAATTTCTCCTTGATAATCATATTCCTTGCCATAAAATCTCCTCATAGCCTCATCTATCATCATATTGCCAACACCACTATCAAAAGCTACTACTTTATCATTATCAATATAGGTAAGATTACTAATTCCACCTATGTTATGTAAAGCCACAACCTTATCCTTTTTAGCATATAAAATTTTTTCACTATAAGGAACTAAGGGAGCTCCTTCTCCTGAAGCAGCCATATCCATAACTCTAAAATTAGAAATAACTTTAACTTTATGATCGTAGGCGATAACTGACGGCTCGCCTATTTGTAAGGTGCTTTTAACCTCATCTTTTTCAGGATTAGGTAAATGGTAAATAGTTTGACCGTGGCTTGCCACAAAATCAATATCTTCATCTTTTAAATTATTTTTAATCTTAATATAGGCAACCGCCTTAGAAAGTTCTTTACCAAATTCAAAATTTAAACTACAAAGTTCCCTAACACTAAAATCTTTACTAAGACAAGCTCTTTTAATTTTTTCTTTTACACTATCAGTAATTGGATAAGTGATAAAATCTAAAAGTTCAACCTTGCTGTTATAACCAAAACCCTCTATTTTACAGTACGCAACATCAATTCCATCCAAAGAAGTTCCTGACATCAAACCTATCGCATACATATTATTTACCGTCTATTTTTTGATGTAATCTAATTAAATAATCTACCAAAGTTCTAATTTCCATCGAACTCATTAAATGGTCTTGAGCATGGACAAATAAAACACTCACTTCATGATGTTTTCCTGCAGCTTCTTCTTGGATTAGAGTAGTTTGAATCTGATGTGCCTTAACTAAATATTCATCAGCTTCTTTTAATAATTGTTTTGCTTCTTCGTATTTTCCTTCTTCACTTAAAGCCAATGCTTCATAAGCTAAACTTTTGGCAGTACCACCATTATTTATAATCTCAAAAATTATTAATTCCATATTTTCCATTAGTTATTCTCCTTAAAATTTTTAATTGATAATGAAATATTTTCATTATTTTTATTCAATAATAAAGTCGCATCTTCTTTGCTTAAATTAAGCGTAATCATCACTATCGCAACCTTAACGTTATTTTCACTCAAAGCTAAATAAGTATTCGCCATCTCATAGCTGCAATTAGTAACTTCCATTAAAATATTTCTAGCTCTTTCAATTAATTTTAAATTGGTAGGCCTAACATCAATCATCAAGTTTCCATAAACCTTACCTAACTTAATCATACAAGAAGTTGAAATCATATTTAAAATCATTTTTTGAGCAGTTCCTGCCTTCATTCTGGTAGAACCTGTCACAACCTCAGCTCCAACTACTGCTTCAATAGGGTTATCACTTACCGTAGAAATATAAGCATTTTTACTACAAGCTAAGGAAATTGTTTTAGCACCTATTTTTTTAGCGTATTTTAAAGCACCATAAACATAAGGGGTTCTTCCTGAAGCCGCAAGTCCTAAAACACAATCCTTAGAACTTAGATTGATTGCTTTTAAATCTTTTTCCCCCATCTCTTCACTATCTTCGGCACCTTCCATCGCATTTCTTAAAGCATTATCACCACCCGCAATAATACCTTGAATAAAATCAGTGCTAACTCCATAAGTTGGAGGACATTCCGAAGCATCTAAAACTCCAAGTCTACCTGAAGTTCCTGCTCCGATATAAATTAATCTACCTCCATTTTTCAAACAAAAATATGCACTTTCTACCGCTTTTTCAATATCGCTTAAAATATTTTCAATAGTATAGGCAACAGTTTTATCTTCATTATTAATAGCTTTTAAAATATCTATGGTTTCAAATAAATCAATTTCTTTAGTATTTTCATTGATTTGTTCTGTATCTAATTTCTTTAAATTCAACATAATTCTTCCTTTATAATAAAAGTATAATTCAAATGAAATATTATTTCAATTTTTTAAGAAATAAAATGTAATATTTTTTAAAATAATTCTTCAATCAAACTAATAAATTCTTTAATTTCATTATCAATTTCAATTAAATTTTCAATTTTAAAATTTGAAATATGTTGTTTTAAATCTTTAAATTTATTTAAAATAATATTTTGAATTTTACGACTTATTTCATTATCTTTAGCTAATATAGAATTGATTTTAGTTAGATTTAAACTAAGACTTTCCACTTCTTCATTTTTCAAATAATCTTCCGTTTTAATTTTAAGTTCATTAAAAATCGCAATATCTTTTAAAATCGCAATCTGTTTTTGATGTAAAAGTTTTTCAATTTTTAAAACAGCTTCATTAATCACGTTGATATTTTCAAATACCTGTTTATTATTATTGAAAATTTTCTTAATTGAAGCTAAAAAACCATTATCAATTAACTTTAAATTTTTAATATTTTTGACAATATCTTTTAAATCAGAAAAATCATTATTTTTATTATTAATCTTCTTAACAACTATTTCATTAAAATAAATTATTTCGTTCATCTTACTCTCCTGTGTTCATCTATAATTGAATTGATTTGTTTATGAATAACTCTACTTGCGATACCACAATACGCAATCATATTATCGTTATTGATAGTGATTTTACTAATATTTAATCTAAGCAAGGTGTTTTCTGCAATTAAACCTCTATCTTTTAAAGTCAATGTTAATTTAAAAGGAGAAGAATGAATTTTTAAAATATTATCATATCCACCAACACCATTAATAATATTAGTAGCCACTATTCTTTTATTAATGCCGATTAGAAAATCATACGATAAATAGTTAAGATATATTTTTCCTACAATAAAATAAATTACTGCATAAATAATCCCAACCACTAAAATCACAATAATTGAATGATAAAAATTATTGTTTCTAAGTAAGATTATATAATCAGGAAAAACTCCGGGACTCGCAACTAAAGTACTGCCACTATAACTAAATCCTATTGAGGCTGAAAAATAATTTAAAATTGAAAATAAAGAAGCATACATCACAACATGGAAAACAAAATAAAGTGGTGCTAAAAATAATAAACCAATTTCCAAAGGAAGAGCATTTCCATATACAAAAGAAACTATCATTAACACTAAAAATGTTATTAAATGCCTTCTTTTTTCTTTATAATCAGTGTAGCTTGTGTAAAGGAAAAGCAAGATCGCAGGGGCTATAAACATATTTAAAACATAATAAGGTGTAATAAATCTTCCATATAAAGGAGAAATATTGTTGCTTTCTAAAAGCATAGCCCAAATATTCACATCTCCTAAAATATTTTTACCACTAAAAGTACTGATACTTCCGCCATACTGTCCATACCAAAAAGGAATTTTTAAATGATGACCTAGATTTAATACCGATAATATTTTTTCAAAAAAACCGTAAATAAATAAATTATTAAAACCATTAATATCCTTCGCAATATAATTTACCAAAAAATCAATAAATTTTAAAAAATAAGGATATAGTAAAAATATCGCAACTGCCGCAAAAGCATTAAAAACTATGTTATATAAATAACCAACGCTTTCTTTATTTAAAAAACTAACTATTGAATAAGGATTTCTTCTACGACTTTTAACATAACTATATCTGGTGATAAAACCCACCACAAAAACTCCTACCAAACCAAGATTGACAGGATATTTAATGTTTCCATTATAATAAAATTCTACATTTAAAATACTTGAAAACGATATGGTATTAATGCTGCTTTGATTAATGAAAATAGAAACTGTAAGAAAAGTTAAATAACCTAAAACTCCCATTAAAATAGGTGTTCCGCTTTTTTCTTTTCTTGATACTATTCTAATTAAAGTAATCAAAGGAAAATTATAAACAATGCTTCTTCCAAGTGTTATTACTATATCTGAAAAAGTTGTCGTATATATATTGGTGATATTATAAAAAATATTTACATTTTTGTTTTGAATAAATTCACCTATTTGAATTAATAAAAAACCTATAAATAAAATTTTAATAGGAAAACGCATTGTGTCAAATAAACTAGTCCATTTTTTCATATCTAAATTCTATCATTTTATAACCAAAATAAAAACCCTATGAAAAGGGAATTTACTTTCTTAACTGTGGTTTTTTAAATGATTTATCTCTTTATCAATATTTAATTTTATATCTTTTAAATCTATTTTACTTAGAATTATTATATCAGTTTTAAGTAAAATTTTCAGAAAAATATTTTACTTAAAATATTTTTTGTCCTTCTAAGTTAAATTTCCTTTACTAAATAGAAAAAGATAACTGGATTTTCACTTCTAATTATCTTTATTCATTGATTAAATATTGTGCTTTTTTTAGTTTTTCTTTGCTTTGTAATTTTCTTTTATCTACCCCTATTACTCTAAAGCGTTAAATAGTAAAATTTTGAAAACTATAAGGATAATTAGCTGATATTACAATATAATTCATAAATTTTTCCTATATATCTAATTTAGATAAGAAATATGGCATTTGTTTTTGCCACCAAGGCCAATCATGAGAAACATCGTAGCCCCATTCATCAAAAAATGCTGGGACATTTAGATATTCAAAGGCTTCTTTTAATTTATAAAAAGAAGGTAAACCGTCCTGTTCCCAATTACCTCTACCAGTACATACTATTATTTGTGCTTCTTTATATCTATCAATAAGCCATTGATCTTTTAAAAGCCATAATGATTGTGAGCTTGAATTGATAAAAACTTCAGGATGATCACTCTCTTGGGTAAAATATGAAACATCATAAATACCGCTTAAACAAATAATTTTATTAAAAACATCAGGATGTCTAAGGAAAAAATTCATCGAATGAAAACCACCCATACTCACACCACTCACAATCATCTTATCAAAATAATTAGTTTTGTGTTTAATAAAAGGAATAACCTCTTCTATCACATACTTATCATAAGCTGCATGTCTTCTAGCTTTTTCTACACCTGAAATATCAGTATTTAACCAACTTTCATTATCAATACTGCTTAAAGTAAAAAATTGAATTTTTCCTTGATTAATATATTCCTGACAAGCATCTATCATTCCAAAATCAAAATACTCATTATGAGTTCCACCGCTGCTTGGGAAAATCACAACCGGCACCCCTCTATCTCCATAGCGATTTAATTGCATTTCTCTATTAAGATTAGTGCTATAATGTGTTAAAAATTCTTTATTCATATTTCTCCCCAATATTTTTTATTTTATCATTTTTTAAATTAAGCTATAATAAAAATATGAATTATCATATTGAAAAAGAATATAAAATCCTGATAGATAAAAATAAGTTTAATGAAATTGTAGAAAAAGAAGATTTTGATTTAATAATTCAAGAAAATCACTATTATGACTTGAATACTAAAAATGCTGCACTTAGAATTAGAAATATTGATGACTTATATATCTTAACTATTAAAATCAAAGAAGATAACTTAACTAAAGAATATGAATATAAAGTTTCTGACAACAAAATTGATGATAATATCAATGCTTTACTTTTAAAATTAAACTTAAATCCTAACCCAAAATATCTAGGATCACTGCTTACTTCAAGATACTATAAAAAATTAAACAAAGGAGAATTAGTAATAGATCTTAATAGATATTTAGATTTTATAGATTATGAAATTGAATTTGAATTATACAATCATTTAGATGATGATATTACTGAATTTAATAATTTTTTAACTAAATATAAACTAAATTATACTAAGAACTCAAAATCAAAATTCAAAAGATTTTTAGAAAGGAAAAATAATGGTTAAAGTTGCGATTGTTTGTGAAAATGGCTTGGAAGAATGTGAAGCATTAATTGCTTATGATTTATTTAAAAGGGCAGGTTATGATGTTAAGCTTATTAGTGCTAATCAAGATTTAATTATAAAATCTAAACATGATTTAAAATTTTATTGCGATATAACTTTAAAAGATTTAGAATTAGAAGATTTAGATTGTTTATATCTTCCGGGTGGCCCTGCAGTAGAATCTTTAATTGAAAATCAAAAATTATTAAAAATTATTGTTGATGCAAACAATAAAAATATCTTGATAGCTGCGATTTGTGCAGCACCAAATATCCTTGCGAAATTGAAATTGGTTAATAATTATGAATTTTCTTGTTTCCCTACTTGTGATACTTACGCAACAGCTAATGATGAAGATATCAATATTAAAAATAATATTTTTACCGCTAAAGCTCTAGGTAAAACATTTGATTTCGCTTTAAAAATAATTGAAAATTTAAGTGGTTTAGACTCTGCATTAAAGGTAAAAAATTCAATCTATTATTAGGAGGTTTATATGTTAGAAAATATTTTACTTAATTATGTTGTTTTTTTACTGAAAATAATTACTGTTGTGATTTCATTAATAATTTTATTAGCCGCTACGATTAAATTAAAAAAAGATGGTAAAGAAAATGATAATGGTGTTATTAAAATAACCGATATTTCTGAAAAAATTCTAAATCAAAAAGAAGAATTAGAAGAATCAATGATGGATGAAGAGGAGTTAAAAAAGAAAAAGAAGCAAAAAGAAACAAAAACTAAAAACAATACCATTTCTAAAAGATTATTCATACTTGAATTTAATGGCGATATTCAAGCTAGCGGCACTAAATCTTTAAGAGAAGAAATAACCGCTATAATCAATATCGCAAAACCAGAAGATGAGGTACTTTTAAAACTAGAAAGTCCAGGAGGACTTGTGCATAGCTATGGACTTGCAGCCTCTCAACTTCAAAGATTACGCGATAATGGAATTTATTTAACTATTGCGGTTGATAAAGTTGCGGCTAGCGGAGGTTATATGATGGCTTGTGTTGGCAATCAAATCATAGCTGCTCCATTTAGTTTTATAGGATCAATTGGAGTTATTGCAGAAAGTGTAAATATTCATAAATTACTTAAAAAACACGATGTGGATGTGGATGTAATAACCGCAGGCAAATACAAAAGAACTTTAACCTTGATTGGTGAAAACACTGAGGAAGGTAAAAGAAAATTCCAAGAAGAACTATCAGAAATCCATATGTTATTTAAAAATTTTGTAAGTAAAAATCGTCCTGAATTAGATATTGATAATATTGCTACTGGTGAAACTTGGTTGGGCGAAAAGGCACTAGAATTAAAATTAGTTGACCAAATAATTACTAGCGATGATTTTATTTTAAAAGCTGTTAAAGATAGAAAGGTTTATTTAATTAAATATAAAGAAAAACGCAGTTTAACTGAAAAAATCGGAATACAATTTGAAACCTCAATTCAAAACATTATCAACAAAATTTTAGAAAAAAACACAAATATAAAATAAAAGTCTTAAATGACTTTTATTTTATTCTAAGAGATTTTAAAAATGTTTTTGTATCTATTGAAACTCTATTGCTTTCAATAGCTTTAGAAATAGTTTTATTATGAACCCATTTATCTAATTTTTTGTTTAAAATAATAGGTAGTGTTGCTTCATATTTTTTTATTAAAGCATAACTATAAAACCATGCTAGGGCAATATTTACATAATAATCATTACTTTTAACTTTTAAAGTAATTTCTAAGATTGTTTGAGTAAAAAAATCATCTAAATAAAAACTCAAAAGCAAAACCAAAGCATATCTAATAGTATAACTTTCTTTTGAATTTAACCATTTTTTAATATACGGAAGTACTTTTGAATGATTTTTACCAATTAAATCATAAGTACCTGAATCACAAACTGCCCAATTATCAATATGTGGCAACAATTTTTCAATCTCAGTAATTAAAACATCAATATCTTTAATTTTATTTAAAAATTCGATATGCAAAATATACTCTTCAAAATATTTGTGAGGCAAGTTGTTTATAAATAAAAAAGTATCTTCTTTTCTAGTTTTATAAAGTGTTTTCGCCAGATTTTTAAGATTTTTTGATTTAATGCCGATAATATTTTCAATTTTAATATTGGGTATTAACTTAGCTGTAAAAAGTTGGTGTTTTTCATCTTTTAAAGCTATTAAATCATCATAAAAAATACTATTCATAATTTTATTATAATATTTTAGCTGATTAAATGGTATAATGAATATATAGAATATCCAAATTCTCATATAATAAGGAGGTAAAATGTTAATATATATCGCAGGATCTGGAGCTATGGGTTGTCGTTTTGGTTATCAACTCACAAAAGCTAATCATGAAGTGGTTTTGTTGGACACATGGCAAAAACACATTGATGCCATTAAAGAAAATGGCTTAAAAGTAGTAGGTGCTATAGAAGATAATTTACCTATGAATATCATCACTCCGAAAGAAGCTACAAAAGAAGCTGATTTAATAATTTTATTCACTAAAGCTATGCAGTTAGAAGAAATGCTTAGTGATATTAAAGGAATAATCGGTAAAAATACTCAAGTTTTATGCTTACTAAACGGTTTGGGGCATGAAGAGGTTATCAAAAAATATGTTGATATTGAAAATATTATAATGGGCGTTACTATTTGGACTGCAGGTTTAGTAGAGCCTGGGGTTGTAAAACTTCAAGGAGTAGGAACTATTGATCTACAAAGTTTAAGTGCAACCAATAAAGAGAATGGTTTATTAGTTACTAAAGTTTTAAACGAAGCTAATCTAAATGCTACATATAGCGAGGATGTTTTGGCTTCTATTTGGAGAAAGGCTTGTGTTAACGGAACCATGAACTCACTTTGTTCATTACTTGAAGGAACTATTGGTGAAGTTTTCAATACCAAAAATGCTGAAGCTGTGGTAAGAAAAATAATTAATGAATTTATAACTGTCGCAAAGGCTGAAGGTGTTGTGATAGATGAGGCAGAAATAGTAGATTATGTGAATGCTACAGCTGTAAAAGCTGCTGCTCATTACCCTTCAATGTATCAAGATTTAATTTTAAATAAACGATATACTGAAATTGATTATATTAATGGTGCAGTTTATCGCAAAGGTTTAAAACTAGGAATTGAAACTCCTTATTGCAAGTTGATAACCGAATTAATTCATATTAAGGAAGAATTAAAAATAAAATAAAGCAGTTTATAAACTGCTTTATTTTTTTATTTCTAAAATTTCTAACCGATACTACGTCCTAAATGTTTTTCAATTATTTCCTTAACTCCTGAATGTTTTTTATTTGAATTAGAAATAAAATAATAATTCTGATTCATATCAATACCAGGAAAGGTATTAAATTCTAAAAGTTTAGGACCGCTATCACTCAAAGCAATATCCCAACCAACTAAAACACAGCTAGTATTTAATTTTGCCATTTCCTTAACCATTTCAACACTTTCTTGATAATATGGCAATTTAAAATTTAAAGGATTTATTTTGGTTACGGGGTGGATTGGAATAATTAAATTATGATTTTTACCGCCAATATTTTCTTGATAAAAACCAGGCATAATTATTTTACCTTCATCACCAATTAAAGTATAACTACCACCAAAAGAAACATTATCCACCTTATTGTTGTTTAGACCTACTCTAATTATAGCTGGTAAAACTAATACTTCGTTTTTATCATTCAAAACACTCACAATTCTTAAAGTGTTGATACAAGAAGGGTTTAATTTATTTAATTCTGCGTGTTGAATTATTTCTTCTTCAAGCATTAATAATTCTTCTTTTCTTAAATAATCAATTATGGAACTGTAGTCTTTAAAATCACTAGTTTTTAAATATTTAACTCCATAACCACCACTACTGACTAGTTTTTTTGCAAAAAATGATTTATTTTTATTTAAAAAATCATAAATTGATTCTAAATCATCTTTTTCAATATTAACTATCATTCTTTTATAATAAGGTTTTAATAATTCATAAGATAAATATTTATTATCGATTTCACGATTGTTAACACTATTCACAAACTTAATTAATTGATGACTAGTTAAATAATATTTGCGATATTTTTTAGGAAGGATTGAAAATCCATAAGCCATATAATCACAAACAATAGTTCCATATTTAAATCTAGAATAAATAATATCAAAAAACAACTCAATAAAACTCTTATTGCTTCTTCTTTTTTCAATATCAATAGTTAAAATTAATTCTTTTAATATTTCTTTTATTTTCATTTCAATTTCACTTTAAATGCTTTTTCTAAAATTTCTAAATGTCCTTTGTTGTTTATTAATTGATTAACACCTTGGGTTAGTTGAGCTCCTGGAGCAGTATTGGCTTCGATTAAAATCGGTCCTTTTTCACTAATCGCAACATCCCATCCGATATAATGATTTTTGCACCTAGAAGCAGCTTTCAAACACATCTCAATAGCTTCTTGATAATATGGAAATTTAAAACCTATATAATTAAAATTAGTAATTGGATTTTTATCATAAAATTTTAAAATTGGTAAAAAACTATGGTAACTAGCATACACTTCTCCTTTATCATTAAGTAAAGTATAAGCTCCTCCGCTTGAAGCATTATCAACATAAGCCTCACTTATAGAAACCTTAGAAACCACAAATGGTGCCGAAATACTGCCATCAATCGCCTTAACCGTAACAATTCTTAAACTATTTAATGAATTTACTGATAATTTATCTAAGTGTTTATGTTGTGATATTTTTTCTTCAACTATATAAAATTTTTTTTGTAAAAGATAGTTATAAAATGATTTTAAATCATAGCTTGCAAGAAATTTTTGATCAATGTATTTAACTCCTACACCACCACAACTTTTAGCTTCCTTTACAAAGAAATTTTGGTGTTTTTTTAAAAAAACTTCTAATTTTTCAATACCATCTTTCCTCAAATCTAAACAATCTATATTCTTAAATTCTTTAAAATTTTCATTAAATTTCCCTTTATCATCAAAAAAATCATTTTCTGCTTCATTAGTTGGAAAGAGTTTTGAGATAATAGGATAATGAATATTTACACTGATAAAAGATTTGCGATATGCTTCATCTTGATTTGAAGCAAACCTAAAAGCAAAATAATCTGCCCAACTATATCCTTGTTTTTGACAGCGATATAAATCTTTAATAATGTCTAAATAACTGCGTTTACTTTCTTTTTTAGCTTGAACTAAAAGAGGTAATATTTCTTTATAGCTAATAGTAAATAGTTTTTTTAATAAATTCATTAATTTAATTATACTATAACAAAATTCAATTTAATAGTTTAAATCTAAATATAGAAACAATCAAAGTTAATAGTTTTGATGAAAAAATCATTAATACAACGCTTTGCGATACAAAAAAATGATAAGATAATTTTAATAATTCGTGGTATGACAAAACACAAAAAAAAGATATAAAAATATATCTTTATTTTTTAATAAAAAAGGATATAACGCTTTAACATTCACGCATATTAATCATTAAAAATAATTACATATGCTTATAGAGTTATAGGGAACTTAGTTTATCAATGATGTTGTTTTCACTTATCTCTATAATGAGAACCACACTGTGCTATCTCAATTTGTCCGTCATCATCCGAAAAAACCTTATTCATAATCTACCTTATGCACCGTTCCTTTGCCTGTATTAAGGTCAGCAATCGACTTTCTAAGTCTTGCTATATTTTCCTCGCTATAAAATGGGTCAATAGATACTTCAAACGGTATTCTCTTTTCATTAGCAAGTTTTGTAAGAAAAATATTGATTGCGGTTGACATAGTTAAACCCATTGCGTTACAAACACTTTCAGCCTTTGCCTTGATTGTATCATCTATTCTAAAATTAACTTGTGCCATAATATCATCCTCTTTCACTCTCTATTATATATCAAATGCTATACAATGTAAAGTAATGTTTTGTAAAAATAACTCTTTTTTGAACACTATCTAAAATTACATTACTCTCAAACAAACAATGAAGTTATTGCACATTTATTTTCTTGCAGATACCCCTCTTGACCCTATGTCAAATACATAGACAAACAATTCATCATCTACAATACGGAAAACAGCCCTATGATCGCCTATTCGTAGTCTGAAAATGTCATCATAGTTTTTGGAATGGAACTTCTTTACATCATAGGTATGTATATTTTCCCTGCCTTCTGCTATTTCTGTAAATGCTTTAAAAAATCTAATGCCTATCGCTTTATTTTTCTTGATGAATTTTTCAGCAGACTTGGAATATTTAACCTTGTAAAAGCTCATCTAAAGTCAATTCCTTTCCACTCAAATCATCAAAATCAATGTTAAGTTCTTCAATTTCTTTCTGTTCAGTGCTATCCATATAAGCACAATTTGAACTGATATATTCAAGTAGGTTCAGGTTTTCACTTTTAGCAATTTCTTTTAATGCGGTAGTTCTTAAAAATTCTGAAAAGGACATACCGCATTTTTTAGCGTAATCATTGATAGTTTCATAAGTTGTAACTGGTAAAGTGATATTTTTTCTAATCATGTTCATAGTATCATCTCCTTATATTTTTATTATATACACTATACACACTATGTCAATTTATTTTTCCAAATCCCTGTTATGATTTCTATGCAGCATTTAAACAAAAATATAAAATTGATATTCTAAAGAAATAATTGTATAATATCTTTAGATTAAAGGAGTTATGATATGCCAAACATTAAATCAAGTACAGATTTACGCAATAATTACAATGAAATCTCTTCGTTTTGTCACGAAACAGGAGAACCTATCTTCATTACCAAAAATGGCCGTGGAGACCTTGTTGTTATGAGCATTGATTTATTCAATAAATTTATGGGAAGATATGAACTATATCAACTTTTAGAACAAAGTGAAGCTGATTTCACCAATGGTCGTACCCTAACTTTTGATGACTCTATGAAAAGTTTAAGGGAGAGTCTAAAAAATGAAGCACTATAAGATACTTGTTTCTGAGACTTATCATAGAGACCTAAAAGCTATCATTCACTACATTTCTCACAATTTAGATACACCGTTTACTGCATCTTTCTTACTTGACGAGATAGAATCTACTGTTGCTAGTCTATCTACTATACCACATCGCTATGGATTAGTAGATGATCCATATCTTTTTCATAAAACGTTTAGAAAATGTCTTATTAAAAATTACATCATTTTCTATAAAGTACATGAAGAAAGCAAGACTGTAATGATTCATCGAATTGTTCATGCAAAACAAAATTGGATTGATATCTTATAAGGAAAGATTGCTACCGCAATCCCACTTGCTTTAGATGGTGGGTTGCAGCAGCAATCTTTTTAAATACAAATCACAAGGAACTTGTTTCGCTAATGTGCTATTTTATAATTTTAACCAAGGTATTAATATTTTTTAAATTCTTAGCTTCAGGCTCTTTATTAATACCACCGATTATTAACTGTGCTTTTAAACTCCAATCACTTGGAATTTCAAACATCTTTTTAACCTCTTCATCTATTAAAGGGTTATAGTGCTGTAAATTACAACCAACACCTTCGTAAGCTAAAGCCAACCATAAAGCATATTGAATAATTCCACTAGATTGTTCTGAAAAATTTTTAAATGTTTCTAAACCTAAAAAACTAAAATTTTCATAACTTTTTTCTAACGGTTTAAAATCTTCAAAAAATAAAATTGTACCATAACCTTTTTTAAAAGCTGATAATCTTGCAAAAGTAGCACTAAAATCTCCTTGAACTACTCCTCTTAAAATTTCAATAATTTTATCCCATAATAAATCGTGTTTCTCACCCACAACCAAAACAACTCTAGCACTTTGAGTGTCGAATGCTGAAGGATATTGTAATGTTACAGATTTTACGATTTCTTCAAGTCTATCTTGACTAATTGGAAGATTTTTATTTAAATCTCTAACACTTCTTCTTTTTTGATTTGCATAAATAATAGTATTCATCTTCTTAAAATTCCTTTTATTTCTCTTTCCATTGTTTTTATTTTATCGCTAAGTCTTTTATCATGTAATTTCTTACCTTGACATAAAGCTATTTGAATTTTCGCAAGACCATCTTTTAGATATAATTTCAAAGGTATAATAGTTAAACCATCTAACTTAACTTTAGTTTCTAATCTGATGATTTCTTTACGGTGTAATAGTAATTTTCTTTCTCTAACTTCATCATGATTAAAAATATTAGCCTCTTTGTATTCAGCAATATGCATACCTTTGATATAAGCCTCATTTTTAATAAAACTAATAAATGAATCTTTGATTTGGGCTTTACCTTTGCGAATACTTTTTATTTCTGAACCACATAGTACCAAGCCTGCTTCTAAAGTTTCTAAAATAAAATAATCATAATATGCTTTTCTATTGACACTTATTTCTTTAATCATATCTTAATTATACCATCTTGAAATTTTATTTTTAATTTTAAAATCAATCCTTCCAGAATACTCATCAACTTCTTTAACGATAACTTTAATGCTTTTACCAATGCAATAACTCACATTGTCATTAAATAATATCATATTTTTTTCATCATAACTTAAATTATACTCAAGGTAGCTGATATGAAGAAGTCCTCTAGCACCATTATCTAATCTGATGAATAGACCATAACTAGTTACTGAATCAATAACACCTATAAAACTATGGTTTAGATATTTTTTCATATAATTCGCAATTAAAATTAAATTACTACTTCTTTCAACATCTACCGATAACTTTTCTCCTTGATTAGATAGATTTACTAATTTATCTATTTTTTTAATATCATTATCAATTTCATCATAATTATTATTAAATAAATATTTATGAATGGTTCTATGAATCAGTAAATCTGGATATCTTCTGATGGGAGAAGTGAAATGACAATAATTTTTAAAAGTTAAGGCAAAATGTCCTTCACTATTACTGCTGTAAAGTGCTTTTGACATAGATCTTAACAATAAATCTGAAACAATTGGATAATAAATTGTATCTTTAAAATAAGCTAATGATTTTTTTAAACTAAGAGCATTTTGATTATAAGCGTTATTTTTAAATTTATATCCAAGCATAGATACACTTTCCATATAATCATTTAAAGAATCTATCTTAGGGTAGCTATGGTTTCTATATATAGCAGGAAGCGATAAATTATACAAATGGTTTGCGATTACCTCATTCCCCACCAGCATGAAATCCTCAATTAAAAGCTCCGCTTCTTTACGAATACGATAATTTATTTTTTTAACTTCACCATCACTGATTTCAAATTCCAAATCATCATCTTTAAAATTAATAGCTCCAGCTTCTTCTCTTACATTTCTAATTGATTTTGAAAGTTTAAGCATACTTTCAAGTGTGATATTTAAAAATTCATCATTAAATCTTTGTTTTTTTTCAAAAAAATCATTAACTTCATCATAGGTTAAACGATATTTTGAATTAATAATAGCTTTATTTATACTATAGTCAATTATTTTATTTTCTTTAAAGTAAATTTCACAAACCACTGTAAGTCTGTTTTTATGTGGTAAAAGTGAACATAGATTATTTGAAAGTTCAAAAGGCAACATCGGAACTACCTTATTAGCATAATAAAAAGAGGTTGCTCTAAGACTAGCTTCTTTATCTAACGCACTATTTTCTTTAACATAGGCAGAAACATCTGCGATTGCTACATACAATTTTAAAATATCATCTTTTAAAAATTCAAGACAAATCGCATCATCGTAATCTTTAGCACTAACGCCATCAATAGTCATAAAAAATTTATCACTATAATCTAAATAATCAGGATAGTTATTTTGGTGAATATCATCAATAAAAGCAGAAACTTCTTGTTTAACCTGTTTAGAAAAATGAGTTCTTACTTTTTTTAAAATCAATAAAGAATTAAGCTGTGCTTCAAGTAAATTATTTCCTTGTACTTCTTCTTTTATTTCTACGATATTTCGTTCATAATTAACTATCTTAGCGCTATATAACTTTTTAGAATTATATTTGGTATAATTTTTATTTAATTCATAAACTTTATAAATATTAGGATATAAAACTTTAAATAAAGCCTTACCTTTTAAATAAAAAACTCTACCAATCACATTGGTTAAATTTCTTTTTAAAACCTTTAAAATTACTACTTTATTTTTAATTTTTTGGTATAAAACTTCATCGCCTATTTCGCACTTAACATTGGTAGAATCAACCATCAAGTTATCTACATATATTTGGCTACCTTTTTTATTAAAAATACCTTTATGTAAATCATTTAAAAAAACACTATAATAGGTATTATTATCAAAATAAATAATAAAATTTTTTTCTAATTCATTTAAACTATGATTTATTTTTTTTAAAACTTCTTTATCGCTAAAATCAAAGTGCTTATTTAATTCTTCAAAATCAATACTGCTGTATTGATTAAATAATTTAATTAATTTATTTTCCATAGACAATAAAAAGGTCCTTAGACCTTTTCTATAATTCTAATTATTATTATAAGTAAGAAGAAGAAAATCCCTATACCCATAGTAACATTTGAAATAATTTTTTCAGGACCTCTTTCTTTTACATTAGAGAACAATCCTAAACCTTGTTGGCCAGAAAAAGCTCCACTAATTCCTTCAGATTTTCCACTTTGTAATAATGATAAAATAATTAAAATTGACGCGACTATTAATAATAAAGTTCTCATATATACCTCTTTTGCCTAACTATTATAACATATTTTATTCAGATAGTATAGGATCTACTACTTCTTTAATAATTTTTTCAATATGATCGCAAGAAAGTTCAAATCTTTCTTGTTCATTCTCGTTTAAATGTAGTTTTAAAACTTCTCTAACTCCATTTCTATTAACTATAGAGGGAGTTCCAATATAAAAACCACTTCTACCATATTCATTATTTTGGTAGGCACTTACCGGAAGAATGGTATTTTCATTATTTAAAATAGCCATTACTAATTTTGTTAAGGCTCTACCAATACCGTAATAAGTAGCTTTTTTACGTTCGATAATATAGTAAGCCGCATCTCTAACTTCTTTATAAATATCTAATAAAGCACTAAAATCAATATCTTGTTCTTCAATTATTTCTAAGAAATTCTTAGAACCTACATAAGCGTGAGTCCAAGGTACAAAACTAGTATCTCCGTGTTCTCCCATAATATACGCATTGATATCGCTGTAATTTACTTGTAGATACTCACCAAGCATATATCTAAGTCTAGCTGTATCAAGCATAGTTCCAGATCCTAAAACTTGATTTCTTGGTAAACCACTACTCTTATAAGCAACATAAGTCATAATATCACAAGGGTTATTCGCAATAATTAAAACACCATTAAAACCACTTTTTTTAATATTATTACCAATATCTTTCATAATTCTGGTATTCATTTCAGTAAGTTCAATTCTGGTTTGTCCTACTTTTTGTGCTAAACCAGCCGTGCACACAATCACATCCGCATCCTTACAATCTTCATAAGTTCCGGCATGAATAAAAATATTACTTGAAGCATAAGGTTGACCGTGTGATAAATCAAAGGCTTCTCCTTCTGCTTTTTCTTTGTTTACATCAATGATCGCAAGTTCATCAATACCTTTTTGATCTATTAAACTAAATGCCATGCTCATACCTACAAAGCCAGCACCTATTAAAACTACTTTTCTATTCATATTCCTCCTATTTAAATATCCTTGTATCCACATATATATCTTCAAGAATTTTCATTCTATCTTCACTATAATGCTTCATAATCATATCTTTAACAACTTTAATATAATAAAATATAAAAATGTAACTAATACTTACCACATAACCATAAATTCCAGATAAAGGGTCCGGAAGATTAGACAGTAAATTGTTGATAATGTGAGCTATAATCACTATCTTTAAATCTTTAGCTTCTCCATAAAGTAAACCTAAGGTAATTCCCATAATAGCGGTATAAACTACTTGAACTGGTTCAAGGTGCCACAATCCAAAAATAATTCCTGAAATTACACTCGCAATCAAAATTGAATTACTTTTACTTTTAATAATATTGAAGATAATTCCTCTAAACAATAATTCTTCGGCTATTGGACCAAATATCACTATTGAAAGAAACGACCATATATATGATTCATTAGCTTCTAAAGCCCAATATGAATCAAAACTTTCTAAAGATTCCGCAATAAAGGTTGAATCCATTAAAAAGTTATCTATCACAATAAACCATAGATTTGTGATCGCAATTCCACCCAAAACAACAACTAAAATTAAAGGTAAATGTTCTTTAAAATTATTAATAACCTCTCTAGTGTTATAAAATATTTCTTCTTGGTAATGTTTTTTAATAAACAAAAAATAAATCAAACCATAGATAATAGTGGTAACGATACAAACTATAGTATCCGATAAAAATATATTATTAGCAATAAAAGTTTCAAAATCTAAATTTAAAACTCTAAAACCAATCCCTAAAAATATAAAAATTAAATCGGTTATTAAACTGTAGCTACTAAAAAATACTACAATCAACAATAAACTTTTATAATCGCTAATTAATTTTTTTAAAGATTTTAAAAGCATTATCTGCCCCTCATGTGTGGGAAAAGCAAGACCTCTCTAATACTATCAACGCCCATTAAAAGCATAACAAGGCGATCAATACCAATACCAATACCACCTGTTGGAGGAAGTCCGTATTCTAAGGCTTCAATATAATCTTGATCCATTTCACTAGCTTCTTTATCGCCTAATTCTTTTAATTTTAATTGATCTATAAATCTTTCTTTTTGATCAAAAGGATCATTTAATTCACTAAATGCATTCGCATATTCCATTTTATTAATATAAAATTCAAATCTATCAGTAAAGCGTGGATCTTGACTATTTTTCTTAGCCAATGGTGAAACCTCTACCGGATGACCATAAACAAAGGTAGGTTGAATTAAATCCTCTTCACAAAGTTCCTCAAATAATTTATTAATGATATGTCCAACACTTTTTTCGTGAGCTTGAATTTCAAGATGATATTTCTTAGCTATCTCTAATGCTTTTTCTAAACTAATAGTTCTAAAATCTTCACCTGTTTTAGTATTTACAGCATCTGTCATATTAACTCTTTTGAATGGAGCTTTTAAACTAATTTCTAAATCATTGATTTTAATAGTATTGGTGTTTAAAATTTCCTGGGAAACATTTTCAAACAAACCTTCACAAAGTTTCATCATACCTTCCATATCACTATAAGCGATATAAGCCTCTACTGTGGTAAATTCTGGGTTATGTTTAGTATCCATACCTTCATTTCTAAATAAACGACCGATTTCATAAACTCCTTCAAGTCCACCCACAATTAATCTTTTAAGAGGAAGTTCCGTTGCGATACGAAGATAAAAATTCATATCTAAAGTGTTATGGTGAGTTACAAAAGGTCTTGCGGCAGCACCACCTAAAATTGGTTGAAGCACAGGAGTTTCTACCTCTATTAAACCTAAATTATCTAAGTATCTTTGAATGCTTCTAATTATTTTTGGTCTAGTTAAAGCAATATATTTTGAATTTTCATTCATAATTAAATCCACATAACGTCTTCTAAAACGCTCTTCCACATCAACTAAACCGTGGAACTTTTCAGGAAGTGGTCTAATAGCCTTAGTTAAATGAACATATTTTAAGCACATTACACTAAGTTCGCCAGTATCAGTTTTATATGCGTATCCTTCAATTCCAACAATATCTCCAAGATCTGCAGCCTTAAAAATTTCATATTGTTCTTCACCCACAATATTACGGTTAATAACTATTTGTAATTTACCATCTCTATCTTGAATATGGAAAAAACCTAATTTTCCCATTCGTCTTTTGGTCATTATTCTTCCCGCAACACTTAACTCAACTTTATTATTTTCTAATTCTTCTTTACTAAATTTTTCAAATTCATTTCTAATTTTAAAAGAAGTGTGGCTACGATTAAAACTACTTCCAAAAGGTTCTATACCTTTTTCTTTTAAAGTTTTGGCTTTTTCTATCCTTACTAATTCTTGATCGTTTCTTTCCATATTATTCCTTTCTTAAATATCCTAATTTTTTAAACATTTCATAATAACCATCTTCACTAATATCACTGGTAACATAGGTTGCGACAGCTTTTAATCTATCTTTCGCATTACCCATCGCAATAGATGTTTCTACAACATTAAACATTGAAACATCATTGTCTCCATCTCCAATCGCAATAGTATCTTTTAAATCAATTAATCCATTATTTGCGAGAATTTCAATAGCTCTTCCTTTATCATTTTCTTTTAATTGAACTTCATCGTACAAATTACTGTTGAATGAATTATCAAAAAATTGTACCTTAGAGTTTAGTTTGTTTTTAAAGGCTAAAAAATTATCTTTATCATAACCTTTAATTAAAATTTTATAGACGGCTTCATTTTGATATTCGCTTATCGGTTTCCAATAAGCTCTGGTAGTATCGTCAAATTCTTCCAAAAAATTCATCACATATTTATCTGCATAACAATAAACTGCACACTCTAAATTAATTTCAATATTATATTCTTTACCTAACTTTATAATTTCTGCAACCAAATCACTTGGGAAAGGGTTGTCATAAATAACTTCGTTTTTATAAATAATTCTTGAACCACTTGATAGAATAAATCCATCCATTTCAATACCAAAGTCATAATTTGCGGTAGTAAAATTTCTTCCAGTAGACACAAATAGGTAATGTCCATTTTCTTTTAAAGTTTTTAGTGCTTCTTTAGTTGAATTTCTAATACCACCATATTTATGATCCAACATAGTTCCATCAATATCACTAAATATATACATCTTTTTTTTCATACCTTTTAATTATACCAAAAAATCATTAAAACAGAGGTTTATTATCAAAAAAATGACTTAATATTAAGTCATTTTATGATTTATTGTTGTTCAGTGATAGTTTTAGTGGTACTTTCTTCTCTCCAAAGACTGCTTAAAGGTACAAATCTAATCTTTTCAGCATTTAATTTAGCTTGATTTCTTTGTTTTTTCACATTACCTTCGTGAACTTGATTTAAAATATTTTTATTAATCATATATTGAACATAAAGGAATTTTTTCAATAAAAACCACTTCACGATATTTTCTTCGATATATCTAGCTTTATTTTTACGATCGTTTTTAATATTTTCAAAAATATTAGTGCTTAAATCTTCACTAATTTGGATAGCTAAAGCTAAGCCTTCTTCATAATTTTTAATAAATCTTTGATCTATATCTTTTTGAACTTTGCCTATTTTATTATTTTGTAGGCTTCTGATAGAATTTTTAACACTTAAATAGTCATCTTTCAAACTAAAAGTTAATAAATCGTTACGATATTCATAATATTTTGGATCTTCGGTTAAAATATAGTATAAACCTTTTGCGAAAATAAATTCATCATCAAAGATAAATGCCTTCCCCTCATTAATATTCTTACTGTAAAGAACATATTTAATAATTATTGCATTATCTGAAATTTTATAAACATCACGATATTTTATTATTTGATTACTGATAGATTCTTTATTTATTTGAATTTTTAAATTTTCAATAATTCTAAAATCATTATCTAATTCAAATATTCCATTTAAAAGTTCAAAATTCGGATTCTCCTCATTAATCAATCCTAAATAATCTTCTAAATATCCATTAAAATCACATAAAGTACCTTCGTGCTTTACATCTTTAATTTCATTAAACAATTCGTAAATACTCATAATCACTCCCTATTAATAATAATATCATACCCATATTATTCTATTTTGTCTATAAATAATTGAAAAAATAATCTTTGTGCTTTATACTTAAAACAGGAGGAACTATGCAAAACGAAAATATTAAAAATATATTAGATAGTTTATATAATAAAATAAAAGAAGTTGAAATTAAAGCAGATCAAAAATTAGAAACTGTTGTGGAAACACAAGAAAAAGGTTTGATTAGATTTAAAAATGAAGTTATTACCGCTTTAAATTCAATGGTTGGTGAAATTGAAAATAAATTACCTTTATTAAATCCACTAACTGCCGAGGAACAAGTTAATAGAGCTAGTTTAAAACTTGTGAATGCTATTGAACAAATAAATAATAAAATTGATAGTTTTCAAGATCGTGAAATAGTAGAAGAAATTGAAGAGCCACAAATCATAATAGAAGATGAGGTTTCAATAGATGAAGTTAAAATTAACGAAGTTGAAGTTGACACTATTGTGGAAGAAGTCGCAAACGAAGTAAATAAAGATGACGAAAATGAAGCTGCTTTAGAAGAAGTAATTGAAGAAACTTTTGAACCAGTAATTGAAGAAACTTTTGAACCAGTAATTGAAGAAAACTCTGCTGAAGATATTGAAGTTGTGATTGAAGAAGTAAACCAAGAAGATGAAGATGTTTTAGGAATTAGAAAACTAGTACAAGAAATGTATAAAGATGAAAACCAAGACATCACAAACATCATTAAAGAAGTTAGAAACATCACTGAACTAATAAACAAAAATGTTGAGGATGCATTAAATCTAGAAATTTTAAAAAACAACCCTCATAAAGCTAAAGAAGTTGTTTATATGATCTTTGATAAATCTGTTGAAAGATTAAAAAATATTCTAAAATAAAAAACTGTCTAATGACAGTTTTTTTATTTTTATCTCTTTTTAAGTTCTGTTAAGATTTCGCTTAATAATTCTTCGCTAGTTGGACCTTTTGGTGCTTCAGGTAAAGACTCTTCTTTCTTCTTAAAGCCATTCATAACTTTAACTAACGCAAATACTACAATCGCAATTAATAAGAAATTTACTACTGCAGATACCAATTGACCAAAACCAATCACAATCGCAGCTTTTACAACTTCACCATTTTCTACAACTGCTTGAGAAATAACTAAATTCCATTGACTAAAATCTAAATTTCCAAACAAGAAGCTGAATAACGGCATAAAGATGTCGTTAACTAAGACGGTAGTAATTTTGCCAAAAGCACTCGCAATAATTACCCCAATAGCCATATCAAGCACATTGCCTCTTAATGCAAAGGCTTTAAATTCATTTAATAGTTGATTTTCTTTTTTCATTTTATTCTTCCTTATCTTCATTTTCTAAAGTAATTTCTACTTTTTTCTTAGCCTTGCGACCTCTTTTCGCAGGCTCGCTAGGTACATAATCGTCATCATCTTCATAATCACGAATTTCTCTAGGCATTATATTTTTTTCTTTTTCTTGTTCAATCTCGTTATTTCTAGCCTGTCTATCTTCTCTTTCAAGTCTTGCGAGTTCTTCGACAATCGCAGTAGTTTCTCTAGCAAAGTTAGAACCAGTACCTGCAGGTATTAATTTACCGATAATAACATTTTCTTTTAGACCTTCAAGTCTATCAATCTTGTTGTTAATTGCGGCATCTGTTAAGACCTTAGTTGTTTCTTGGAAACTTGCAGCAGACAAGAATGAATCTGTTTCTACTGATGATTTAGAGATACCAAGTAATGTAGGAACAAATTTTGCAGGAACTTTACCACTCAATAATGCGTCATCATTAATTTCAGTGATTTTCGCAACTGATAAAGTTTGACCTGAGCTAAGTCCTGTTGATCCTCCATCAACAACCAATACCTTTTTAAGCATTTGTTTAATGATAACTTCAACATGTTTATCACTAATATCAATACCTTGTAATGCATAAACTTTTTTAACTTCTTTTAAGATATAGTTTTGAACAGCTCTAACCCCAGCAATTTCAATTAACTCTTTTGGAGCAACATTACCTTCAGTAAGTTTATCACCAGCTTTAACTTTTGAACCAACCTTTAACCAACTTCTAGTAATTTGAGCTAAGGTAGCACGATGTTCAATGGTATCATTTTCATTAGCTACCACAATTCGTTTACCTAAACCATTTTCAAGATCTGAAATTTCAATAATTTCACCAGTGATTTTTGATAAAACTGCAGGTCGTTTTGGAGTTCTAGCTTCAAACAATTCTTCAACACGAGGTAAACCTTGGGTAATATCACCATCATCTGTCGCAACCCCACCGGTATGGAAAGTTCTCATTGTAAGCTGTGTACCTGGCTCACCAATTGATTGAGCAGCTACGATACCTACCGCTTCACCGTTTTCTACTAATTTACCAGTAGCCATATTTCGTCCGTAACACTTACGGCAAATACCAGTTCTACTCTTACAAGTAAAGACGTTTCTAATTAAAACTTCTTTAATACCAGCAGATACAATTCTATCAGCTATAACATCATCGATATATTCATCACTTTCAATGATTATTTCAGCTGTATTTGGATCTATGATAGTTTGTTTTGAGTATCTACCAACTATACGGTTTCTTAATGATTCAATAACTTGTTTTTGTTTGTTGTCAACAATTTCTTCTGCTAAATAACCTTGATCATTAAAGCAGTCATCTTCTGAAATTACTACTTGTTGAGCAACATCCACCAATCTTCTTGTAAGGTAACCAGATTCAGCCGTTTTAAGTGCAGTATCGGTAAGACCCTTACGAACACCGTGGGTACTTATAAAGAATTCTGATACATTTAATCCTTCACGGAAACTTGAATAAATCGGAACCTCAATAATTGAAGGTTGGTATTCTTTATTTGATTTAGATTGAGTAGGTCTTGCCATTAAACCACGCATACCCGCAAGCTGAGTAAAGTGTTGTTTATTACCACGAGCACCTGAAACAGCCATCATATTAATAGGTGATTTTCTTGGCAACGACTTCATAACTTCATTACCGATAGTATTCTTAGTTTCATCCCAAAGTTTTGAGAAATGTTTTTCCCATTCTTGTGCAGTTAATAAACCTCTATCTTGTAGTTTTTGAAGTTCTCCAGCTTTAGCCTTAGCTTCTTCAACATAAATTTGTTTATTTGGAGCAACATTAATATCACTTAATGATACCGTCATACCCGCAACAGTTGAGTATTTATAACCTAAATCTTTAATAGCATCTAAAATTTCACTTGTACCAATAGTACCATATCTTCTAAATACTTCAGAAATAACATTAGAAAGTGAATTTTTCTTAAATTCAGGAGATATTTCTCTAGCTTTGATAATTTCTTTAACATTAGATCCTAAAGATACAAATAAATCTTCAGGAGTTTTAGTTAAATTAGATTTATCAACATCACTAACTCTATCAATATAAGGGAAGTCTGCAGGGAAATTAGAGTTAAATATTAATTTACCAACAGTAGTTATTAACAATGAATTGTTTTGTGTTTCTGTGAAACAAGTTTTATTCAAACTACTAGCCTTAATTGCGATTCTAGTATGAAGGTGGATCAACTTATGTTCGTAGGCAATGATAACTTCATTGTAATCACGATAAATATGCCCTTCATTGTCACCAAAACTTCTCCACATTTCAGCAGTTTGATAATCATTAATCGCTTCTAATTCATCAGCTTTTTTATAAAATTCTTCAGCTTTTTCTTCCATATTTAAGTAGAAGTTACCAAGCACCATATCTTGCGATGGTGTAACGATAGGTTTACCATCTTTAGGTCCTAGGATGTTGTTTGAGCCTAACATTAAAACTTCTGCTTCAGCTTTAGCTTCTTCACTTAACGGAAGATGTACAGCCATTTGGTCTCCGTCAAAGTCAGCATTAAACGCAGCACAAGTCAATGGGTGCAAACGAATTGCACGACCTTCAACTAATTTTGGTTTAAATGCTTGGATACCTAAACGGTGAAGTGTTGGAGCACGATTTAACAGTACTGGATGATTTTCCATAATATCTTCTAGTACATCATAAATTTGTGGATCATTTTTATCAATTAACTTTTCAGCTATCTTTTGACTTGAAGCAATACCTTCTTCATAAAGTCTTCTAATTACAAATGGACGGTATAATTGAATTGCCATTTCTCTAGGAATACCACATTGGTACATTTTAAGATCTGGACCAACCGCAATAACACTACGACCACTATAATCAACACGTTTACCTAAAAGATTTTGACGGAAACGACCTTGTTTACCCTTCAATGAATGACTTAATGATTTTAAAACACGATTACCTGCACCTTTAATAGGAGCACTTCTTCTACCGTTATCAATTAAAGCATCAACTGCTTCTTGAAGCATACGCTTTTCATTTTGAACGATAATGGCAGGTGTTCCCATTTCTAATAATTTCTTTAAACGATTATTTCTGGTGATGACACGGCGATATAAATCATTTAAATCACTGGTCGCAAATCTTCCTCCATCAAGCGGAAGCATCGGTCTTAAATCAGGTGGAATTACTGGTAATTGAGTAAGCACCATCCACTCTGGTTTATTATCAGTATTTAAGAAAGCATTAACTGTTTCTAATCTTTTAATTAATTTTTTTCTACTATCACCAACTGCAGTTACAAGTTCTGCTTCAATCTTATTTTTTTCTTCTTTGCAGTCAACTTGTTCCAACAAAGTTTTGATAGCTTCAGCCCCAGTTTTAGCTACAAAATTAGCACCGGTTTGTTTCTTATCACGATAATCTTTTGCACTTAAAATTTGTTTATATTTTAAATCGCTATTTTTTGGATCAGTTACTATCCAAGCAACAAAATAAATTATTTCTTCAACTGCTTTTGGTTGAATATTTAAAAGTAAACTAATTCTTGAAGGAGTTCCTTTTAAATACCAGATGTGAGAAACTGGTGCAGCAAGTTCGATATGTCCCATACGAACACGACGAACTTTTCTGTCAGTTATCTCAACACCACAACGATCACAGATTAAACCTTTATAATTTACTTTTTTATACTTACCGCAGTAGCAAGCATTTGATTTAGATGGCCCAAATATTCTTTCACAAAATAGTCCATCTCTTTCTGGTTTTTGAGAACGATAGTTGATTGTTTCAGGTTTTTTAACTTCACCATAAGACCATTCTAAAATTCTTTCTGGACTTGCGAGTCCTAATTGAATTGCACTAAACTTTTTAGACATAGTAACCTCCTATTCTTCTCCAAAGCCTACTACTACAGCTTCTTTTAATTCTGATTCATCTATAATACTTAAATCATTTTCTTCATCTAATTGATAATCAATTTTATATTCTTCATGATTTTGATTATCAATACGATTATCTCCTATTTTAACTTCATTTCCTTCTTCATCTAACATCTTAACATCAATCGCAAGTGCTTGAAGCTCGTTTTTAAGTACTTTAAATGACTCAGGAAGTGATGGTTCAGGAAGTTCTCTACCATTCTTAATAGCTAATAGAGCTTTTTCTCTACCATCTTCATCATCTGATTTAATAGTTAAAATTTCTTCAAGAGTATGAGCAGCACCATAAGCTTCTAATGCCCAAACTTCCATTTCTCCAAATCTTTGTCCACCATTTTGTGCTTTACCACCTAAAGGTTGTTTAGTTATTAATGAGTAAGGTCCAGTAGATCTTGCGTGTAGTTTATCATCAACCATGTGTGCTAATTTAATCATATACATCACACCCACTGAGATTCTTTCATCGTAAGGTTCACCAGTTCTACCATCATATAAAGTGATTTTTCCATCTGGAGAAACTTCAGCTTCTCTCATAATTTCACGAAGCTCTTCATTACTAATACCGTCAAATACTGGTGTTGCGAATTTAACACCTAATTTTTTAGCAGCCATACCTAAATGAACTTCTAAAACTTGTCCGATATTCATACGGCTCGGAACTCCGAATGGATTTAACATAATATCAACAGGTGTTCCATCTGGCATAAACGGCATATCTTCTATTGGTAATATTTTTGAGATAACCCCTTTATTACCGTGTCTTCCAGCCATCTTATCACCTTCAGATATTTTACGTTTTTGAGCAATATAAACTTTAACTACTGAAATAACACCAGGTGCCATTTCATAACCTTCGCTGCGTTTAAATACTCTAACGCTTTGAACAATACCAGCACCACCGTGTGGAACTTTTAATGATTTATCACTAACATCTTTTGATTTTTCACCAAAAATTGCACGAAGTAATCTTTCTTCAGGAGATTCTTCACTTTGTCCTTTTGGTGTAATTTTACCTACTAAAATATCTCCTTCTTTAACTTCAGCCCCAACCATAACAATACCTCTTGAATCAAGGTTTTTAATCAAGTTGTCTGAAATATTTGGAATATCTCTGGTAATTTCTTCTGGCCCTTGTTTAGTTTCACGACATTCAATGCTGTATTCATCAATGTGAATAGAAGTATAAACATCATCTCTAACCATTCTTTCACTCATGATGATCGCATCTTCATAGTTATAACCGTGCCAAGTCATGAAGGCGATAGTAACGTTTTGTCCTAACGCAAGCTCACCTGACTGCATACTAGGTCCATCTGCTAAAATCATACCCTTCTTAACTTCATCTCCTCTGCTTACCAAAGGATTGTGATTAATACAAGTACCTGCATTTGATCTTCTAAATTTTTCTAATTCATATTTGGTTTCTTTACCATCTTTTTCAGTAATAATAGTTCTTGAATCCGCATAAACTACTTTACCATCTACTTCTGCTACAATAGCACTACCGCTATCTTTCGCAATTTTCGCTTCAATACCAGTACCCACATAAGGACTGTTTGGTTTCAATAATGGAACTGCTTGTCTTTGCATGTTTGCACCCATTAAAGCACGAGAAGCATCGTCGTTTTCAAGGAAAGGAATACAAGCCGCAGCCACTGAAACAATTTGTTTTGGACTAACATCGGCTAATTGAACTTCCTTCTTAGGAACAGATACAGTTTCCCCTTTAACTCTTGCGACTACATAATCATTAACTAATTTACCATCCACAACTTCATTAGCCTGAGCAATTACGTAATCCACTTCGCTATCAGCACTATAATATTCATAATCTTCAGTAACAGTGCCGTCAGGAAGAACTTTACGATATGGAGTTTGAATAAATCCATAGTCATTAACTCTTGCATAAGTTGTAAGGTAGTTGATAAGTCCAATGTTTGGTCCTTCAGGAGTTTCAATTGGACAAATTCTGCCATAATGACTGCTGTGAATATCACGAACTTCAAAACCAGCACGCTCTCTACTTAAACCTCCAGGTCCAAGAGCACTTATTCTGCGTTTATTAGTAAGTTCAGCAAGAGGGTTTTGTTGGTCCATGAATTGTGATAATTGTGAACTGCTGAAAAACTCTTTAATAGCACTGTTAAGTGGTCTAACGTTAGTTAAGGTTTTTGGGGTAGCTTTGTCTAATTCAATAGTAGACATTTTATCCTTAACACCTTTTTCTAATCTTGATAAACCAATTCTAAATTGATTTTGAATTAATTCACCTACAGTTCTGATACGACGATTTCCTAATTGGTCAATATCATCACTATTGCCAAGACCATCTAAAATAGTGTGTGAGTAAGAATAGTAGGCGATAATATCACTGGTAGTAATAGCTTTTTTATCATTTAAAGGATCGCTACCTACAATTTTAATTATAAAATCAGGGTGCTTAGGACTTGCAGCTCTTACAACTTGTTGAGCAGAACCCACAAACCAAGCCTCTACTTCTTCACCTTTCTTAATTAATGATTCTAAAACAATTTCATTATCTCTACTTAAAACAAATGAATCATAATCAGCGATGTATCTATGAACCAGTAGTTCGCCTTCATTTCTTAAATCTTCACCGTCTTTATTGGTTAATCTAGCTAAAATAAAGAATTTTTGACCATAATTTAAAACATCTTGGTAATTTTTCTTAGTTAAAACAACTTTATTTGCAGCAACTTCAGTATAAATACTCACAACTTTAGTGATAGATTTTAAACCTTTCAAAACATCTTCATTAATTACAGTTCCTTCTTCAAAAGTAACTGAATTAAAAGATACTTCTTTAGCTAAAATTCTACCTATTAAGTAAGTATTATCAACTTCTACATCAATAATGTTAGGGTGAGAGAATAGATAATTTATTGGATAGGCAACTATATGATTGCCTTTGTTTAATTCTTCTTTTAATATTTCTCGTTCTTTTTTAGTTATTAAAGTTCCTTTTTCTAATAAAATACTACCATCTATTTTATATAAATTTTCCTTTAATATATTATTTTCTAAACGATCAATAACGCTTAATTTCTTATTTAATTTATAACGACCTGCTTTAGTTAAATCGTATTTCTTTTGATCAAAGAATTTCGCATTCATCAGATTGATAGCTCCATCTACCGTAGGAACTTCATCACTCTTTTGATTTTCATAAATCTCAATTAAAGCAGCTTGTTGCGAATCGACTCTATCTTGTCTAAGTGAGTTGGTAATTTCTCTATATTCACCGAATAAAGAAATGTAAAGTTGGTTGTATATCGCAAGTAATTTATTAGTTTCAGCTAATTCTGATTCTACAATATCAAAGTTAAAAGCCTTTAAGAAATTCTTAAAGTTATCAATATCTAATTTATCATCCGCAATATCATCAACCTTTAAAGAGTAGCCGATTGCTTTTAAAAGAATAGTAGATAAAATCTTTCTTTTACGATCAATACTCATATTGAAAAGACTATCTTCACTAGACTTTTTATTATCAGACATTAATTGTAACCAAGTACCACGACTTGGAATTAATTCTGATTCATAATTTTCCCTTCCTGTTTTTATATCATTTTGAATATAAAAATATGCACCAGGACTTCTTACAATTTGAGAAACAATAACTCTTTCAGCACCATTTATAATAAAAGTACCGTGCGGGGTCATCATTGGGAAATCTCCCAAGTATATTTCTTCAAAACGAGTATGAACTTCACCTGTTTCTTCGTTTAAAACTTCAAGTTCCATTTTTGCGTGTAATTTCGCAACATAATTGACCTCACGATATTTACTTTCACTTACCGAATACTTTGGTGCACTAAACTCATAATCAAGGAATTTAAGGCGGTAGATACCGTTGTTAGAAATTATAGGATAGATATCTTCAAATACCTCTCTAATACCTTCGTTTTTAAACCAATTAAAATATTTTGTTTGGATTTCTGTTAAATCAGGAAGTTCTAAACTGCCTGTTGATTTAGAATAATCACGACGAAAAGCATTTTTTCCAACTTCTATATCTTGGTATGTTTTATTTTTGTTCATTTAATACGCCGTCCTCTCAATGTATTAACCTTTTAAAGCTGAAATTATTTGATAACCTTTAATAGTATCTAAAATAATTACTTCTTTAAAAAGTTCAGTTAATTTTTTAAAACTAGAATTTGCTCCTTGTTTTTTTTGAATGACTATATATAGATAGCCACCATTTTTTAATACCGCATAACTTTTCTCATAAAGACAAAAAATATTTTCTTTACCACTCCTTATTGGTGGATTGAAAATCACGGTATCAAATTTATCATTTAAAGTTGTGATATCATCGCATTCAAGAGCATTGATTACAACTTTGTTTCTAAGGCTATTTTCCTTAGCAAGAGTTACTGCTTTAGCGTTAATATCTACAGCAGTAACTCTTTTATTTACAAATCTTTGAATTATAATCCCAATAGGACCATAACCACAACCAAGATCTAGGATATTTTCTCCTAAATCTTTTTTATAAATGCTTTTAATAAGTACATAACTTCCAAAATCAATACCATTTTTAGAAAATACTCCACTATCGGTTTTGAATTGGAAAAACTCATTATCCAAAACAAAATCAAAAACCTTTTCAGCTGTCTTTAAATTATTGTCGTTAATGAAATAATGAGACATATTAAAAGTTTAATTATTTAATTTCAACAGAAGCACCAGCAGCCATTAATTTTTCTTTAATGCCATCTGCTTCTTCTACACTAATATTTTCTTTAATTGGAGCTGGAACTTTATCTACTAAACCTTTAGCTTCAACAAGTCCTAAACCAGTAATTTCTCTAACTACTTTAATAACACCAACTTTAGAAGCACCAGCATCTTTTAAGATTACTGATACAGTTGTAGGTCCAGTTTCTACAGCAGCTTCAGGTGCAGCAGCAACAGCAACAGGAGCAGCAGCAGTAACTCCGAATTTTTCTTCAATTGCTTTTACTAGATCGTTTAGTTCTAAAATACTTGCTTCTTCAAGGAAAGCAAGAATATCCTCATGTGTTAATTTTGCCATTTTATTTTCCTCCTATATGACATTATTCGCTTACTTTTGTGCCTTCTTTTGCTTCAGCAACTGCTTTTACAGCGCACGCAAATGAACGAACTGGTGATTGTAAGCAACCAAGTAACATTGAAAGCATACCTTCTTTGTTTGGTAATTTAGAAAGTTCTGCAATGGTTTCAGCATCAACTACCTTACCTTCAACAACACCCGCTTTTAAGATTAATTTTGGGTGATCTTTTGAGAATTTCGCAAGAATACGGCAAGGTGCAGTTGCATCTGTACTAAATGCGATCGCATTAGGTCCAACTAAATCTTTTTGTAGTTCTTCATAACCAAGACTTTGTGCAGCTCTTTCTACCATTGAATTTTTATAAACTTTAAATTCAACATTTTCTTTTCTTAAAGCTCTTCTAAGTTCTGTTACTTCCGCAACACTTAAACCACGATATTCTACCAGTACACTTGAACTTGCATTTTTAAATTTATCAGCAATAGTTTCAACTAATACTTTTTTCTCATCAAGAATTCTTTGATTCATTTTATATTTCTCCTTTCTTTAAAATTATGTCAATATCCAGATAAACATAAAACCCATCTACACAGACAGGAAAAAAGCATTATATTAAGCCTTTACCTCGGTAACATTATTAAGCATTTGCCGTTACTGTCTATGGTATATTGAACGCTTAGATTATACTATAACTTATATTATAATGCAAGTAATATTTTAAAATAAACTTAATTTTTTGAAATTTCTTTATTTTTATATAATCAAAGTATAACTTTAATATTATCTTGGTGGTTTATTTTTAATTCTTGACAATTTTTAACATAATCATAAATTAATTTAACCATATTGGTATCAATACTCTTAATTCGTTTCATATTTTTTACCATATAAAAATCTCCTCCACCATTACCACGATAATTATTAACTACTAGAGTATATTTTTTATCTTTAGGAAGTTCCTTGCCGTTTCTTGTTAAAGAAATTATTCTTTGTCCAATAGGATTTGAAACTTTAATGGTGTATTCAATCCCGTCTAACATATCGTAATTATAATGTTGAGGTTTTATTTCGTAAAAATCTTTGTTCACAACTATATTATTATTTTCAACCATAAAATATTCAGCCGTTTTTTCTAAAAATAATTTTAAATTTTCATAATCCGTTTCTAAAACTTCTAAACTATTTGGATAAACATAGGTGCTGGTAAGTTCTCTGATAGTAAAATTCTTACTGAAACCTATCGCATTATTAAATAAAGCCACTGCACTAAAATCTGCTTTTGAATAATGTAATTGAATTTGATTTAAAAAAGATACTAATGGATGTTTATAAAGTCTAGCTTCAAATTGATTTTTTATCAATAAATCATAAGGAAGTTCTCTAATGTTTTGGTCCAACCACTTTTGTGTTTTATTTTCAATATCTAAAAGTTTATTTTCAATTTCTAAATCATTACAATTATTAAGTTCTATGATTTTACATTCAATATTCTTATCAATTTCAATATAAGCTAATGATGTAGCTTGAGATGGTAATTGAATAATTTTAGTATTTTTCATTTTAGTATTAATTAAACGATGCTGGTGCCCAGTTAAAAATAAATCAATCCCTTCTATTTCATCACACATCTGATAACCTTGATTTTCACCATTAAGTTCATCAATAATTTTTCCAGTTTCGATATCTTTTTCAAAACCTCCATGATACACAGCCACCACATAATCAACTTCTGATCTAACTTTATTTACTTCTGTTTTTAAAACGCTAAAAGCATCATAAACATCAATATTAACTAAATTTTCTGGTTTTTCCCAGTTAAAAATGTGGCTGGTACAAACACCAATTATTGCGACTTTTATGTTGTTTTTAAAAGTGTGAATAATGGTTTTTCCTAAAGGTTTTCCTTGGTAATTAATATTAGTTGTAATACATTTAAAGCCATATAAATAATCATTTAAAACTTTAGTTCCGTAATTAAAATCATGATTTCCAATATTAACATAATCCACCCCAGCAATTTCCATCGCTTCCTTAATAGGATTAAAATCATATCCATTTTCATAATAATAATCTAAAAGTTGACTTCCTTCTAAAATATCGCCATTATCTATATAAATACTATTTTCATCTCTATTTTCTTTGATGAATTTTGAAATTTTTACTAAACCCATTTTAGATTTTTGGTTATCACTATATCTATGGTCCATAATATAACCGTGAATATCTGTAGTATAAAATATTTTTATCATAATAAAATTATATTAAAAAAAACAAAAATAAAAAATGCTTATTGCATTTTTTATCCTTTTACTGCTCCAATCATAATACCTTGGGTAAATGATTTTTGGAAAGTTAAAAACATTGTAATAATTGGAATGGCTGCCAAAGTAGCACCTGCCATCAATAAACCATAATCTGTACCAAACTCACCTTGTAAGGTAGCTAAACCCAATTGAAGTGTTAATTTAGCACGATTATTAAGCATTATAAGTTGTAAGAAATAGTCATTCCAACTTGAAATAAATGTGAAAATCGCAAGAGCTGCAATTCCTGGTTTAACTATAGGTACCACAATATCAGTGAATATTTTAACTTCATTACAACCATCTATTTTTGCTGCTTGAAGAAGTTCGGTAGGGACTGTTTCGCTAAATTGTTTCATCAAGAAAATCCCAAAAGGCCAACCTACAGCTGGTAAAATAACAGCCCACATCGTATTATGAAAACCCATCGCAGCTACTTGTCTTACTAAAGGAACAAGCACTACTTGTTTTGGAAGTGCCATCGCAAAGACAAATACTCCGAAAATAAATTTAACACCAATAAATCTTTTTTTAGCTAAAACATAACCCGCAAGAGTACTCACAAAACAAACCAAAATCATTGTGAATAATGAAATAAAAATCGAATTAAATAACCAATTAAATGCAGGTTGTTTAAATAAACTTTCCCAAGATTCCAAACTTATATTCAAAGGGAACCAAATTGGTGGCAGTTTCATATTATCGATACGACTTTTAAAAGAACCGGTAATTATCCAATAAAATGGAAAGAAAAATAATATTGTTGCGAGCGTTAGGAAAAGCATTGAAGTAAAATTAAACGCAATTCCTTGAATTTTACTAATAATTTTTTTACTCATAGCTACTCCTTACTACTAAATATTTTGAATTGAACCAATGAGAATAACCCAATCACAACAGCTAGAATAACCCCCATAGCATTCGCATAACCAAATTGATATTTCTTAAATGCAGTTTCATAAACTAAATACATTATAGTAGAAGTATTATAGTTAGGACCACCGCTAGTCAATAGCTGTATCAATGAGAAGCATTGGAAGGTATTAATGGTAGTAATAACCACAACATATAAAGTGGTAGGCATAATGCCAGGCCATTTGATATGTCTAAATACTTGCCATTCACTTGCTCCATCAATTCTAGCTGCTTCAACTTGAGAAACATCTAAATTACCTAAAGCACTAATATATAAAATTATAGGTTGTCCTACGCTAGTAGTGATTAAAATAATAATGATTGCCCATAAGGCGAACTCTTTAGTTCCTAACCATTGAATTTCTTTTTCAATTACACCTAAATTTAATAATAGATAATTAAGAATACCGTTGTAAGGATCAAAAATCCATTTCCAAACAACTACTACCGCAACACTACCAGTAACTACTGGTAAATAAAAAATACCTCTAAATATAGCCCTAACAACAGGATGTTTTTCATATAAAACAAGGGCTGCAAAAAGACTAAATAATACAATTATCGGAACTGATATTACAACTAATTTTGTAGTATTAAATAAAGACTTAATAAATATTTCATCATTAAATAATTTGATGTAGTTTTCAATTCCAGTAAACACAAATTTCTTTTGCGTATAATTAAACATACTTGTAGCCATACCAGTAATAATTGGAATTGCTACAAATGTTAAGAAAAAGAAAATTGCAGGTGCAAGAAAACTATATCCAACTATTGTTTCTCTTGCTTGTGGTGATAACTTTTTAATTTTGTTCACCTAAATCCCTCCTTATTTAATAAAACAAGGGTGGGTATCCACCCTTGTGATTTTATTGTAATTATACTAAATTTATTATTCAGCTAAAGTTTTATTAGCTTCTGAAGTGAAGTATTTAGCAACTTCTTCAGGAGTTTTTTCACCAGTAATCAATGATTGAAGTGAACCGAACCAGAATGGTCTCATATTAGCGAAACCTGGAACTGTGTTATAGTAAACACCATAATTTGCAGTTAATCCTTTATGGAAGTTCATTAATTCATTTCCTGGGTATAAATCACCAAAGCTATTACGAACTGGGAAAGCATTTGTAGCAATTACATTTTCCTTACCAACAACTGGATCATCTGAAATGAATTTCACAAATTCTTTAGCAGCAGCAATTTTAGCTTCATCTTTATTATCAAAGATCGCAAAACCGTTTACTAAATATTCTAAATTAGCTTTTCCATCAGGTGAAGGAAGTGTTGCATGAATAACTTCAATACCTGAAGCTTCTAAATCAGGAGTTTTTTGTTTTTGAAGATTTAATGACCATAAGTTTACAGCCCAGAATGTAGAGTTTTGTGGATTCACAAAGGCAGTAATCGCATCACCTGCGTTATTAGAAGTGCTTCCTTCTAACCAACCTTCATCCATACCTTGTTTAACTAACTCAAACGCTTTGATAGCTTCTGGAGTATCCATTGTGTATGCAGTTAAATCATCATTAATAATTCTAGCACCTGTTAAGTTAGAAATGAAAGCACGAGTACCTTGGTCTCCACCTTGGTTAAGTGCATAAATTTGAACACCTTTATAACCCTTTTCTTGCATTTTCTTAGAAAGGTCGATAAATTCTTCAGTAGTCCATTTAGTAAAATCAACTGTTCCAAGTAATCCAGCTTCTTCTAATGCATTTTTTGAAACAGCCATCATAAATGGTGCAGAGCTTAAAGGATACATCCAAACATTACCATCTTTATCACTTGATGCTTTTATAATAAGTGGATCTGAATCACTAGCTAAACCAGTTTCTTTTACAAAATCAGTTAAGTTTACTAAGTAACCACTTGTACCATAGTCAACAATACGTCCTGGAGCATCAAACAATACATCTGGTCCTGTACCACCTTGTAAAGCAGTGATAGTTTTTTCAGGTCCAGTTTTGAAATCCAACATTTCAACCTTAACAGTAATGTTAGGGAATTTTTCATTGAATTTAGCTATAACTGATTCTTCATATTTACCAGCTACGCCATCTACTGTAGCGAAAGTAGGATAAGCCCACCAAGTAATTTCAACTTTAGCGTCTTCGGTTTTTGTTTCAACAGCCGTGTTTTCTTCTTTTTTACTGCAGCCTGTTAAAACAAGTAGAGCTACCATTATAACAGCAAATAACTTTTTCATTTTCTCCTCCTTAAGTTATTTTGAAATGAAACTCCAATTTTTTATAGTATTTGGAATCTCTTCAATCATAATTTAACATATAATTTTTTATTTGTAAACGATAACATTAAAACTCTTTACAATTTTTTTAGTTTTTGTTATATTTTTAGTAGATTTATTTCAAAAAAAATAAAATTTTGAAGTATTATTCCAGAAAGGATAAATATGTGTAAAAAAGATATATTCCAAACATTAAAAAACGGTTTGGTGGTTAGTTGTCAAGCTTTACCGCACGAACCTATGTATAGTGAAAATGGAGGCATTATGCCAAAATTTGCCTTAGCTGCCAAACTCGCAGGGGCAGTTGGTATTAGAGCTAATGGGGTTAGAGATATTAAGGAAATTAAAGAAGCAGTAGATCTTCCTATTATAGGTATTATTAAGAAAGATTATCCAAACGCAAAAGCCTATATTACACCCACAATGAAAGAAGTTGATGAGTTGGTAGAGCTTGGGGTTGAGATTATCGCTACTGAATTTACTACTCAAACAAGACCTAATAACCAAAGTGCTTATGATTTTGTAAAAGAAATTAAAGCTAAATACCCTAATCAATTAATCATGGCAGATTGTGCTACTATTGATGATGCTTTAAAAGCTGCAAAGGCTGGTGCTGATTTTATCGGTACTACAATGTGTGGTTATACTGATGATTCTGTAAAAATTGATGGACCTAATTTTGATTTAATTAAAGAAATTGCTTCAAAATGTGATGTACCAATTATTGCGGAAGGTAAAATATATACCCCACAAGATGCTAAAAAATCTATAGATGTTGGTTCTTTCTGTGTTGTGGTTGGTGGTGCTATCACTAGACCATTAGAAATTGCTTCAAGATTTGTAAAAGAATTAAATAAATAAGGAGGAAAAAATGTTTAAACCTACAGAAATAAAAGGTGTTATCCCTGCTCTAATTACTCCATTTGATGAAAATGAAAAATTAGATTTAAAAAGATTAGAAAATTTAGTAAATTGGTTGCTTGAAAAAGGAGTTAATGGTTTCTATCTTACAGGATCTACTGGCGAAGGATTCTTGATGAGCTTGGAAGAAAGAAAATTAGTGGTAGAAACAGTAGTTAAAGTTGTTAATAAAAAGGTTCCGGTCATTGTCCATGTAGGAGCAATTTCAACTTTACTAAGTATTGAATTAAGCAAACACGCTGAAGAAGTTGGTGCTGATGCGATCTCTTCTGTACCACCTTTCTATTGGAGATTTGACAATAAACACATCAAAAAATATTACGAAGATATTGCAGCCTCAACAAGCCTACCTATGATTATTTATAATGTTCCTTTAACTGGTTTAATGGGATTTGATTTTATCAAAGAACTTTCAACTGTTAAAAATGTTGCGGGTATCAAATATACAGCTTATACTCATCAAGATATTTATAAATGTAAGGAACAAATTTCAAACGATTTTATGGTTTATTCTGGTGCTGATGAAATGGCACTTAGTGGTATCTTTAATGGAGCAGATGGAATTATAGGTTCATTCTTTACAATGCTTCCTGATTTATTCTTAGACATTTTCAAATATGTTAAAAATAATGAATTAATCAAGGCACAAAGACTACAAAAATGTGCAGTTGCTATAATTGATGCTTCTCTTAAATATGATTATTATGCTGTAATTAAAGAAAGTATGAAGTGGATGGGAACTGATGCAGGTATTGTTAGAAGACCATTTATTAACCTAAACAACGAAGAAATTAAAGCTGTAAAAGCTGAATTACTAGAAATCGCTAATAAATATAGCGATATAGATATTGCTTTATTTAAAGCGTTAAGATAAAAGGTCATCTTTGATGACCTTTACTTGTTTTGTAAAAATTTAAATACAACTTTCTTAACTTGTTTATCTCCAGCATAATTTCTTGGAGAGTGAGGATCTTTAGCGTAAGTTAATACAAAATGGTTTTCATCAATTAAAACCTTTAAATACTCCTTACTGCTACCAAAAAGGATATCATTAGCTTCATCGTATTCTTTAGTAATTAAAATACGATCGTTGCTAGTAACACCTACATACTCTTTACCTTTAAGTGTTAGATGAATATCTGCATAATGATGATGTTTTTCAAACAGCCACTCATCATTATGTATAGTTTCATAATCAAAAACAACCACAAACACTTCATCATTAATAATACTTTTACCCAACGGTAAAGCGTTAAGATCGTTATTTTCAATAAATTCTATAATTGTATCTAAATTTTTATTAGACCCATAATAAAGTCTTAAATTACTTAAATTATCAAATATCATAAACAAATTATATACGAAAGAGGTGAAAAAATAAATGAAAAATTATCTTTGTGTAGATATTGGAGGCACTGCTTGTAAAGTTGGTATTTTAAATGAAAAAGGAGAAATAATAATAAAATCAGAAGAAAGGGTTGATTTTGATAACTACCAAACACCGATAATAGAAACTGTAGTTAAAACAATGAAAAAATTATTAAAAGACCATAAACTTGAATTAAGTGGAATTGCAGTTTCTGCTGCAGGTCAAATAGACAGCTATCAAGGTAAAGTTATTGGAACTTGCGGAAATCTTCCTAACTATATCGGTAGTGATTTTAAAACAAGATTTGAAACTGAATTTAATTTGTATACCACTGTTGTGAATGATGCGAATTGTATGATACTTGGGGAAAAATGGCTTGGCAGCTGCATCAACGACAAGAATGCTGTAGGAATTACCATTGGTACAGGTATTGGTGGTGGTGTTATTGTTGATAATAAAATATTACTTGGAAACAACGGTATTGCAGGCGAACTTGGGCACATCATTTTAGAAGCTAGTGCTACTAAAAATGAAGAATTAAACTCTGGAAGATATGAACCTTATGCAGCTACCAGTTATCTTGTAAAAAAAATAAATCAAGAATTAAAAGTAAATTATGATGGTAGGGCTATTTTTAAAGAACTAGAAAAACAAAATCCAATAATCAAAAAATATGTAGATGAATGGATTGAATATATTGCTTTAGGTTTGGTATCTTTTGTGCATATTTTTAATCCCAGTGTAATTTTAATAGGTGGTGGAGTGAGTAGTCAGGAAGAGCTATTGATTAAACCTCTTAGAAATAAAGTTTTTGAAAAAATTATGCCTGCTTTTAAAGAAGGATTAAGAATTGAAGCCGCAAAACTTAAAAATGATGCAGGAATGGTTGGGGCACTTTATTACCACCTAAATCATAAATAATATGAAATTAAATATTTTAATTGAATCATATCTTCCAAGTTTAACTAAAACTGAACAAAAAATTGCTCATTATATTATAAAAAATGCTGAAAAAGTAGTATATTCAACCCTACAAGAAATTTCTTTGGATGCTAAGGTTGGAGAAGCTAGTATTTTAAGATTTTGTAATAAAATTGGTTATGATAAATTCAGTAATTTAAAACTTAAACTAGCTTCTGAAATCGCCACCGAAAAAGAATCTAAATCTGAAAACAATATTATTGAATACAGTAAAAATAAATTAATAAAAATTGTTGAAGATTCTGCACAAATATTAGATGAAAAATTATTATATAAAGCTACTGAATTAATTGAAAAAGCAAATAGAATTTATTTATTCGGAGTTGGAGCTAGCGGTCTTAGTGCTAAAGAGGCTGAAGTTACTTTCCACCGAATAGGACTTAATTCTTTTGCGGTATATGATTCTCATTTCCAAACAATATATGCTTCTAATATCAAATCTAATGATTTAATAATAGCCTTTAGTATTTCTGGAAACACTAAAGATATTTATGAGGCATTAAGTATCGCAAAAGAAAATTATTGTCGCATTATTTTAATTACCAATCATATTAAAAGTGAAATAACCAATCTAGCCGATATTGTTTTATTAACTGCAGCTAGAGAAAATATTTTAAAAGGTGGAACTATAAGCGGAACTTTATCACAACTCTATGTAATTGATTGCCTAAAAAATATTTATATTGAAAGACATAAGGATGAAATTGATAAACTTTATCTAAAAGTTGCGAAAAATATTATTAGTAAAAAAATTTAATAAAATAAAAGGTTTATGTTTTACATAAACCTTTTTAATATCTATTTAATTCTACCAGGTTTTGCTTTATAACCGTAATAAGCATCTTGAAGTATTTCTTTCATATCTTCAATCAATGCAAGTCTAGGGTTTGCTGGAGAACATTGATCTTCATAAGCAAGATATGCAATTTCTTCAACCTTACTCATATATTCAGCTTCGTCAACACCTTGACCTTTAATGCTCATATTAATGCCGATTTTTTCTCCAAGTTCATATACTGCTTTCGCAAAAGAATCTACAGCCTCTTCTGGAGTACTTGCAGGAAGGTTAAGCATTCTAGCAATTTCTTGGTATTTAACATCTGCTTTATAGAAGTTGTATTTTGGCCAAGTTGAAGTTTTTGCTGGTTTAGTACCATTGTATCTAATTACATAAGGTAATAAAATCGCATTAGTTCTTCCATGAACTGTATGGAAATATCCACCAATTTTATGAGCCATAGAGTGAGAAATTCCAAGGAATGCATTCGCAAATGCCATACCTGCAATAGTTGAAGCGTTGTGCATTTTTTCTCTTGATTCAAAGTCTGCATATTTTACAGAGTTTTCTAAATTCTCAAATACTAACTTAATAGCTTGTAGTGCTAAACCATCTGTATAATCATTAGCCATAACTGAAACATAAGCCTCTACTGCGTGAGTAAGTACGTCCATTCCAGTATCTGCTGTTACAAAGCCAGGAACTGTCATTACAAAGGCAGGATCTACAATCGCAATAGTTGGAGTTAATGAATAGTCAGCTAGAGGATATTTACGGTTATTAGCTTTATCTGAGATAACTGCGAAAGGAGTTACTTCAGATCCTGTACCTGAAGTTGTAGGAATTCCTACATATTTAGCTTTTTGTCCAAGTTCAGGGAATTTGAAAGCACGCTTACGAATATCCATAAATTTTTGAACTAAATCTCTAAAATCAACTTGAGGTTGTTCATAGAATAACCACATTACTTTTGCAGCATCCATTACTGAACCACCACCTAGGGCAATGATAGTGTCTGGTGCAAATGATTTCATAACATCAGCACCACGGTTTACTGTAGTAATATCTGGATCTGGTTCTACATCAGAGAATACTGTATAAATAACTTCATTTCTTCTTAAATGAAGTTGTTCAATTACCTTACTCAAGAAACCTAATTTAATCATTTGTTCATCTGTAACAATCATTACTTTATGAACATCTTTCATTTTTTGTAAGTATTGAATTGAATCTTTTTCAAAATAAATTTTTGAAGGAACTTTAAACCATTGCATATTATTTCTTCTTCTACCTACTTTCTTAATATTTAATAAATTAAGGGCACTCACATTATTATCAGTTGAGTTTTTACCATATGATCCACAACCTAAAGTAAGTGATGGTAGGAAGGCGTTATAAACATCACCAATACCTCCAAAAGTTGAAGGAGAGTTCCAAATTACACGAATAGCTTTTACTTTCTTACCAAATTCTTTTACTAAAGCCTCATCTTTAGTATGAATAGCTGCTGAATGTCCTAAACCGTGGAATTCAACCATTTGACAAGCTTTATTCATACCATCTTCATGTGATTCAGATTTTAATACCGCAATAATTGGAGATAATTTTTCTCTAGTTAATGGTTCTTTTTCACCAACTTCACTAACTTCTGCAGCGATAATATTGGTGCCTTCTGGAACTTTAAACCCTGCTTGTTCAGCAATCCAAGCTGCAGGTCTACCAACAATATTCGCATTTAATTTACCTTCAGCACAATTTTTTGAATTAGCTTTTACACCAAAGCAATATTCTTCAAGTAATGCTTTTTCTTTTTTATTTACAAAATAGACTTTATAAGATTTGAATTCTTCTACAAATTCGTTATAAATTTCTTTATCAATAATAACTGCTTGTTCTGAAGCACAAACCATTCCGTTATCAAATGATTTACTCATTACAATATCGTGAACCGCTTGTTTAATATTTGCAGTTTTTTCAACATACGCAGGAACATTACCAGCACCTACACCAAGTGCAGGTTTACCACAAGAATAAGCTGCTCTAACCATGGCATTACCACCAGTAGCTAAAATTGTCGCAATACCATTGTGTTTCATTAAAGCATCAGTTGCTTCCATTGATGGCTTGCTTATCCATTGAATACAATCTTCCGGAGCACCAGCCGCAACTGCTGCTTCATACACTATTCTTGCTGCATGTGCTGAACTTTCTTGAGCAGATGGATGGAATGCAAAAATAATTGGGTTTCTAGTTTTAAGTGCAATTAATGATTTAAAAATTGCGGTTGAGGTAGGATTAGTAGTAGGAGTGATACCACAAATAACACCTACTGGCTCTGCAATTAAAGTTAATCCTGTAACATCATCACTATCAATAATACCTACTGTTTTAGTATGACGCATATTATTTACTACGTGTTCGCAAGCAAATAAGTTTTTAGTTGCTTTATCTTCAAAAACACCTCTCTTAGTTTCATCAAAAGCGTGTTTCGCAAGAATACCGTGATTATCTAAAGCCGCAACAGATGCTTTAGCTACAATATAATTTACTTGTTCTTGATTTAATAAATGAAATTTCTCAAGGGCTTTTAAACCTTTATCTACTAATTCATTTACATGATTTTGAGCTTCTAATTTTTTAGCTTCTAATTCTTGTTGTAACATACAACCTCCTTGTACATAATTTAATTTTACAGATTATTTATAATAAAATCAATTTTATTGTTCTTTTTTTCACAACATTAATCATAAAAATATATTGTAAGTGATTACAATTATAAACTTTGTGAATTTTTTAATTTTTTTTCATATTTTCAAATTATTTCTTATAATTTTTAAATTTTAAAACAAACTTAATCTTATTACTGTTAATAAGTTTGACGCTTAAATCTATTTTATTTAATTCTGCTATTTGAGTAGCGATAGATAATCCTAAGCCTGAACCACCCTTTTTATTTCTAATATCATCATTGCGGTGAACTACCCATCATCTAAAGATAATGGGCTTCTAAGAGCCTTATGGCTCTATTTAAGAAGTCTGATATTTAAGTTTCCACCTGAATACTCAGGCAATCCTTATTCTTATAGGCGTGTCCACTTCGCCTCTACCGTATAGGATATTCATATCCACAACGCTACTTTTACGCATGATATTTAATGCTCCGTTAACATCAGCATTTAATGTTTTACCACTCGCTGTTTTGTAAAGACCTCGATATACTCGATTACCACTAAATTTATATTCTTTAGGGTTATCAGCATTATAGACAGGGATTTCATCTTTATCCCAAAATGATAATTTTGAGGTATAAGATTCTTCCTGTTTTACAAATACGATACCGTTTAATTCACAAAGATATTCGAATTTATTACGGAGCTGACCATATGGAATGTTCACAAAGTTTTGATTGTTTTGTTTTCCAATATGGCTGTTACGCTGAAATGTTTCATTGTAGCCAACCACAAGAGTTCCTATATCATTAGTGATACAATAATCTATTATCTTACGAGCAGCTTTGTTCATGTAATCATTAACTTTATTATTACGATCACGAGCTATTGCTTTTTGTTTATTGGTGGTTCTTTTACCAAAATGTTGCTTATCCTTAATAGACTGCAAGCGAGCATTTTCTTTATTGAACCACTGATTAATAGATTTAAGTCTTCTTCCATCAATAATGAATGACTTACCTTCGCTTGATACAGCAGTTACGAAATTATTTATACCTAAGTCTAAAGCTAGTGCATTGTTTTGATTAAGATTTCTTTGAATATTCTCAGCTTTGTAGATATACTGGATTTCAAAAAACCTAGCATTTGCCTTTGGTATAATACGTATTTCTTTTACTTTTTTATCATGCAAGATTGGTGGCATCGTGATTTCTACGCTCTTGTGAGTTTTTTTGTAAGTATTTGAAAATGGAAATATTAATTTATTTCTATTTAGTCTTACAAAACCTATAACAAGCGTAGCATATCCATCTTTTGGAAGATAATGAGGTAACTTATAATCTTTTAAAGTATATTTGCCTTTCTTAGCGAGTTTTAATAACCCAAAGAATGACTTAAAACTACCATCTACTTCTTTAAGTATTTGTTGAGCCATATTTGAATTAAGCAATTTATAATTTTCAGATGACTTTAATAGAGTATAATTCTTTTCATAATTAAGATACTCACCTTCATTAAAGTAGTATTGTCTTACATTGTAAACTGCCTGATTTGTTAAGTTCTTCGCTATATGACAAAGTTCTTTAATTGACTTATAATCTTCTTTTGAAAGATGTTTAACTTGCTGTTTTACCGTAAGATACATACAGCATTACTCCTTTCATAGACTCGGAAATGAAATTCTCTGTATGTATATTATACTATATATTTTACTAATTTGATACTATTTAAGTAAAATATTCTTTCTATACCTCATGCCATTTATCCCACGGTCTAAAGACCATGGGTTTTCGGCTGTATTATTATAAAATTAATATAGCCACTATTAGTGGCTATAAGATTATATTTTCAAGATTTAAAGCATTATCAACTACATAATTATGTTTAATATCTTTTATTTGGTCATAACTTCTATAACCCCAACTTACAAAACAAGAATCAACTTCTGCATTATAAGCTGTTTTTAAATCAACTTCACTATCTCCTACAAATAAGACTTCTGATTTTAATAAACCTAAATCTGAAACTAATTTATTTAAAATGAAGGGGTCTGGTTTTTTAGGATAACTGATATCTTCTCCGTAAACATATTCAAATTTTATATTTTTAAATCTGTCTTTTACCAACTCTTCAGCATAATCTTGTTTCTTATTGGTGTTAATAGCAATTTTAATTCCTTTTTCATTTAATTTTAATAATAAATTTAAAATACCATCGTAAATATAGGTTTGATCTTTAAAACATTTTCTATAATTAACTTTAAAACTTTCTGCAACTTTATCAACAACTGTTTCAGAAACTTCTTTTTTAATACTTTTTTTAATTAATACTCTAAATCCATTTCCTAAATAACTTATCGTTTCAGCAACGCTTATTCCTTCAAATCCATGCTCATTTAGTGCTTTATTTACAGCATTATTAAGATCAATACTGGTATCTAATAAAGTTCCGTCTAAATCAAAAATTACTGCTTTATATTTCATAATATTTAAAAAGATGATTTAATCATCTTTTTTATTCTCCTTTTTCAAGTGCTAGTGTTTCAGTTGTGATATCACAAATTTCACTAGGTCCATAATATTGAACAGCACCTGGATAAGTATAAGCAGTTTCTTTTGACCATACATCACGATGTGCTTCAAAATATTTGAAAGGTTTTCCTTCAAGTTCTACTAAAGCTTTTTTAATTACTGGTTTATCTTCACCGTGTCTTCTTTCAATATTCATCATCTTAGTTATCGGCATACCACCCGCAATCCATTCATCAGCTGGTTTTGATAGATTTGAAACTTTTGATAAATAACCATTATATCCATATTGAATAAGCATAAAGGCATTATATCCAAGTGAATAACAATAATCCGCATCAAAATTAGAAGGGAAAGCACATCTTCCTTCATAACCAAAGAAATGGTGAAGAGCATTGAATTTACCTTTATAAGTTCCATTAGCTTTTCTTGTTTCAAGAATATCTTTTACTATTGAAGAGAATAATTTTTCTGATTCAATTAATGATACTTGAACATTACCATGTGGATCTCTTTCAAGGAATAATTGTTGTTGAATGCTTTCTGGTAAGATTTTAAACACTTCCATCGATTCTTTACTTAAACCTTTTTCAATAAAGTTATATTTTTCTTTCCAATTAGCTAAAGCATTGAATGAATCAGCTTTGCTTCCTGCAAGAAGTTCATTGATTTCATGAATTAAACTTGAAAATTCTGGAACAAACTCAACCACACCTTCAGGGATAATCGCAACACCAAAATTCATTCCTTTATTTCCACGATATTCAACAGAATCCGCAATATAATTTGCGATTTGTGATAAAGACATCTTTTTAGCAGCTACTTCTTCTGAAATTAAACAGATATTTGGTTGGCATTTTAAAGCACATTCTAATGCAACGTGAGAAGCAGAGCGACCCATAACCTTAATAAAGTGCCAATATTTTTTAGCAGAATTCGCATCTCTTTGGATATTACCGATAAGTTCACTATAAGTTTTAGTAGCAGTATCAAAACCGAAAGAACATTCGATATCTTCATTTTTTAAATCGCCATCAATAGTTTTAGGGCAACCAATTACTTGAATATTACTATTATTTGCAGCAAAGTATTCAGCTAAAACTGCTGCGTTAGTATTAGAATCATCTCCACCAATAATTACTAAAGCAGTAATTCCGTGTTTATGACAAACTTTTTCTACTAAAGCAAATTGTTCAACACTTTCTAATTTAGTTCTTCCAGATCCGATAATATCAAAACCACCTGTATTTCTAAACTGATCAATATATTCATCTGTAAAGATGATAAAATCATCGTTAATTAATCCACTTGGTCCATTTTTAAAACCATAAAGTTCATTTTCTTTATTAGTAGCTTTTAAAGCATCATATAATCCAGATACAACATTATGTCCACCTGGTGCTTGACCACCTGATAAAATAACTCCCACAATTTGTTTTTTAGGTGTTGAAGTATTATTTCCTTTTTCAAAAACAATTTCTTTTTTACCATAAGTATTTGGGAAAAGTTCTTTAATTTTAAGTTGATCTCTAACGCTAGTGGTTTCTTCTCCTTCTTTAACTGAGATTTCTAAAATACCATTTCTTAACATTTTAGGAAGTTTTGGTACATAAGTATATCTCACTTTTTGAAGTGGTGATAATTTATTCATTTCTATTACTCCTTTTATTTATATTTTAAGTATAACATAAATTTAGATAATTTTTCCAAGAACTACTGATGATTTAATGATGGATAAATATATAGCAATTAAAATAAAACTATAAACTTTATAATTTAAAACCTAAAAGTTTTTCACGATAATATTCATATTGTTTTTGTCTTAATTCTA
>CAMCKH010000008.1 GCA_945875435.1 uncultured Erysipelotrichaceae bacterium
AAGATTGAAATTTATCTAGGATTTGTACAACTTTGTTTTGGATATGTATTGGGGGAAGTGGTATTGAAAACTTAGCCATATCATCTCCATGTATACGAATCAACTTTGTGCCTGTAACTTTTCTCTCTTTTTGTTTTTGAAACTCAGCTGTTTGAAAATAATAGGCAATATACTTAGAATTTTCGGTTGTACGGTAACTATACATATCTCCAGAAATTCCAATTTCTTCACTTCCAAGCCAAACTACACTTTTCCCTACATCCTCTATATTTTCAGAAGTTGTAGCGATTAAAATATCATTATGTTTAGCTTTCTTTAATTTACTAAAAACAGTATCATTAACAAACGAAATAACTTTATCTGTTTCAAAATTATATGCGGTATATATTTGTCCATAGTGAACTACCGGTTTTCCTGTTAAAACAAAATCTTTTTTCTGTAATCCATTACCTCTGATAAATAAACCAACCTCACCCAATGTGGTTAATCTTAATTCATATTCACAATTCCTATCAATATATTTACTTAATTTATTCAAATAATCTTCACTTAATAATAAATTTCTATAATATTCATATTGTTTGGTGCGTTGTTGTAATTCAGTCTGTAATTCAGTAACATAATTTGTGAATTTATCAAGTATTTCTACTATTTTTTGTTGGGTTTCTAGTGAGGGGATGGGGATTTGGATTTTTTTCATTTCTGCTTGATTAATTTTAGGTGGAAGCCCCTTTACAATTGAAGATACATTAACATTAGACAAAGAATAATATATGAATTTTAAATTATACCTCTCATCTATATTAGCCAAAACATGTGCATGGTTATTTACCCATATTTTTTGATTTTCTACAAAATGTAAAACAGGAGTTCCATTTTCTCTCATTACTGTACCATCTTCTCCCATTAATATAAAAGTTCCATCAAAAAGATAATCATTTATATAGTCTTGAATTCCGTTAGCTCCAAAGTAAGGATATTTACCAAAAATTCTTTTTGATTTAGTAACAGGTTTTCTCTTGTGGTCAAGTACCTCACAAACTTCCCCCAACTTCTTCCACTCAACTTTTTCATTCTTAATTATTTCAAAAATATTATAGACCTTTGACATAAATATAACCTCATTGTCATTTTATCATATACTATATGCTATTCCAAAAATAAATCTTATAAGCATATAAGTTTTGTTACTATCTAATATACTATAATAAAAAGTGATAATTTGAAACAAAAATTCAATATAATTTCTGAAATTATTTCGTTTTTTTCTGAATTAGTTAATTCAAAATAGACCCTATGGAGCTTTTTAATTCTTAATAACAAATAAACACACCTACTAATAGGTGTGTTTACATTTTAATTACTTATTTTAAATTGTTGAAGTATTTAATAGTTCTAACCATTTGGCTAGTGTAGCTATTTTCATTATCATACCAAGCAACAACTTGAACTTGATATAAGCCATCCGCAACTTTAGTAACCATTGTTTGAGTTGCATCAAAAATTGAACCATGAGTATCTCCGATAATATCGCTTGATACTAATTCAAGTTCTGTATAACCGAATGAATCATTTTCAACACTCTTCATATGAGCATTAATTGCTTTAGCATTTAATTCATCAGCTTTAACAACTGCTACTAAGATTGTACTTGAACCAGTAGGAACAGGAACTCTTTGTGCAGAACCAATTAATTTACCTGAAAGTTCAGGAATAACAAGACCAATAGCCTTAGCAGCACCAGTACTGTTTGGAACAATGTTTACAGCAGCAGCACGAGCTCTTCTTAAATCACCTTTACGGTGAGGTCCATCAAGCACCATTTGATCACCAGTGTATGCATGAACTGTTGTCATAATACCTGATTGAACTGGAGCTAAATCGTTTAATGCTTTAGCCATTGGAGCTAAGCAGTTTGTTGTACAAGAAGCAGCACTGATAATCTTATCTTCTGCAGTTAAAATGTTTTCATTTACCCCAAATACTACTGTTGGTAAATCATTACCAGCTGGAGCAGAGATAACAACTTTCTTAGCACCTGCACTAATATGAGCAGCAGCTTTATCTTTAGAAGTATAGAAACCTGTACATTCTAAAACAACATCAACACCTAATTCACCCCAAGGAAGATTTGCAGCATCTTTTTCAGCGTAAATTTTAATTTCTTTACCATCTACAAAGATTGAACCTTCTCCTGCTTCAACTTTTCTATTGTATTGTCCTTGACATGAATCGTATTTTAATAAATGAGCCAACATTTTAGCATCTGTTAAATCATTTAATGCAACGATTTCATAGTCTGAATCTCCGAACATTTGTCTGAAAGCTAAACGTCCGATACGTCCAAAACCATTAATTGCAACTTTTACTGACATTATATAATTTCCTCCTTTTGCAACACTTAAATTATAAATTTTAGATACTTTTTTGTCAATTAAAAGGAGTATTAAACTCCTTTTAATTCTTTATAAAATAACTTCTTCGCTAGCCTTACCAGTGTTAAATACTTTAACAGCTGCATCTAAAGCTATATGAACTAAATTTTCAATAGCAGTATGGGTATAAAATGCAATATGAGGAGAATAAAGAACATCTTCTCTTTCAATTAAAGCTAATAAAACTTCATCTTTAATATCTTCTTTTTTCCATACCTTATTTATGTATGGTCCTTCAAACTCATAAGTATCCATAACCACAGCTCTAATTTTTTTATCATCTAATGCTTTAAGCATAGCTTTAGTATCCACCAAACTACCTCTAGCAGTATTTACAAAAATTAAATTAGGTTTACATAAATTGAAAAGTTCTTCATTAAATATGTGGTAATTTTCTTCAGTAGCTGGAGCGTGAAGCGAAATAATATCGCAAGTTTTCACTAATTCTTCTAAACTTTCTACATAAGTTAAAATTTCCGCAGCTTCTTTTGAAGGATATAAATCATAGCCATAAACCTCTGCACCTAAATTTTTAAAATGCAAAGCAGCTACTCTACCAATATTACCTGTTCCAAAAATACCAACTTTTTGTTTTCTTATTTCTTCACTCACAATAGGTTTAATCCAGCGAAGATCTAATTCTTGAACATTTTTTTGGATTTTATCAAAATTTCTACTGAAATAAAGAGCACCTGAAACTGCATATTCTGCGATCGCATTTGGTGAATATACCGGAACTCTTACTAAACGAATACCTAATTCTTTTAGTAAATCTAAACGATACATATCAAATCCTGCAGAACGAGTTGCCCAAATCTTAATACCACAATTCGCAACTTTTCGGTAAATTTCTTCTGAAATAGCTCTAACTTGTGAAACACAAATCGCATCAAAACCTTCTCTAATATATTGACTGCTTTCTTCGGTAAGTAAACTTTCGTGAATTTCAAGCTCTATTTCTGGATGTTTTTCTTGATAAAGTTTAAAAGCATCTTTTTCATCTTCACGAACTGCATAAACTAAAATTTTCATTCAAACTCCTTATTTAAAGATATAAATTTCTTCGGTATAAACTTTTAATACTTTTGTATTTATTTGATGAATAATATAAGCACCTAATGTTGTTAAGACAAAGTATGCTACAACTATCATACCAACTCTAACTAATGGTGGGTGTTCCATCAAACGATAAGCGTTAATTGGACCAACCATTCCTGAGAAACCAAAACCTGAAGATTGTGGAGTTCCTTGGATATTGAAAAGATAAGCCCAAATACCTGCTAAAATACCATTTAAAATAATAGGTAGATTAATTATAGGATGACGAGTCCAGTTAGGAATGAATAATTTCATCGAACCAAAGAATACTGCTAAAATAATACCTAATTTATTTTTAGCAAAGAATGAGCCTACAATTAAAGTCATCGCACAAGAAGCAATACCTAGGTTCGCAGCACCTGAAGCAAGACCAGTTAAACCTACCGCAATACCAATCGCAACTGTAGACATTGGAGAGATAATTATTATTGAGAATGAGACAGCTATTAAAATACTCATTAATAGCGGTTGAAGTTCAGTGAATTTTTTAATCATTTCCCCTACCGCAATAGAAATTTGACTTACATAAGGAAGGATTACTACCCCAAAACTACCTAAAATTGTAACTACAAATAAAGGAACTAAAAGCAACGATAAGGCTCCTAGACGACCCTTTAATAATTGAATAAATATAACACCTAAACTTGCGATTAAAATGATATTTATTAAATCTCCAATACCTTGAAGTTGTAAAAGAGCTTTATCATTAACCATAATAACCTTCACAACACCAGAACTTATAAAAGTTGTTAGTCCTAGAGTTGCGATTTCAACCGGGGTAAACGCGAATTGAACAGCAACTAAACAACCAATAAGCAGAGGAACTGCTGATTGAATAGATTGAACCACGAAAAGTGGTGTAGCAAGGAATGGATAACTATCTTTTAAAGCTTTAAAAACTTCACCTAAAATAGCATTAGGGATTAGACCTATAACGATACCTATCGCAACTCCATTTAATAACTTATTGATGAACTCTTTACGGCTCATCTGCATTAATTTAGAAAACATAAGCACCTCTTTCTTTATAATTATATTATAATACAATTTCACATAATTTTGAATAAAAATTTTAAAAGAAGCCTTAGCTTCTTTGAAATTCTTTTTCACATAGTTCCAACATTTTTTCAACTATAATGTGCATATCGTAATATTTATATTCTGCCAGTCTACCACAAAAAATCACATCTTTTCTACTTTTTGATAGCTCTGCATATCTTTGGTAAATTTCATTATTAACATCATCATTTATAGGATAATACGGTTCTACTTCATCGCTATAATCTAAAGGGTATTCTCTACTAATAACTGTTTTTAAACTATCACTTTTTTCAAAATGTTTATGTTCAATAATTCTAGTGTATGGAATATCTCTCTCGGTATAATTCACAACCGCATTTCCTTGGAAATTATCAATATCTAGAATTTCTTCTTCAAACCTTAAACTTCTATAATTTAATCTTCCTAATTGATAATTGAAAAACTTATCTATCATTCCGGTAAAGACTATTTTTTTAGCACTGTTTTCTAAATTTTCTCGATCGCTAAAAAAATCTTTATTAAGTTCAACCTCAATACCTTCTAATAATTTTTCAAAAAGAAGATTATATCCTCCAACCACAACACCTTGATAAGTATCGTTGAAATAATTATTATCATAAGTAAATCTTAAAGGTAGTCTTTTAATTACAAAAGCAGGTATTTTAGTAGCGTCTTGATTCCATTGTTTTTCACTATAACCTTTAATTAATTTATAATAAATATCTTCTCCTACCAATTTCAAAGCTTGTTGCTGTAAATTTATCGGATTAATATCTTTATACTTTGAAGTTTCTGCAATAATTTTGTCTTTAGCTTCCTTAACTGTTATAGTATTCCATAATTGATAAAAAGTATTCATATTAAAAGGAAGATTATAAATTTTATCCTTATATTTTGCGATAGGAGAATTGATATAATTATTAAAACTCACAAATTGATTTAAGTAATCCCAAACTTTTTTATTAGAGGTATGGAAAATATGGGCACCATATTTATGTACATTAATACCTTCAATATTTTCGCAATAAAGATTACCACCAATATGATTTCGTTTATCAATAACTTTTACTTTATATCCTCTTTTATTAGCTTCATAAGCAAATATAGCTCCAGCTAAACCACTCCCAACAACCAAATAATCATACTTACTGCTCAACATATTCAGCACCTCGCTCTTCCTTAACCTCAATACTTTCAACAACTAAAAATAAATCACGATAATTACCATTGATTACTAATTTAGGTTTACCACTAACCTTAATCCAATCGTTTTCTAAAGGAAATTCTCCATTATACTCTAGTAAAAATCCACCCCAACCGTCATTGCCACAACAACCAGGTCCGTTACGATAAACTGCAGGTGCCTTGTTTCCGTTTAAGCCACTAAGATAAGTAAACATCCCTTCGACTATAATGGTTTTATTTTCATAATCATTAAAATTATAATAAATATCGTTGATATGAGTGATAAACATTTTTTCACTAATCTCTACAATATCGCTATTTAAACTTTCATTTCTAACACTATTTTCAAATGTTTGGGTTGCGGGTGTTACTTTTTGTTCAATATTCTTAATTTCATTTTCAACTTTTTGATAAGAATATTTATACATTTCTTTTTTTTGAACACAACCTGTAAGTATTAATAATATAATTACAATAAATTTTTTCATTTTAATTGCTCTTAATATATTTTATCAAACTAAATATTAAAAAGACAATCACATTAGCCATAGAAATACTAGCACCAGTAGGTGTAGCGTAAACATACGAAACAATCATACCACTGATAAAGCAAATCACAGCTATAATAAGTGCTGCGATGCTTACACTTTTAAAATCACTAAACAATCTCATGGCACTTAAAGCAGGGAAAATCAATAGACTTGATATCAATAAAGAACCCATTGTCTTCATCCCTAAAACCACGGTTAAGGCAGTTAAAATAGCTAAAAGCATTTTGTATAAAGAAACCTTAATTCCACTACCCTGTGCAAAGTTTTCATCAAAAGTTATCGCAAATAACTTATGGTAAGTTAAAGCATAGGTTATTAAAACAACTATTGATAAAACAATACTTAAATAAACATCGCTATTGCTTAAACCTAAAATTGTTCCAAATAAATAGTTACAAACATCGGTATTAATGCCGGTAGATAAAGAAATAACCATTACCCCAAAAGCTAATGATCCTGTTGATATTAAAGCCACTGCAGCATCACCATTAATCTTAGAATTTTCAGACATCTTTAAGATAAAAAATGCCGCAATTATTACAATAGGAATAGATACTTGTAGTGGGGCAAGGTTTAAAGCTGTCGCAAGAGCTAAAGCTCCAAAACCAACATGAGATAAACCATCACCTATCATTGAATATCTTTTAAGGACTAAACTAACCCCTAAAAGTGAAGCACAAAAAGATACTAAAAGCCCAGCAATTATCGCTTTTACAATGAAAGGATAAGAAAACATTTCACTTATTATGTACATGAGCACCTCTCAAAAATTCTTTGGCGACATCACTTTCAAGATATTCTTTATTTGTACCAAAAAATAGTTGTTCATTTTGAAGATGTAAAATCTTATTCGCATATTTAATAGCACATTCTATATCATGAGATACCATAATAATAGTAACTCCGTTTTGATTTAATTTTTTAATTAATTGATAAAACTCTTCAGTGATAATAGGATCAAGACCAGTTACAGGTTCATCCAAAAGTAATATCTCATCGCTAGCACAAAGAGCTCTTCCCAGCAACATTCTTTGGATTTGACCACCTGACAGTGTTTGAATGCTTTTATGTCTAATATCATAGATTCCTAATTTTTGCATATTAGATTTTGCGATTTCTTTTTGTTTTTTACTATAAAAAATCCCAAAAACATCTCTTTTTAAAGTACCACTTAAAACAACCTCATTAACACTTGCAGGGAAATCTTTTTTAATACTTGTTTTTTGTGCTAAATAACCAATATTTTTAATATTATTAAAAACAATTTCTTTATTATCAACACTATTTTTAAGTCCTAAAATACCTTTAATTAAGGTTGATTTTCCAGCACCATTACTACCTATGATGCATAGATAATCGCCTTTATAAACTTCAAAATTCAAATTCTTTAAAACAATCTTATCATCATAGGCATAAGATATGTCGTTTATACTTATTAATTTCATTAATTTAATGCTTTCTTTAAATTTTCTAAATTATTTTTCATTATTTCAATATATGAAATACCTTCACTAAGTTCTTCCTTACTTAGATTATGTGCTGAATGTAAAACTAAAACTTCGGTATTTGTAGCTTCTTGAATAGAACTTGCGATTTTTCCATCAGAAAGTTCTAATTTAAACACTACTGGTAATTTTTCATTTCTAACCACATCAACTAAAAATTTTACAGTTGCTGCATCAGCTTCGATATCAACTGAACAACCACTAAATGCTGCGAAATAATCTAAGTTATAATCATCAGACAAATATCTAAATGGATATCTATCTCCTACCACTATTAATTTTCGTTTACTGTTTTGTATTGTTTGAGCATACTCGCTATCTAATTTTTTTAACTCTTCAATATATTTTTGGGCGTTTTCTTGATAAAAACTCGCATTTTCAGGATCTAATTCTGAATATATAGCAGTTAATTTTTCTACTATTTGAATTGAATTGTTGATTGATAACCATACGTGTTCATCAACTAAATGGTGATGTTCATCGCTATGCCCACTAAAAATATATTCTTGAATTTCTGCTATATCTTGATTTTTATTGTAATATGTATTTTCTTCATTTTCTAAGATATTTGAAACATCATTACCATATATAAAATGGAAATGTTTTAATTCTTCTTCGCCATGATCACTTAAAGCTACATATTTTGGAAATTTATCATCATAATTTTTATTTTCATAAATAAACCAAACTTCTGATATTTCCCCTTCTTCATTTTTAACCACTGAATGAGAATAGAAATCAAATTTATAATCATTTATACTTCCGTTTTCTATTTTTATAGTTGGAAAATCTGTTTCACTAGAATTTAGATATTCTGTTTTAAGTTCATCAAAACTATGTTCTTCATCTGCCATAGCTTTTAAAAGTTCATCAAAAACACCTTCTTGTATCAATGAATAGTTGCTGATAAATTCACCTGAAAAATCATCTATATTTCTTGCTTTAAGATCGTTTTCAGAAATTTCATGGTGATGTGAATGATCACTTTGCATTCCCTCTTTAATCTCTTCTTCTACTGTATCTACCATATCAATTAAACGATATAAAGCAGGTTTCTTACTTAAATCATTAACAACTTCTTCAATCCAATGATCGTTTTCACCACCTACATAAATAAAGACATCACTATTTTCAATATTTTTAATATCTTGAGGACTAGGTTCAAAAGAATGAGATTCTGCTCCTGGTTTTAAAAGCATAGTAACATTAGCTCTATCCTTTACAATTTCTTTAGTGAAATCATATTGAGGAAAAATGGTAGTTATAATATTTAATTTATTGTCATCAACTACTTTTTTCTCACCACAACCCACCAATAATAATATAATTAATAAAATTAAAATTTTTTTCATCTTAGCTCCTATTTGCATTTATTGCACTTTCCATAATACATCGTCTTATAAGGATCTATTAAAAACCCATACTTAGCACTAATCTTGTTTTCAAACTCCAAAATATCAAAAAGTTCCATATGAAAAACTTCTAAACAACTATCACACACAAAATGTGGATGATTGCATTTCTTAGCTACATATTGAAAACAAGCTCCAGAAACATTATCTAATTTATACTTATTCACAACACCTTCTTTAAGTAAATTTTCTAAACAACGATAGATAGTTGTTAAGCCTACTTTTTTGCCATTGTTGTTGAGATATTTTTCTAGATCTTTAATAGTTATATGTTTGTCTTGTTTATCCTTTAAAAAGTCAACAATTAATTTTTTTTGATTTGTCTTATAATTTGTTCTGCTCATATATGATTTTGAAAAACATTTTTATTTTAACATTATTAATTGAAATTGAAAAGCATTTTTAAATTAAAAAAAACAAGTTTCCTTGTTTTAGTTATCTATATTAGGTTCAATTTCTTGTTTTAAACGCTTAATATCTTCATAATCGTCATCTTCTTCATAGTCTTCAAGATCGCGATTTTCTTCTTCATTTATTTCTTCAAAATTATCTTCATCCTCATCATCATCTAAATCTATTAAATGTTCATCGATATGAATATAAGTTTCACTAAATTTTACTCTATCAGTTAAATCCCAACGATTATTTTTAAGTGAAGTAAATCTTTTATCTAAAGATAAATCAGTATAAAACTGTGATGCCTTGGCTTTCTTTTGGTTTTCATCTAGTTCGGAAATAATTGCGACTTTTTCATAAAGTTTTAAAAAAGCAAGTGGGGTTTTTCTAGATGTTAAAATATCAAATGCGATATCAATCATAGCTTTTTTCTGTAACATAATTTCTCCTTATAGTATATATAAATATTTCTTTTTCTAACTCGTACTTTAAAACAGTTTCTGTTTCATTATATCTATAATCAATTACTCGCAAAGGAAGATCTACTTCTCCTTCTTTGCTTGTGATTTTCAAAAAACTATCATTCGCAATATATAATTCTAATCTATAGTCAGCTTCACGAATAAGGTGTAGTTTATTGAATGAAAAATCTAATCTAGTATTAAAGCCCAATAAATCTTTAAACTCATAGAAATCTTGATTTTTAATCATATTTCCTTTGAATAAAATTGTTTTTTCTTTTTGAAAAACATTTTCTAGATTTATAATAACTTCCATACTCTAAAAAATTATAAACTATATTTTTTTTATGTCAATAATTCTTAACCTTTAAAACACTTTTCATTACTTTATTCAGCATAAGGTACATATCTAATCAAGGTTTCTGTTGATAATCGTATTTTTTACCTCAATTATCTCTTTGTTTATAAAATCAAAAAAGAAATAAACCTTACCAAAAGGATAATTTTTAGATCTTCCAACTCTGCCTGCAATTTGAGTTAAACTTGAAACATCAAAAATATCATCATTACTTTCAAACACCATCACATTCACATTTTCAAAAGTAACTCCTCTTTCTAAAATAGAGGTTGTAAAAAGAATATTAATCTTATTTTGTTCAAATTTATCAATTATTAACTCTTTATTTAAACTACTGCTAGTAATATAATCGCATTTAATAAAATATTTAAAAAATTGATAAAATTTTAATGTTTTATTTTTAGTTGATAAAAAAACCAACCACTTTTCTTTAGTTTTTAATAAAATTAAAAAAATAATAATTAAACTAATAAACTTAGGAAGCCAAAAAAGTTTTGGAACAATTAAATTATAATTATGCGGTCTTTTATTTAATCTAAGTTCTACTGTATTAATTTTAAATTTAGCTTTTAAATCTTGTTCAATGGTGGCGCTGCTATAAACAACTCTACCCTTACAACTATTTAAAGCTATATTAAATAAAACATCATTATTTTTAAAAGGAAAAGCATCCACTTCATCCAGTATCAACAAGTCAAAATATTTATAATAACGATATAGTTGATGGCAGGTACAAATTATTAAATCTCCATAAACTTCTTTACAATTACCACCATAAAGTTTAATTACTTTTAAATCTTTAAAATAATTAGAAAATCTTTGGTGTAATTGAACCACAACTTCTTTTCTACTAATCGCAAAACATACTTTTAATCCTTTTTTTAAATAGTAGCTAATAGCTTTTAAAGTTATTTCGGTTTTTCCAGCACCACATACACAATTTAAAACCACATCATTACCATTGATTAAATTTTCCAATAAAGATTCTGATATTTTTAATTGGTTATCAGTTAAAATAAAAGGTAGTTGATAATCTGCATTTTTGTTTACATTATAATCATTTACTATAAGCTCCTCTTCCAACAACAATCTTTTAAAATTACTACATTTACGACAATAATAGCCTTTACTACCTAAATAAAAATATATTTCTTTTTGATTAAAACATCTTTTGCATCTCACATTAAATTATTACTTCTATCATAAATAATTCCTAAAAAAAGAGCTTATCGCTCTTTAATCAATCTCATTTAATTTATAAAAGGCATAGCCATATATTTTACTGCATTTAATCAAATCATCAATGTCAATCCATTCATTTGGTAAATGAGCTATGCCGTTTTGACCAGGGAAGGAAGGACCGAAAGGAATAATGGTATCACAGTAATGAGCATAGGTATTGCCGGTAGTGGTGGTTGGTTTTAAATTTTCATTTTGAACCTTATTATAAACATCATTTAAAGTTTTAACTAAAATAGAGTTTTTATCTTTTAAAACTGTAGGAGTATTTTTAATTACTGTTAAGGTTAAATTTCCAATTTTAGCTTTAATTTTATCAATAATCAATTCATTAGAAAAAGAATTACTACATATTGTAAAAATTAAATCTTTTTTATCATATCTAATATTTCTAATAATTAATTTCCCAAAATCTTCATCAACAAAATCTAAATCTAATTTATTTAAAGTTTCTTGAGAATTTAAAAAATATTCTGCATAAAATTTTTGAACTTCTTCGCCACTAATTTTAAGCTCCAACCTTCCTCTTTCTCCATAAATAGCTGGAAATTTATTATCCGGCACAAAACCCATAAGTGGTTTTTTTTCTTTAGTTAAATAATGCTTAATATCAGCCATACCACTTTCTTCATCTGTGCCAAACACAAATCTAATAGGTCTTTTAAGCGGAATATTTAAAGATTTAAAAGCTAAAAAACCATAAAACGCTGCCAGACTAGGACCTTTATTGTCTAAGGCTCCTCTACCATAAATTCGATTATCTCTGATAGTCGCTTCAAAAGGAGGACTATCCCAAACGCCTTCCACCCCAACCACATCTAAATGACAAAAAACACCAATATAATCTTCTCCAAATCCATCTTGACCATAAGCCATAACTCCGTCAATATTTTTAGTTTTTAAATTATATTTTTCACATAGCTTAATTGCCTTGGTTAAGGCTAAAAACGTGCCTTCTCCATTAGGCATATCTTTTTTAGCTTCACTTTTAATACTATTGATATTCACAAATTCAATCACATCTTTAATTAGATTTTCTTTATTACAATCAATAAAATTATTTATTTTTTCAATCATAAAAGCTCCTTTAATTTATCTTTATTAATATCATTAATAATAATTTTTAAAAGTTTAATACATTCCAGTACATCGTTTATATGAAAGACGGTTGAGCTTGTATGCATATATCTTACTGGTATTGATAAAGTCATGTTGATAATTCCATTTAAACTTTTATGAATATTTCCAGAATCTGTACCTCCACCATTGAATACTGCATATTGATACTTTATGTTGTGCAACTTACATAATTTTTCTAAATATCTAATTAACTTTCTAGGTGCTAAAGAATTAGAATCAATTAAAGAAAGCACAACACCGTTATTTAAACGAGTGGCTCCTTTATTAAAGGGAGTATCGCTTGAAAGAGTAGTATCTAAATTTATCGCAATATCTGGTTTAATAATATTAGTTGCACCTCTAATCCCTCTTAAACCAACTTCTTCCTGACTACTAAAAACACCATAAAAATTTTTATTCAATTTTGAATTTAAAACTTCCAACAAAATAAAATTATTAATCCTATTATCTATTGCTTTGCCTAAAAAATAACCTTCTTCATTCAAAGGAATAAATTCACTGTCAAAAACAATCATATCTCCAATATCAATACCTAGCTTTTTAATCTCAATATCACTGCTTACTCCTAAATCAAGATATAAATCTTCTATTTTAATAACTCTATCCCTATCTTTAAAACCATGAATCGCAGGGCTTCCTATAACTCCTTTAAAAACCTTACCTTCTTTATTAATTAATTTCATTCTAAACCCTGCTAGTAAGTGCGACCATAAAGAACCGATGTTTTGCATATAAATAAAACCATTTTTATCAATACTTTTAACCATCAATCCGACTTCATCGCTATGAGCTGAAATCATTATTTTAAAATCATCGCTTTTATTATTTTTAAAAACTATTAGAGAGTTTAAACCATCTTTTTGAATTGTAAAATCTCCTTTTAAATTTTCAATAATTAAATTATTAATATTGTATTCCAAAGAAGATACCGCAGGAGTTTCACTTATTTTTTTTAAAAGTTTAATATTCATTTTTAACCTCTAAATCAATTAAATAATCATAAAGGCTATTGCTTAATTTTTTAAGATCATCAACGCTTAAAACCTCTACCCCACTATCAATTCCATAAATCCCAACACCAACACTAAGACTTGGACAACCTTTTAAAGTTTTATGAATAAAACTGCCATCATTTACTTTTAAACCAAAATATTCTTTAGCTGTAATTTTGTTTTTAAAATCTTCTAACAATTTTCTATTCGGAAGCATTAATCTGTCATAATAACCAACCACAACGCCATCATTAAAATTAAGATTACTATTTGAAATTTCAAATCCTGTCAAAACCAAACTTAAATCTGGTTCAATCACAAATGCACTTGTTTGGCTTCCTCTTTGACCGATAGTTGACATTCCTACAAAACCTAAAAATAAATCATAATCTAAATCTATGTGTTTTAATTTTTCAATCAAAGAAATTATTACTTCAAACATCGCTTTTTGATTTAAAGCCTTAGAAATAATATGATTATTATTAAGTTTGAAATTATTTTGGTAACTAACTAAATCCCCAATAGAAACATTTTCATCAAAGGTTAAAATTGCTAGGTCATTAATTTCAATATTATTTTTATAATTTTCATTAAGTTTATATTTGTTTGTAACAATAATTCCTTTCGCAAAAGTATCATCTCTTTTTAAAATTTCAACTTCTTTATGGATTAAATTAAGTGGGCTGATTGGCTCTAGACATAGAAAACTATATAAATTACCATTTTTATTATTGATTATTAATCCAACTTCATCTCCGCTACAACTTATTAAAACTTTTTTAGCATTAGGTTTTTTACTTTTTAAATGATAAAAAATACTGCCTAAATTATCTTCAATAAAAACTCCATCTTTAAATAATGATTTAAAATATTCTTTAAGATATACTTCATTACTACTTACGCTGTTAATATTGCATATTTTTTCTAATCTTTCAATATTCATATTACTCCTTAAAATAAAGCACCACTATGGTGGTGCCTTGTCTAGCTATAACATATTTCTTTTCTAATAGCTAATAATTTATCAGCTTCTTTGGTTGCATCAATATATCTACATAAATCTGCGAAGCTATCATTTAAACCTGTTTCACCTTTTTTAGGCATTTTAATTATATCTATTTTAGAGCTATATTCTTCAATTATTTCTTGATTTTCTTTAGACATCATCGCACACGCATTAGTAAAGCCTTCTTCTTTAAGTTTAAATACTAATTTTGCACATAATTTAGAATATTCTTTAAAATTAAAACTAGGTCCTGCCAATACAAAATCTGGATTTACTTTTTTAACCATTAAAGCTATTTTTTTAACTACCTCATCTTCATTTTCACTAAAAACATTAATACCACAGGCAATAGTTGCGATTATTTGGGCATTAACCTTAGCAAAGTGTGGCGTCAGTAACATTCCTGTACCAATACTTCCTTTTTGAATTGTGAGTGGTAAGTTAAGATTACCTACACCACCAAGACCTGATAGTCCTTGATCAAATACTACTAAAACTTTCATTAATCTAAACTTAAATCATCAAATGATAAATCATCAATTTCATCTTTAACATTAAGATTTATCTTTTCTTCTTCTAAATATTTATTATCAAGGATTCTAAAGAATGGATAATAAATTGCCATATTCACAAATAGTAAGAAGAATTGGAATGCTACTGCTGTAAGTCCACCTGTAATTAAGAAACCAGAGAATCCTATCGGAGTAGTCCAAGGTAATTGAACACCACCAATAATTGGTAAAATTCCAATTTTTGTAGCAATTGTAGCAAGTACAGTATTCGCAACTGGTGCTAATAAGAATGGAACAGCCATAATCGGATTAAGAACTACTGGTAAACCAAAGATAATTGGTTCATTAATTCCAAAGATACCTGCAGGAAGTGATAATCTACCTAAAGTTTTCATTCTACTTGATTTTGCAATAGTTGACATCATAATAACTAAACCTAGGGTAGAACCTCCACCACCAAAGTTACAGAAGAAATCAGAGAAACCTGAGGTGAAGATGTTTGTCATCTTTAATCCAGCTTGAGCAGCTTCATAATTTTCAAGTGTCAATGCTTTATGAATAGGTCCAAAAATTGTATTAGTAACAGCTGGACCATTAATTCCGAAGAACCAGAATAATGTAGATAAGAATTGATAAGTAACTTCAAATAAATCAGAAGTTCCAAGACCTACAAGTGGAGCTTGAAGTACTTGATAAATAAAGTTATGTGCATATTTGTAATCAGTATTTGAGAAAATTATATTTACAATAAAGAATACAAAGATAGTAATTCCAGCAGGAATTAAAGAAGCGAAAGAATCCATAACCATTGGTGGAACACCATCTGGTAATTTAATAACTAATTTCTTTTTAATTACAAAACCGAATATTTTAACTGCAAGTATTGCGGTTATCATAGATAAGAACATACCAGCAGTTCCAAGATTGCTGAACGCAAAACCTCTAAAAGATCTACCAGCTTCATTTACAAAAAGTTCGTGTGTTTGTGGAGCAATGATTAAGAATGAAACCACTGCTACTAAAGCTGCCGCAATTTTATTATCAATTTTTTCTTCTCTTGCGTAACTATAACCGATACCTATTGCTGCAAGCAACGCAATCGCATTAAATCCAACTGCAGTAACTCTACCGAAATGAACTTCCCAACCTGCTCCAAATACAGTTCCGATAATTTCAGACCAATTTTGTATTGGGAAATTAGAAAATAGTAGGAAAAGTGATGCAATAATCGTAACAGGAACAGTAATCATAAAACCGTCACGAATAGCTACAAGTATTTTATTCTTCGCAAGGGCGTTTGCGATAGGTGTTAAAATTTTTTCTAATTTTTCAAACATATTTATACCTTCCTTTCTTTATAAGTTTTAATCGCAACTTTTAAAACTCTTTCTCCATTTACTTCGCCATAATCTTTGGCATCAATAACCATTACTGGTGTTTTCGATCCATATTCTTGATTAACCCTTTCATATATATGTCGTACTTGAGGTCCCAACAAAATTAAATCAGGATTATATTCTTGAATAATTAGACCCATTTCTTTATCTGAAAATGCTTTTATTTCTATATCTAAATTATGTTGATTTGCGACTTTTTGCATACGGCTCGCAAGTAGACTTGTAGACATTCCAGCACTACAGAATAAATAAAATCTTTTCATATCGCCTCCTTTATCTTTATTTTTACACAATAAATCAAGATATAAAATAAATGTATTTCCTAAATTAAGGAAAAGAAAGGATATTTATCAATTTCTATGTTTAAAGATTTTAATCATTTAATTCTTGTATTTCTGCAAAAATACATAAATGGTCTGAATTGTGGTAAGATTTAACTTCTACTTTTTTAACACTATATTTATTGTTTGGTATTAAAATATGGTCTATCCTTGTTCTAAAAACTGATGGAACATTAATATTCCATGTCCCTGAATTAAATTTTGGAGCATATTGTAAAACATCTGTATGTGTATTTATCATATTAAGACTACCATGTTTCATTGTGGCATTAAAATCTCCAATTATAATTGAATTTTGATTGTGTTTAGAAAAATCTGTGATTAAATCTAAATCTCTTCGCCACATATCCATTAAACCTACAAGTGGAGGTGCTGCGTGTAATCCTATAATAGAGGGGCTGTTTTTTGTTGTTGGAGATAAATGGATTGTTCCAAATATTGTCATAGGCATTTTGTGAACATTATAATTACCAAATTCTTTCTTGATTATAACTGTAACAGGAGCAATCATGCCCTCTGTTCGTTCTGATATATACACTACATATTTTTCAAAATCAATGTCAGCTTTTTTAAATAAATCAATTAGTCTTCTGTTAGAATTATCCCCTTTTGTATATCCTTCAAGTTCTGGAAAAACTGCTATGTCGGCATCAAATTTTCCGAAAATATCTTGGATATTTATCACATTTATATTATCAGCAGCATTCCATTCAACTAATTTAATTATCTTGTTTTTACTATTTTCATCTTTTATTTTATATATATCTGTTTCAAAAATTATAAAAAATATCGAAAAAACTATGGTTGAAAACAAGATGATATTTACCATATCGAATTTTAATTTAAATCTATTTTTAAACAAAACGATAACTATTAACAATAATGAAAAAATTATCATTAAAAAACATATCATATTAAAAAAAGCATATAAATGTGCAAAGCCGAATTTAATTGATAGTATTTTGTTTAATTTATAATCTGGGAAAAAAACATAACTGCAACCTAAAATAACATATATCAAAAAAACACATAAAATAAAATTTTTCTTTTTTTTCATAATAAAATTTGTTCTCCTTTGCTATGAAAACAGGAATCAGTGCTTTGAATAATATCACTGACCCCATTAATTACAAATTACATACCATCTCCATTTGTTGCGACCAACGAACCATTAACAATTCTTCTGCAATGCCCATCTTTTACCTTAGATTTAACAGAATCAACTATGCTATTCAATGATTTATTTGACACATCAATGCTTCTTCCAATTTTATTATTATGCATATCCATATCTTTATCAACACCACTAGAATCATGTTCGTGAGCTGTAGCCCATTGTTCTGCCGCAACTACCCCAATCGATTTTTTCATTAAAGCATTCCATAGACAGTGTCTAAATGCGTCTGAATTATCTTTCCAACCATTTTCACCATAAATTTCAATAGTTTTTGATGTAGCTGTATTTCCATCGTTATAAACTTTTATAGCTTGAACTGGGTGTGCAAGAGCTAACTCTCTTTCTGCAGAGTTTAAATTATTATATCCCTGAAAATAATTAGCAGCTCTCCTTAATGAAACTTGATTTAACCCTCCATTTTTAATAAATGTTATGAGGTGTTGTTCTTGTTCTTGTTCTGTACTTTTAGGATTTTTAATAATAAATCTGTCTAGTTCTTCAGAAAGTATAGCCAAATCTTTAGTATCTTTGATTTTAAAAATCGTTTCTTCTGCAACTTTCTGTGAATATAGATTAACTTCTGCAAAAACATTTATTGACATAACAATCATAAAAGTCATAATCATTATAGTAGCTAAACATGTAATAAATAGTTTTTTCTTTAACATATTTTTTCCTCTCTTTCAATTTACTCATATAATTACTAAAAATATCTACCTAAATTGATAAATCTCCATTTTTATACCTATGATAATTGTTATATTTCATAAATTATACACCTCTTTTGATATATTAATATGTTTTTAATAATATTTAAAAATATTAAAATGTATATTCCTATGATATCTAAATTGATATACATAAGTTATTAAAATATTCTTAATATTGTTGCGATTTTGACTTAGTTTTTTTCACTAAGTTATTTCTTTTATTTGATTAATTATATTTTACCATATTTTTCTTTAAAAATAAAAAAGATAGCCATTAAGCTATCTTAGAAATTAGAACGTGATCTGAAAAATTCAGGAACACTTGCTTCATTACTGTTGTTTTTTGAAGTAGTAGTAATTGTTTCTTTATAATCTTCTTCATTATATGAAGTTGCGTATTGATTTTTATCAAAACCTGTTGCGATTACCGTTACAATAATATCATCTTGAATTTGATTATTTATGGCAATACCGAAGATGAAATCAATTTCACCACCAACTTGTTCACGAATAGTAGATACCGCATCATTCGCATCACTAATAGTAATACTTGAACCACCTGTGATATTAATAATAGCACTGCTTGCACCTACTATCTTAGCTTCTAATAATTTAGATTCAATCGCATTTTTCGCAGCAACTTTAGGATCTTTATCCATACCAATTCCAATAAGTGCAGTTCCTTGACCCTTCATTACATTTTTAATATCCGCAAAATCTAAATTAATTAATGATGGTGCTGCAATTAAATCAGTAATGGTTTGAACTCCTTGTCTTAAAACATTATCTGCTTCTCTAAAAGCATCAGGAAGTGGAATGTTTCCAACTATTTCTAATACTTTGTTGTTAGAAATTATAATTAAAGAATCCACATATTCCTTTAATCTAGTAAGACCTGCGAAAGCCTGATCTGTTCTTTTTCTACCTTCAAAGCTAAAAGGTTTAGTAACAATCGCAACAGTTAAAATACCTAATTCTTGGGCAATTTTTGCGAATACCGGAGATGCTCCTGTACCAGTACCACCACCTAAACCTGTCGCAATAAACACCATATCAGCTCCTTGCATCGCTTCTCTGATTTGACTTTCAGACTCTTCTGCAGCTTTTTTACCAATTTCAGGGTCTGCACCAGCACCTAATCCTTTAGTAAGTTCTTCTCCTAAATGAATTTTATTTTTACAATTTGATGTATTTAACGATTGAATATCGGTATTACAAATATAAAAATCTACACCTTGAACATCTGCCTCAACCATGCGATTAACTGCATTACAGCCACCGCCACCAACGCCAAATACTTTAATTTTAGCTGTTTTAATGAAATTATTTTCGTTCATTTTTATTTATCCCTCTTTCTTTCTTTAAATAAACCCATAATTTTTCTAGTGAAACTTTCTCCATCTCCGTCAATAACCTTTTTATTCACAAGATCTTCAAACGCTAGTAAATCAATGCTTACTAATTTATTTTCATTTACATTTAATAAATCTTTAAAATTATATAAGCTACCCAATAACGAAGTTAATGAACTATCTCTAGCTCCTAAAGTTTCTGGAATATAAATTTCGCTATTTACTTTAAACTCATTTTGTATTTTATCTTTAATACCTATTGCTTTAGATCCTTCGCCTACTAAAATTAAACTTACTTCACCACTATCCAAAATAGGTTGGCACATTTTTTTAAGCTCTTCAACATAATAATTAATTTCTGGTGCTAGAATTTCAGCTAAAGTTTTTTCACTAAGTGTCATTTTAAGATCATTTACTTCCCACAAATGAATTACACTATCACTAACTTTACTCATATCAGTAACTAAATTATATTTTATTAATCTTTCAATATTGCTTAAAGATAAACGATATTTGTTATAAACTTTATCAATCAAATTATTTAAGCCATACTTAAATATTTCAACACCCATCAATCGTCCTCTGCTTATCAAACTTAAAGTAGTGTGATTATATTCTGTTTTGATTAAAATAATGTTTTGATGTACTGTTTTTTCAAATAAAGCAGCTTCCTTACATATCGCATAAGTGTCTAAACAAACATCTAAAACTCTAACTCCAGCACTTTCTACCAAGGATACATAATCATAAGCTATTTCTTTATCTATTTGCAGTAAATCAATATCAATTGTGATTTCCTTACTTATTTCTTTAATTGGTATTTTACGATAACTAATGCCATTTACCGTATAAGTGTTGCATACCACATTAACCAAGGCACTGGTTTCATCAACTTTTGAGTCAATTGCGATATTAATAGCTTTTTTAATATCACTATAATTCACAAGACCAGTTTCGGTTTTAATTGTGATTTTACAATTTTGTCTTTTAAAATTAACGCTTGGAAGAATTAAAATAACTCTTTCAATATTAGCACCTAAACTACGAGAACTATCTTCAATTAACTTTTTGATTTTAGAAATCAAAAGATCTTTATCAATAATTTTAAAATCTTTAATTTCTTTAATTTCAATAGATTCTTCTTTTAAGATGTTTAAACGAGTATTAAAAAACTCTCCAATAATCAAATGGACTTCCTTTTCTCTAATTTCTAAAGAAGCATAAATTTGTTTATTCATATACTATAAATTTTAACATATTTTTAATAAAAAAACTTAAAAATTTAATTTGAAGGTAAACTATTTTTAAATATAAATAAAAAGGTTCAAACGAACCTTTTTAACAATTAATCTAAATCTATCCAACGCATTTCCATTGGTTTTAGAATCAATGTTTCTTTTTTAATGTTATCAATATATAAATCAGTTGTAGCTTCTGCTTGGGTATTGTTTATAACCGCAATTCTCTTAACACTTTCAAAAGCTGCGATTTCTGTATTTACATTTGAAACATAGTATTTTTTCATTTCATGTTCTTTAGTTGCTGCAAAGTAAATTGCACGAAGCAATAAACGACAGTTTTGTGGAGAATAAGGTAGACCTGCAAAATATACACTTCTTCCCTTACCATAACTATTTACTGCAAGTTGAACATATTTTTGATCCATCGCTAGAACTTGGTAATTCTTACCTAATGCATAAACTCCAGGTGTTCCTTCACCAAAATCAAGTTCTCCTTCGATATCTTCCAATAAGAAATGATTAGGATTACATTCATTGTATTTATCAGTACTTAAAGTAAATCCTACCTCTTTATCAACACCTAATACATCTGATAATTGGAAGAATCTTCCTTGGTGTTGGTAACTTGTAGGATCTCCTACCCCGATAAAGCCTCCACCTTCATATACCCATTTACGAATAGTGGTTACTATTTCTTCGTCTATCCAATTTTCATAACCACTCCAGCTATTATTATATGCCCCAGCATTAATAATAACTTTAATTTCTGGATCAATTCCTTTTTTAATATCTTCAAAACTAATAAATTCAACATCAATAGGCATACCGCTTAAACACTCAATAACACCTACATAACTATAAATTTCACGATACCATATAGCATGATGAACTTGGTTGCTCATCCAACGACGAATATTTCCCCAGCAATTTAAAATCGCAACTTTAAATGGTGCACTGTAGCTCTTAGTTTCATTAGTTTTTTCATGAATTTCTCTAAATTCAGAAATAACTTGTTTAATAGTATCAATGAAATTAGGCCATTTTAAAGCTAATTTTAAATATCCACCATAACCAATACGATCTAATGGACTTCTAAGCATTGCTCTTCTTGCTTGAAGCCAATTTTCTTTAGCTTCGTGAATTGGGTTACCTCCTTCACAGAAAACATCTGGGAAGAAATATGGTAAGAATCTTCCTTCGGTGTACTTAACACCTTTAATATCAGAAATCATACGCATAGTTACCCCATTACCAACTGAACCAACTACCGCATCCAAGCCGATATTTTCAAAATATTTTCCAAAAGGTTCTGTTCCTATCCAATGATCTCCTAAAAACATCATTGCTTCTTTACCATAGCTATGAACTATGTCAACCAATTCTTTCGCAAGTTTACATACTTCAATTTGTTGGAATTCAATAAAATCTCTAAATTCTTTTGAAGGAATTCTAAAAATAGAATTATGATAACCTTGGTCTACAATAAATTCAGGTCTAAATTTATAACCCGCCCATTTTTCAAATTGTCTTAAAATATATGGACTAACACTGGCACTATATCCGAACCATTCTACAAATTTTTCTCTTTTTTGATCATCAAATGTTAAGGTGAATTGATGGAAGAAAGTGGTAAATCTTATAACATCAATGTGTGGATTATCTTGACAGAATTTATGTAATTTAGCCTTAACATATTCTTGAGTTTTAGGTTGTCTAACATCAAATGTCATTTGATGTGGAGCATCTTTCCAATCATTAGTAATAAAATTATACATATGAACTGGATCCCAAATTAAGAAAGCAAGGAAACTTACAGTGTATTCATGGAAAGGAATGGTTTTAAGAGTTACACTTCCTTTTTCAGCATTATAAGACCAATCAGTAGTAGGAACAACTTTACCAGTGGTTCTGTCAATAACTTCCCACCACTCTTTAGGATCGTCAATATCATTTACTTTTAATTGTTGAGTGTGGAATCCTGCCATTAATACGATTTCTAAACTATCAGTAACAGCAGTATGTCTATCTGTGATTAAATATTCTTGTTGGACCTCTTCCGGATTTGCTTCAGCCCAGTCATTATCTTTTCTTGTTGTATAATATGTAGCGTATATTTTTTGTTTTACATCAGTAAGTTCTTTTGGCATCAATGTACCATCACAATCCCTAATCGCATCCGCGTCTAATTCTTCAATTAAAGCTAAAGTTTCAGGAACTATATCTAAATCTGTAGGTAAAGTTAAGCGTCCACCTTTTTTCATAAAGCCTCCTATTTATATTTTTTGTTGTATAAGTATAGGTCCAACAATAAACCACTAATTCCAATGATTTCTATTAATAATCCAAAATGTCCTATTTTACTTTGTCCATAAAATATACACCATACTGACATCACAAAAATCAAAGCCATTATAATTATTTTTATTATTTCTTTCATATTAATCCTTAATACCTCCGACAGTCATACCTTCAGTTAATTTTCTTTGAACTAAAATATATAAAATCAATGTTGGAAGCATTACAATCACAAGCCCAGCATAAAGCATTCCATATTCCGCCTTACCTCTACTTGCTTGATAAAGATTCACAACCCCAACTGGTAAAGTTTTATTGCTGTTAGGAAGCATTGTTAAAGCTATAATATATTCATTCCAAAAAGCTAGGAAATTGAATAAAATTACTGTGATGATTGAAGGTTTAGCTAAAGGTATCATTATTTTAATCATGGTTTGAAAATAATCGCAACCATCGATACAAGCTGCATCTTCATAAGATTTTGAAATGGTTTTAAAATAACTTTGCAGTAAATAGATAGTAAAAGGTATTCCAGTTGCTGCATAAATTATTGCTAAGACAAAAATATTATTCAAAAAGAATTCAACATTTAAATATTTATAAAGTATATTATCCCAGTTAAGCAACATCAAAAAGATAGGAACTACAATATAGTTAACATTAATGAATAAACCAGCCATATAAAGTATATTTATTAATTTTTTAAATTTGAATTCATATCTTGCGAGTACATAAGCTGCAGGGACTGAAACCACTAATAAAATAATTAATGAAAGTCCAGTTAAAATAACAGAGTTTAAGAAATATTCACCCATTTTAGCTTTTTCAAAAGCGTTAATGAAGTTTTGGAAATAAAATCCTTTTGGTAAATTCCAAGGACTTGTATAAAATTCTGCATTTTCTTTAATACTAGCCATAAATACCCAAGCTACAGGTATAATTATAGAAATAAATAAACTAAATAAAGCTACATAAACAAATACTTTGTATAAATTAATTTTTTTCATATAGCCTCCTAGAATTGAATTACATCACGTTTAGTAACGTGGTTAATAACGGCACTTAATAGGAAAGATACCACAAATACTACCGCTCCTATCGCCATACCATAGCCATAACTTGCATTGTCATAGGCTTGTTTATAAAGATAACTTAAAACTGTTTCGCTAGCTCCGTCAGGTCCCCCGGTTGTCATAACTTTGACAAATAAAAAGCTAAGGTTAATACTACTTATTACAAAGAAAGTTAAAGTAGTTCTAATATTAGTCCAAATTAATGGTAATGTTATGTCAAAGAATTGTTTAATTTTACTAGCACCTTCTAAATCTGCAGCTTCATATAAATGAATAGAAATAGAACTCATACTAGCCATATACATAACCATATAATAACCAATAGCTTGCCATATCATTGCTCCGGCTATAGAATAAACTACTATATCTGGATTTCCTAAAAATTTGATAGTTTTCCAATTTTCTGGTTGAAATAATCCAACAATTGTATTTAAAAGCCCATTGCTTGGATCGTAAACTGCTGAAAATATTGCAGAAATTACTACCACCGAAAGAATATTAGGGATATAAAATACTATTCTTAAAATATTTTGTCCTTTTAATTTTTCTCTAGTTAATATTGCTGCAAAAACTAAAGCAAATGAAATTGTAACTAAAGTTACTATTACGATTAAAAACAACGTGTTTTGTAACGATCTAATAAAATTAAGATCTGAAAATAATTTAATAAAATTCGATAAACCTACAAATTTCTTATTCGCAGAAAGACCACCCCATTTTAATAATGACATCCAAAAAATATTAATTGTTGGTATCAACATAAATATGGTAAATAAAATAACTGATGGAGCTACACAAATAAATGTAAATAAACTTTTTTGTTTAGACTTACGCATATATCCTCCTTAAAAAATAATAGCGATGTTATTAACACCGCTATTATACTAAATCACTTTAATAAATGTTATTTGTTGTATTGTTTAACAGCTTCAATAACTGAATTATACCAATCATCAACAGTCTTACTGCCGTTTACTACTGAGTTTACTGTACCATATAAGATACCTTCAGCACTTGTTAAGTCAACGCCTTCGATAGCTTCTCTTGCTGCGAATCCTACTGCGTTAGCTTTAGCACCTGTATCGTAAATTGAGTAGAATAATTTAGCATCACTACCATCTTCGATGAATGAAGAAGCTGTAGTAGTTGGTAATACTGCACCACCATTTTTGTAGAATAATTCTACTGCTTTATCAGAATATAAGAATGCAACGAATTGTTTAGCAACATCTTTATTTGCACTAGCTTCTGGAATGTATACTTGTTCAACAAATGTAGTAGAATATCTGTCAGAACCTGCAGTTACTGATGGAAGTGCCATAAAGCCCCATTTGAATCCTTTTTCACGAGGTGCATCTTTCATTTCTCCTGGTAACCAAGTACCGTTTGGAACGAATAATGCTTTATTTTCTAAGATTAATTGTTGGTTCTTAGTGAAACCATCTTTATTTGCATTACTTACTGTATTTTCTTCAGTGTAAGTAGCTAATTTACCAACGATTTCAAATGCTTTTTTAACTTCTGGAAGTTCCCAAGCAGTTGCATCGTAGTTCATTAATCTAGCATATACTTCTGGACCAGCAGTTTCATTTAATAATGCTGAGAAGAATGCATCAAAGTAACCAGTTGTTGGGTAAGTGAATAATGCGATACCTTCAGCTTTAGCTTTGTCGCCAAGTTCCCACATTTCATCCCAAGTAGTTGGAACTGTCCAACCTTTTTCTTCAAATAATCCAGCATTGTAGAATAATCCACAAGGTGAATAGTTGATTGGAGCAAGGTATAATTTACCATCTTGGTAAGGTGAAGAAGTTAATGCGTCTGTAAATCCTGGAATGATTTTAGCACCAACTGTTCCACTTTCTCCTGGTATTGTAGTTGATAATAAATCACTGATATCAGCAATTTGTTTTTCAGCAATCATTGTGTCTGTTAATTTACCTTCAGCACCTACTGATAAGTAAATTACATCTGGAACATCTTTACCTGATGTTAGAACTGGACGAAGAGTTTCAGCGATGTTTTTTTCTAAAGTTAATTCAACTTTAACGCCAGTTTGTTCTTCGAAAGCAGCCGCAACAGCTTTCCAACCAGCATCGCCATATCCCCCATTTAATCCAGCAACTTTAAGAACTTTTTGTTCTTCAGTTGTTGTGGTAGTTGTAGTTGTCTCTTCTTTTTTAGCACAAGCGACACTCACAAACAAAAGTAAACCCACAAATAGAAGTTTGAATAATTTTGTCATTTTTTCCTCCTAGGCTTTTGCCTTTCTTGTTTTCATTATATTATGTTGTAATCGTTTTAGATATAATTAAATTGCTTTTTATTTTATATATATTGCTTTTTTATATTTATTTCAATAAAATAATAATATATGGCAAATAGACAATTTAATATAAATTTTAATTCACTTAATAAGGTAAATGCTAAAATTAGATACGTTACAAGTGCCATCTACGATAAAGATTGGTCAAGCATTATGCACTCTCATCCTTTCACTGAACTTTTTTATGTTACCAAAGGAGAAGGTAAATTTCACATTGAAGATAAATTTTTTGATGTTAAAGAAGATGATATGATTATTGTTAATGCTAATGTTACTCATGCTGAATCTAGTAAAAATAACCAACCTTTTGAATACATAGTGTTAGGTATTGATGATATTTCTATTATCACTGATAGTTCTGAAAATCATAATTATTATAGTATTTATAATTATGTAGATTATAAACATGAGATACTTTTTTATTTAAAAACTCTTTTAATAGAAGCCAGCAATAAATCTGAATACTATGAGTCTATTATCCAAAATATTTTAGAAATACTTATTATCAATATTATTAGAAGAAATAAAAATAAACTTACCTTAAATAGCACTAAAGAAGTTAATCAGAACTGTGAATTTATTAAAAAATATCTGGAAGATAATTATTTAGAAGATATAAATCTTGATATGTTATGTAAAAAAACTTATATGAATAAATATTATATTGTCCATTCTTTTAAAAAATATTTAGGAAAAACACCTATTGCTTACCTTAATGAATTTCGTTTAAATAAGGCTGCTAATCTTTTAACCTCAACAGATTACTCTATCGCACAAATCACAACTTCAATAGGTATGAATAATCAATCTTATTTTTCACAGGCATTTAAAAAAATGTTCAATATCTCTCCTATTGAGTATAGATTAAAGAATAAAAAATAAAAAAACCACTATTGTGGTTTTTTATTATTATTCAGCTTTACCGTAACTACCGAAATCTTTTACCATTTCAATACATTTCTTAGTTATAGCATCAGTACCTGCTGCAAGTAATTTACGAGGGTCATAACCTTTACCAGTAATATCTTTGTCAGCTAAAATGTATTGTCTTGTAGCATCTTGGAATACTAATTGTAATTCAGTATTAACATTAATTTTTGAAACACCTAAACTAATTGCTTTTAAAACTTGTTCTTTCGGAATACCAGATCCACCATGTAATACTAATGGTTTGTTTCCTACTTTTCTTTGAATTTCAGCAAGCACATCAAAATTTAAACCAGCCCAATTTTCAGGGTATTTACCATGAATATTACCAATACCAGCAGCTAAGAAATCAACTCCTAAATCAGCAATTTGTTTGCATTCATCAGGATTCGCAACTTCACCAAGAGAAGTAACACCATCTTCTTCTCCGCCGATACCACCAACTTCACATTCTACTGAAATACCACGACTATGTGCAAATTCAATAATTTCTTTACTTTTCGCAATATTTTCTTCAATTGAAAAATGAGATCCATCAAACATTACACTAGTAAATCCAGCTTCAATACAAGCCTTAGCTCCTTCAAATGAACCATGGTCTAAATGAATCGCAACAGGAACAGTGATTTTTAATTGATCATGAACGTTTCTAACCATATCTACAACGTTTTTAAAACCGCACATATATTTTGCAGCACCTTCAGAAACACCTAAGATAACTGGAGATTTAGCCTCTTCACAAGCTTTAAGGATAGCTTTAATCCATTCTAAATTGTTGATGTTGAATTGAGCTACACCATATTGTCCAGCGTGAGCTTTTTCTAACATTTCTTTTGCAGATACTAACATAAATTCCTCCTCTATTTATTAATTTATACTTAAAGTGATATGTGAATGATGCTTATCATTTAGTATATCATCTTTAATATTTAACCTTTGATAACTAGGTTATTTAGTATGTTATACCCGTGTTCATATTAACATATTCATTATGTATGGTCAAGATGCGAAATTAATGTTTTTGTTGTTAAAAGTCTTTTACTTTAATTCTATTTAACAATACATTTTATTTTAAAAAGTATTTTATTTGTAAACTTCTCTTCTGTGTCCTAAGTCAAATATTTCTACTGTTACAATTTCATCATGAATTTTTGCGAATAATCTATAATCGCCAACTCTATATCGCCATATTCCTGCTAAATTACCTTTAAGAGCTTTTCCATGAATTCTAGGGTCATCGCAATCAACTAATTTTTTTATTACCCAATTTTTGATAACTCTTAATGTTTGCTTATCCAATTTTTCTAACTGTTTTATTGCTGATTCTGTAAATTGAACCTTAAACATTTAGATACCCAACATTTTCCAAACTTCTGTATGGTCATATTTTTTTTCATTTTTTGATTTTTCTAAAGCTTTTAAAATTCTTTCTTCATCTAAAGATAAATCTTCTTCAATTTTATCTAACACTAATTCTCTTATGAATTTACTCATATTCAAATTATTTACATCTACATAATCACGCAATAATTTTGCCTCTTCTTTTTTCATTCTCAAAGATATTGTATTCATAATTAACTCCTCTTTACTATTGTATTACTTATAATACAAATTATATAGCCTTTTCTTTACTTTGTCAAAAATCCCAGCATTTATAAACTATTGCTTTAGATAATCCAATAACCTTAATACACTCTATTTTTCTCCCTGTTGGATTTTTATGTTCAATTACCTTTTCTCAAATTCTTTCCTTGTTGTTTATTTTTATTTCTTGTATTGCTCTAGCTATTTACAAATGTTGTTTTTGTTTTAACCTAATTTCTAATATTTTTACCAATTCTAACTTTTTTTAATTCTTTAAATTAAAATAATCTTTAAAAAATAAAAAAATCCTAATGGATTTTTAAATGGCGCGCTATACAGGAGTCGAACCCATAACCTTTTGATCCGTAGTCAAACGCTCTGTCCAATTGAGCTAATAGCGCAGTGTCATTATTTTAACAAATATTTAAGTTAATTAAAATATGTAAGTACTTATAAATTATAAAAATCTTACATTTTTTATTTAATATTTATATTATATAAAAATGCACCAATTAATCTCTATTAAAAGATTTCTTGGTGCAAATTTTAATATATTTTTATACTAATTCAATAATCGCAAGTGGGGCATTATCTCCACGACGATATCCAGTTTTTGTTACTCTTGTATAACCACCATTTCTATTTGCATATTTTGGTGCAATTTCACTAAATAATTTTTTAGTTGCTTCTTCTTTATAAACATAAGCTGCAACACTTCTGATAGCTGCTAAATCATTTTGTTTACCTAATGTGATTAGCTCATCCACAACTGAACGAAGTTCCATTGCTTTCATTTCAGTAGTTTCCAATTTACCTTTCAATAGTAAATCAGTAGCTAAATTTCTAAGTAAGGCTTTACGATGATCTGCATTGCGTCCTAATTTACGGTTATTCATTGCTTAATCTCCTATTCATTTTTGAAACTCAAACCTAGTTCGTATATCTTGTCTTTAATTTCTTTTAATGATTTTTTACCTAAGTTACGAACTTTTGCGGTTTCTTCTTCGCTCTTTTGAATTAACTCTTCAACAGTTGCGATACCTGCTCTCTTTAAGCAGTTGTAACTTCTTACACTTAACTCTAAATCTTCTATTAACATTGATGATTTATTGACTTTAGTAACACTCGCAACTTCTTTAACAACTGATTCGCTATCTAAAGCAATCGCATCTACTCCTGTCAATAACTCCAAATGATCAATTAAAATTTTACTTGCGAGCGAAACTGAAGCCTGTGGCGTTAAAGAGCCGTCGGTATTTACTTCAATTGTAAGTTTGTCGTATTTAGTGCTTTCACCTAAACGAGTTGGTTCAACTACATAATTACAATTAGTTACTGGTGTGTAAATTGCATCAGTGTAAATTGTTCCAATTCCTTGTGAGCTTGTTTGATAAAGTCTTTTATTTTCTTCGCTAGAAACATATCCTCTACCAATTCTAGCTTTCATTTCACATTCAAATGCACCATCTACTTCTAAATTACAAATCTCTAATTCAGGATTTAAAATTCTAACTCCTGCTGGGCATTCAATATCTCCAGCCTTAACAACTCCAGGTCCTTTAACTTTTATTCTTAAAGTATGAACATCATCATCATTAGGATCAATATCAATAATTAAACTCTTAATATTTAAAATAATTAAAGGTACATCTTCTTTGACACCAGGAATTGAACTAAATTCATGAAATACATTGTCAATTTTAATGCTATAAACTGCAGCTCCTGGCAGTGAGCTAATCATAACTCTTCTTAAAGCATTACCTATTGTTGTTCCAAATCCTCTTTCAAGTGGTTCAATTACGAACTTGCCAAAACTTTTTGTCTTATTTATACTTTTAACTTCAAATTTTGCTCGTTCAAATTTTTTCATACAACTCCTCCTTAACCTCTAGGTTGTTTTGGTGGACGGCATCCATTGTGTGGAATTGGTGTTACATCATTAATTGCTGTAATTGAAAGTCCGGCAGTTTGTAAAGCACGAACCGCAGCTTCTCTACCAGGTCCTGGACCTTTCACACTAACTTCTACTGATTTCATACCATGATCGAAAGCAGCTTTACCAGCAGCTTCTCCTACCATTTGAGCAGCATAAGGTGTAGATTTTCTTGAACCTTTGTATCCTAACGCACCTGCACTTGACCAAGCAATCGCATTTCCTGCTTCATCAGTGATTGTAACGATAGTGTTGTTGAATGTTGAATGGATATGAGCTACGCCTTTAGCTATATTCTTCTTAATGCGTTTCTTACGCACAACTTTTGCTTTTGCCATTTTATTTTCTCCTATCGTTTATTATTTCTTCTTGTTCGCAACTGTACGGCGAGGTCCTTTGCGTGTACGCGCATTTGTTTTAGTTCTTTGACCTCTTAAAGGTAATCCTTTACGATGTCTAATTCCGCGATAACAAGCAATTTCCATTAATCTTTTAATATTTAATTGAACTTCTCTTCTTAAATCGCCTTCTAATTTTCTACCTTCTAAGGCTTTACGAATGTCATTAATTTGTTCGTCGCTTAAATCTTTTACACGAACATCTTCACTAATACCACATTCTTTTAGTATTTTTTGTGAAGTAGGTAAGCCGATACCATAAACGTAAGTTAATGATACGACAACTCGTTTGTCACGAGGGATATCAACACCAGCTATACGAGCCATTTATTTTTCCTCCTTGATTATCCTTGTCTTTGTTTGCATTTAGGGTTTTCACAAATAACCATAACGCGTCTTTTTCTTCTGATAATGCGACATTTATCGCAAATTGGTTTTACTGATGGTCTTACTTTCATCCTTATTCTCCTACACTATTTGTGTCTATAAGTTATACGCCCACGTGTTAAATCATACGGTGAAATTTCTACAGTAACTTTATCACCTGGTAAAATGCGAATATAATGCATACGGATTTTACCAGAAACGTGAGCTAATATTTCGTGTCCATTTGCTAATTTCACCTTAAATTGTGCATTTGGAAGGGTATCTTCTATTGTACCTTCAATTTCAATTACATCTTGTTTAGCCATAATCCTCCTATAATTTTGTTAAAATCTCAAAACCTTCTTCAGTAACCACAACTGTATGTTCGTAATGTGCTGAATAGCTTTTATCTACACTTTTTACAGCCCATTTATCTTTATCAACATATGTTTTATTACTACCCACAAAAACCATTGGTTCTACCGCAAACACCATACCTTTTTTTAGAATTTCTAAGGTATTTGGTTTACCTAAATTTGGAACCATAGGATCTTCATGTAAACTTGTTCCAACCCCGTGTCCTGTATAATCAGTAGGAATTGTGAAGTTGTTTTGATATACATATTGTTCAATAGCGTTTGCTATATCACCTATTCTTTTACCTGGTTTAATTTCTGCCAAACCAAGATAAAGTGCCTTCTCTGTTACCTGCATTAATCTTTCAAGTTCTTCACTGATAGTTCCAACTTTATAAGTCCAAGCACTATCTCCGTGATAACCTTTATAACAGGCACCTACATCAATAGAGATTATATCTCCATTTTTTAAACAATAATTATTTGGAATGCCGTGTATCAATGTATCATTTACAGATGCACATATTGATTTTGGAAAACCTCCATAACCTTTAAAAGAGGGAGTGCAACCATTTTCTCTAATTATCTTTTCAGCAATAGAGTCTAAAGTATTTAAACTAACACCTTCTTTGATTGCACTTTGCATAGCTTTATGAACTAAAGCTACAACACTACCCGCTTTCTTTAAAAGTTCAATTTCCCTTTTTGACCTAAGGGTAATCATTCTAGATTAACTCCTTAAGTTCCTTTTGAATCGCTTCAAACACTTTATCTGTTGTTTGATCTGCGTTGATATTTCTTAAAATACCTAAATTTTTGTAATATTCTATAATTGGTTTAGTAAGGGTGTGATAAGTTTCAAGTCTGGTTTTTAAACTTTCAACGGTATCATCTTTTCTTTGAATTAGAGTTGCACCAGTATTATCACAAATACCATCTACTTTTGGTTTTTTAGTTTCAATGTGATAAATAGCACCACATTCTGGACAAATTCTACGACCAGTAATTCTCTTTTCAAGAATAAGATCATCAATTTCAAGATTTAAAACTAAATCTATCTTTTTGCCTAATTCATTTAAAATTGCTTCAAAAGATTTTACTTGTGCTAAATTTCTAGGGAATCCATCCATTAAGAAACCATTTAAAGCATCATCTTTATTCAATCTTTCTTTTATCAATTTATTTATAACATCATCAGGAACTAATTTACCAGCATTCATATAAGACTGAGCTTCTAAACCTACTGGACTTTCTTCCTTAATAGCAGCTCTAAGCATATCTCCAGTAGATACATGAAGTAATTTATAATTAGCTACTATTTTTTCTGACATCGTTCCTTTTCCTGAACCAGGAGCACCAATAATTAAAATATTCATACTATTTTCCAATAAATCCTTTATAAGATTTTTGTGTTAATTGACTTACAAGTTGTTTATGTGTTTCAATCGCAATACCTACTACAATGATAATACCAGTACCACCAAGTGCAGCTTGCATATTAAGTCCGCTTAATATCGTAACCACATACGGTATTAAAGCGATAAACACTAACTCTAAAGCACCTAAAACAGTTATTCTATTTAAAACATTTGAAATATATTCTCTTGTTTCATTTCCTGGACGAATACCAGGAATATATGTATTTTGTTTATTTAAGTTATCAGCAATTTTACTTGGATCTACTTGTAGATTAGCATAGAAGAATGTGAATACTACAATTAAAATTCCATATACCACAAGTACAATCGGATTATCAAAAGCTACAATTCCGCTTACCTTGCTATATAATGTTGGATTAAACCAAGATAAGATGATTAATGGAGCTTGAATAATTGAACTCGCAAAAATTACTGGAATAACTGAAGCACTATTGATTTTTAAAGGCAAGAAATTCAAATCACCTTTAGCCTTGCTTTGCATGTTTGAACTAGTATATTGGATAGGAATTCTTCTTTGACCAAGTTGCATTACCACAACCAATATAATAATCAATAAATACATCAAGATATATATAATAAATTTAATTAATGCTATAGTGCTAGTATCTGTTGTTAACAAACCGTTATATACACCCATAAAAGTAAACGGAATATCAGCAACAATACCTGCAAAAATTAATATTGACATACCATTACCAATGCCCTTGCTGGTAATTTGATCAGCTAACCAAATAAGGAACATTGTGCCTGCTGTAAATATTATTGCAATATATAGATATCCAGCAAATGACGGATTTTCAATAATTTTATATTGTGCTTGCATTGTAAGAGCAATAAAGTAACTTTGAATAATACCCATCACAACACCCAAATATCTAGTTATTTTATCAAGTTCTATTTGACCTTTTTTACCATCTTTGCTTAGTTCTGTTAAATAAGGAATAACATCCATACTCAATAATTGAATAATAATACTAGCAGTTATATAAGGACCAACGCCCAATGCAAATACGCTCATTGTAGCAATAGATCCACCCCCAAGCAAACTCATCATGTTTAATAATGAGTTTGAGCTTAGGTTAATTTGCGAATTATCGATACCAGGAACCACAATAGCTGAACCCAGACGATATACTAATAGTATAAATAGAGTAAACAATATCTTTTTTCGTATATCTTTATTTTTAAATATATCTACAAAAGTATTGATCATCTTATAATACCTCTACACTACCACCAAGTTTTTCAATAGCTTCTTTTGCTGATTCAGAAACTTTATGACATTTAACAGTTAATTTTTTAGTTAATTCACCATGTCCTAAAACTTTAATTCCACTTCTTAATTTTTTAACTAAGCCAGCCGCAACTAAGTTTAGTACATCTACAACTTCGCCATCTTCAAATAAATTCAATTGATCTAAATTGATAATTGTATATTCTTTACGAGTGAAGTTATTGAAACCTCTTTTTGGAATACGTTTGAATATTGGTGTTTGTCCACCTTCAAATCCAATCGCAACTCCACCACCAGATCTAGCATTTTGACCTTTATGTCCTTTACCAGCAGTTTTACCAGTACCAGAACCTTGACCTCTTCCAAGACGCTTAGAATTTTTTCTAGCACCTTCGTTATATTTTAATTCATTTAAGTTCATAACGCTTCTCCTTATCTAATTTCTGCAACTTTCTTCTCACGAAGTTTTGCGATACTCTTAACAGTTTTTAAACTCTTGAGTGCTTCAACAGTTGCGTGAACCATGTTGATTGGAGTACGACTTCCGATACATTTACTCAATACATCAGTTACCCCTGCAAGTTCTAAGACAGCACGAATTGCTCCACCTGCGATAACTCCAGTACCTTCACTTGCTGGTTTAAGGATAACTTCTCCTGCACCATAAACACCGATAACTGGATGTGGGATAGTAGTGTTTTTATTAACTAACGGAACACGTACAATATTTTTCTTAGCAGCTTCTAAAGCCTTTTTAATTGCATCTGGAACTTCGTTAGCTTTACCTAATCCGTATCCTACACGACCTTTACGATCTCCAACAACTACAAGAGCAGTGAAACGCATACGGCGTCCACCTTTTACAGTTTTAGAAACACGGTTTATCGTAACAACTTTTTCTTCAAACTCTTTTTCAACAGTTTCTCTTCTTTTTGGTTTTCTTTCCATAGATCCTCCTAGAATTTCAAGCCAGCTTCACGAGCTGCCTCAGCTAAAGCCTTAACACGTCCATGATACAAGTAACCACCACGATCAAAGACAACTGTTTCAATATTGTTTGCGATTGCTTTTTTAGCAATATCGCTTCCTACTAATTTCGCAGCTTCAATATTTCCACCTTTTTCTAATTTTAAAATAAGTGAACTAGAAGCAACTAAGGTAATACCTTTTGAATCATCAATAATTTGACAATGAATGTGTGAATTTGAACGGAAGACATTCAATCTAGGGCAAGTGCTTGTACCAGAAATTTTCTTTCTTAATCTCGCATGTCTTCTTTGTCTTGTTTCATTTTTTGAAATTTTCTTTAACATACTTTACTCCTTTCCCTATTTACCAGCCGTCTTACCTTCTTTACGACGGATAATTTCACCTTTATATTTAATACCTTTACCTTTATAAGGTTCAGGTTTTCTAAATCCTCTGATATTCGCAGCTACTTCACCAACTCTTTGTTTGTCTATTCCGCTAACTTTGATTTCAGTGATTTTTGGACATTCAATTTTAACGCCTTCTACAAATGGATATTCAATTGGATGTGAATAACCTAATGACATTACTAATTTATTTCCTTCAATACCAGCTTTATAACCAATACCATTGATTTCTAATTCAATCACAAATTCTTTGTGAACTCCTTCAATCATATTAGCAATTAAAGCTCTAGTAGTACCATGAAGTTGTTTTGTATGTTTTTCTTCATTAGCACGAACACAATTAATTACATTTCCTTCTAAGTTGATTGTAATTAATGGGCTAAATTGACGTGTTAAGCTACCTTTTGGACCCTTAACAGTCACCTCATTACTTGAAGAAATAGTTACTTCTACTCCTTCAGGAATGGTAATCGTTTTATTTCCGATACGTGACATTTCTTTCTCCTTTTATTACCAGACGTAAGCTACAACTTCGCCACCAGCGTTGTTTTTACGAGCTTGTTTGTCTGTCATTAAACCTTGTGAAGTTGAGATAATTGCGATACCTAAACCATTTAATACTCTTGGAAGTTCAGTTGCATTTACATAAACTCTTCTTCCTGGTTTAGAAATTCTTCTAATACCATTGATTACTTTAGTTTTGTTAGGTCCGTATTTTAACACAACATTAATTGTTTTAGTTGCTGGAGTATCACCTGATACCGCAACATTTGTGATAAAGCCTTCTTCTTTTAGAATTCTAGCAATTTCACTCTTCATTTTGCTATAAGGAATGCTTACATCTTCATGTCCTGCGATTAGAGCATTTCTAACTCTTGTAAGCATATCTGCAATAGGATCTGTTATATTCATATTACTTGAATTCCTCCTTTACCAACTTGCCTTCTTAACTCCAGGAATTTGTCCTTTATAAGCTAATTCTCTGAATTTAATACGGCTAATTCCAAATTTTCCAATATATCCGTGTGGTCTTCCTGTAATGCTGCAACGGTTGTGTAAACGACTAGGAGCAGAATTACGAGGTAATTTACTTAATGCTTCATAATTTCCTTCAGCTTTATAACGAGCTCTTTTTTCAGCATATTTATCTACTAAAGCTTGTCTTTTTGCTTCACGAGCAATCATTGATTTTTTTGCCATCTTTTCTCCTTTTCCTATTTAGCAAACGGCATTCCTAATTCACTTAGTAATGCTTTTGCTTCGTCATTTGTTTTTGCAGTAGTTACAATTACAATATCCATTCCTCTTACTCTTGAAACTTTTTCGTAAGAAATTTCAGGGAAGATAATTTGTTCTTTAACACCTAATGTATAATTACCTCTTCCATCAAAAGCACTATTGCTTACGCCACGGAAATCACGAACACGTGGAAGTGATACATTAAATAATTTATCTAAAAATTCATACATTTTTTCACCACGTAAAGTAACTTTACAACCAATGTTCATTCCTTCACGTAATTTAAAGTTTGCGATTGATTTTTTAGCCTTAGTAATTACTGGCTTTTGACCAGCAATATCAGTAAGTTCGCTAACAGCATTTTCTAAAGCCTTAGGATTTGATATAGCATCACCAACCCCTAAGTTTATAACTACTTTTTCAAGTTTTGGAACTTCCATAACTGAAGTGTAGTTAAACTTTTTAATAAGTGCTGGTGTTGCGTTTTTGATAAATCTTTCTTGTAGGCGGTTCATTATTTTTTACCCCCTTTTACTGTTTTTCCAGTTTTCTTATAATATCTTACTTTAACACCTTTTTCTTCTTTGTATCCAACTCTACTTGCTACTTTACCATCATAAAGCATTACATTAGAAACATGGATAGGCATAGCTTTTTCAACAATACCACCATCAGGATTAATTTGTGAAGGTTTTAAGTGTTTTTTAGCCATATTTACACCATCAAGAATTACTTTTTCTTCTTTTGGTAAAACTTCAACTACCTCTCCGATAGTTCCTTTATATTGTCCTGAAATGACTTTAACTTTATCGTGTTTTTTAATTTTCATCTTAAAGTCCTCCTATAATACCTCTGGTGCTAAAGATACAATTTTCATAAAATCTTTATCACGAAGTTCACGAGCAACTGGTCCAAAAATACGAGTTCCTCGTGGTGTTTTATCATCTTTGATAATTACTGCTGCATTATCATCAAATTTAATATATGAACCATTTTCTCTGCTGATTCCATATTTAGTTCTAACAATTACAGCTTTTACAACATCACCTTTTTTTGCAGTTCCGCCTGGTTGTGCAGATTTTACTGAACATACCACAACATCACCGATATTTGCGAATTTACGTTTAGATCCACCTAAACATCTGATTACTAATAACTCTTTAGCACCAGTATTATCCGCAACTTTTAATCTAGTTTCATTATGAATCATACTTTCCTCCTAAAGAATTACAGCCTTTTCAACGATTTTAACTAAACGGAAGTGTTTGTCTTTTGATAATGGACGAGTTTCCATAATCACAACAATATCACCGATTTTTGCTTCATTTAGTTCATCGTGTGCTTTAAATTTACGGCTAAATTTTGTTCTTTTACCATAAAGTGGATGGCTTTTTCTTGTGCTAATTTCTACTGTGATAGTTTTGTCCATTTTATCTGAAACAACTTTACCACGAAGAACACGTCTTTTAGTGCTTCTTTCCATTATTTAGCCTCCTTATTTCTTTCTGTAAGAATTGTTTTAATTCTTGCGATTGTTTTTCTGATTTCTCTGATTCTCATAGGATTGTCAATCGAACCTGTTGCTTTTTCAAAACGAAGGTTAAATAGTTCTTCTTTTAAAGATACAACCTTTGCCTCTAGTGCTTCGTTTTGTAGCTCTCTAATTTCTTTAATATTCATCACTACTCACCTTTCTTTAAAAATTTACATTTAACTGGAAGTTTGTGAGACGCAAGTCTGAAAGCCTCTCTAGCAATTTCTTCACTAACTCCACCAATTTCAAACATTACACGACCTTTTTGAACTACCGCAACCCAACCTTCAGGAGCACCTTTACCACTACCCATACGTACTTCTAATGGTTTTTTAGTAAGTGCTAAGTGAGGGAAGATTTTAATCCAAACTTTACCACCACGATTCATATAACGAGTCATCGCAATACGAGCAGCTTCAATTTGACGGTTGCTTACATAAGCACCATTCATTGCAACTAATCCAAATTCGCCAAAGATAATTTCTTTACCAGCTTTTGATTTACCTTCATAAGATAATCTATGTGGACGACGATATTTTGTTCTATTAGGCATTAACATAATTAATTACCTCCATCTTCTTTAACTTCAACAGTTTCGCTTGCTGGTTTTGCAGCCTTAGCGTTACGATTTTTGTTGAAAGGTTTCTTTTTATTAAAACGACGTTCTTTACTATTTTCTTGTTTTGGTTTTTCAGGTTCTACTACCATTTGTCCAGGTAATACTTCACCACGACAAATCCAAACTTTAATTCCTAATTTACCATAAGTTGTCATTGCTTCTGCCCAAGCATAATCAATATCACTTCTTAAAGTATGAAGCGGAGTAACTCCTTCAGAATATCCTTCAGCACGTGCAATATCAGCTCCACCTAAACGACCAGATACTGATGTTTTAATTCCTTTAGCACCAGCTCTCATTGTTTGTTGGATAGCTTTCTTTTGGCAAGTTCTGAAACTTTGACGCTCTTCTAACATTTTAGCGATTTTGTTCGCAACAAGTGTAGCATCTAAATCAGGATTTCCAACTTCAACTATTTTAATGTTAATTTGTTTGCCGTTTGATAATTTTTCAATTTTTTTCTTTAAATCATTAATTTTAGCTCCGTCTTCTCCCACGAATAATCCTGGTCTTGCAGTTCTAATAATTAACTCAACGTGATTTTTGCTTCTTTCAATTTCAACACGAGATACGAAATACTCACGGCCACATTCTTTTTCAATCAACTCACGAATAATAATATCTTCGTGTAATAATTTGCCATAATCTTTATCAGCATACCATCTTGATTCCCAATCGCGAATAATGCCTACTCTTAATCCTATTGGACTGACTTTTTGACCCATTTTTCCTCCTATCTCTCTTTCACCACTATACTGATGTGGCTTGTTCTTTTCATAATTGGTGAAGCACTACCTTTAGCACGAGGTCTAAAGCGTTTCATTGTTACACCTTCGTTTGCATAGCATTTGCAAACATATAATTTTTCTTTATCTAAACCGTGGTTGTTTGTAGCATTAGCAATTGCGCTTTTTAGCACTTTATATACCGGTTCACTTGCTGCGTTTGGTGTAAAGTGAACTATCGCAAGTGCTTCTTCTACATTTTTTCCTCTGATTAAATCTAATACTATACGAACTTTACGAGCTGCAATTCTAACTGTTTTTGCAGTTGAAATTACTTCGCGTGTTCTATCTACTTCAACTGGAGCAACATTAGCATTAGCTTTTTTACTTACTTTTTCTGCCATTTTAGTTACCTCCTATTATTTCTTGTCATCACCGTGTCCGCCAAACTTACGTGTAAGGACAAACTCACCTAGTTTATGACCAACCATATCTTCTGTAATATATACAGGAACATGTTCTTTTCCATTGTATACAGCAAATGTGTGTTCTACAAATTCAGGAAAGATAGTTGATCTTCTTGACCAAGTTTTAATGACTTCTTTTTTATTTGCAGCATTTAAAGCATCAACTTTTTTCAATAAATATGCGTCGCAAAATGGACCTTTTTTAAGACTTCTACTCATTATTTAACTCCTTTCCTATTTCACATTGCGTCTTCTAACTATTAATTTATTAGAAGCTTTTTTAGTTTTACGAGTTTTAACACCCATTGCTTTTTTACCCCAAGGTGTCATTGGAGATTTACGACCTATTGGTGTTCTACCTTCACCACCACCATGTGGGTGATCATTAGGGTTCATTACCGAACCTCTAACTGTAGGTCTAATTCCTAACCATCTGCTTCTACCAGCTTTACCAAAGTTGATTAAATTGTAATCTTCGTTACCTACAATACCAACAGTTGCACGACAGTTTGCGAATAATTTTCTAACTTCACCACTTGAAAGTCTAACTGTTACATATTTGTCTTCAAAACCTAAGATTTGAGCACTACAACCAGCAGCACGTGCAAGTTGTCCGCCCTTACCAGCTTTTAATTCAATATTGTGGATAAATGTACCTTCTGGCATATTACCCATTTCTAAACAGTTACCAACTTTAATATCTGTTTTAGCACCACTTATTACTTGTGAACCAACTGTTAAATCTTTTGGAGCTAAAATGTATCTTTTTTCACCGTCTGCGTAGAACAATAAAGCAATGTTTGCGTTACGATTTGGATCGTACTCAATCGCATTTACTGTTGCAGGAATGTTGTCTTTATTTCTTTTGAAATCAACTAAACGATATAGTTGTTTATGACCGCCACCATGGTGTCTTGTAGTAATTTTTCCTGTATTGTTACGACCGCCTGATTTTGAGAAACTTACCACCAAACTCTTTTCTGGTGATTTTTTAGTAATTTCTTCAAATGTAAGACCTGTCATTCCACGTCTACCAGGAGTGGTTGGCTTATATTTCTTGATTGCCATTTAATTTTTCCTCCTATGCATATTATCCGGAAATAGCATAATTCTTCCGATATTTTTTAATTTTATTTATCTTTTAAGATTTGAATACTGTGTCCATCTTTTAATTCAACGTATGCTTTTTTGAAAGCCTTAGTAGTACCGATATATTTTCCTACTCTTTTTTTCTTAGGATGAACATTTACTGTGTTGACTGATTCAACTTTAACTTTGAAGATTTCTTCAATAGCTTGTTTAATATTAATTTTATTTGCGCTTCTTAAAACTTCAAATACATAAACATTTTGGTTTTGTAAAGCGATTGATTTTTCAGTGATAATTGGTTTTACAATTATATCTCTAGCATTACTCATTGATTAAAGCCTCCTCAACTCTTTTAATTGCAGCTTTAGTAAATACTAATTTGTTAGTATTGACAATATCATATACATTAATGCCTTCTGCAGTTGTGAATTCAACACCTGGAATATTTCTTAGTGATAGATATGCGTTGTCAAAATCTTCTTCAACATTTACCACAAATAATACTTTTCTGTTGATATTGAATGCATTTAATACTGCTTGAGCATTTTTTGTTTTAATTTCAGTCATATTTAGATTTTCAAGCACTAAGATATTTTCAGCTTGAGTTTTTAAAGTCAAGGCACTTCTTAATGCGATTTTTCTAACTTTACGATTGATTTTAAAGATATATTTACGAGGTTTTGGACCAAAGGCAATACCACCACCTCTTTGTTGAACAGATCTGATACTTCCTTGTCTAGCTCTACCTGTTCCTTTTTGTCTGAATGGCTTTTTACCACCACCAGATACTTCAGCACGAGTTTTAGTGCTGTGAGTGCCTTGTCTTAAAGATGCTTGTTGTCTTAGAATCGCATCAAAAATTGATTGTTTATTCACTTCAACATTGAAGACTGAATCATTAACTTCTACAACGTCAACTTTTTTAGCACTTAAATCAAATACATCAAATTTTGCCATTATGATTTAGCCTCCTTATTTACTTAGAAGCTTAACTGCTTCTACTTTTTTAATTCTTTTAACTGTAGTTTTTACAACCACAAGTCCTCTCTTAGGACCTGGAACATTACCTTTTACTAGTAAGTAATTCTTTTCAGCATCTACTTTGATAATTTCTAAATTTTGATTAGTAGTTGTATAACCACCTTCTTGACCAGCCATTGCAGTACCTTTGTTAATAATTCCATTATTACGACCAATTGTAGCAAGTGAACCGATATGACGGTGATGACCAGAACCGTGAGATTTTGGTCCGATTGTTGCATTGTTTCTTACGATTGTTCCAGAGAAACCTTTACCTTTTGAGATACCAGTTACGTCAACTATATCACCAGCGGAAAAGATATCAACCTTAATTTGTGAGCCAACTTCTACATCAAATAGTTCGTCAGCTTTGATTTCTCTTACAAATTTTTTAGGAGTAGCACCTGCTTTTTTAAAATGTCCTAATGCAGGTTTTGAAACACGATTTTCTTTAGTATCTTCATATCCTAATTGAAGAGCGTTATAGCCATCTGTTTCAACAACTTTCTTTTGTAAGACTGTGTTTGGTTCAACTTCAATTACTGTTACAGGGATTAGAATTCCTTTTTCTGTAAAGACTTGAGTCATACCAAGTTTTCTTCCAAGTATTCCTTTCATGATGTTTCCTTTCTTTTTCTATATTTTAATTTCGATGTCAACACCACTTGGTAGCTCTAATCTACTTAATGCTTCGATTGTTTGAGCACTTGGGCCGACAATTTCAATTAATCTTTTGTGTGTTCTCATTTCAAATTGTTCACGAGCATCTTTATATTTGTGAACAGCTCTCAAAATAGTAACAACTTGCTTCTCTGTTGGAAGCGGAATAGGTCCAACGACCTTTTTAACTCCATGATCTTGCGCAGCTTTTACAATTTTTTCGCTAGCAATATCAAGTGAACGGTGTTCGTAAGCTTTTAATTTAATTCTTACGCTATTTTTTGCCATGTAATCTTCCTCCTTCATTACACTTACTCAAATCTATGAGTAATCGCTAGTGGAAATTCCCTAGCTCCACAATCAACTGTTGTTTGTGTGCCAGCAACCTCCCACCTAAAACACGAGTGCTTATCTATAATACAATATATCTAGGCAAAATGCAATATATTTTAACCTAAAAAATGAATAAAAATTTAATTATTATGTGGTTTATTATTTAACTTAATTTTTATATTTTTCTTGTATTTCTTTTAACAATTCATAGTTTTGATAAAGAAAAAATTCATAAAAATCATTTTGGCTATTATAATAATCAAAATCTAGTATTTTTTCCATCTTAAATCTCCTTTATATTAAATTATTGGTATATTTTTAGTTTTTTCCTGTAAATTAATGTAAAAAAGTATAATAGTACTTTTTAACTGTAGCTTCAGATATTCCGTATTTAAATGCAAAACTTCTAAATATATTTTTATCATTACTATTTAAAAATATATATCTTTCAAGTAATTGTTTATCATCATAAATATATTCTGAATCAAAATTAAATTTACTAATGTAATAATTAAAAATCATTTGGATTTTTAACTCCTGATTAATAATGTAAAATCTTTGGTTTTCTTTTTTCATAATAGACTTTATAATTTCAAAATCATTAATTATTATCGGCATATTATGTTTTATATTTTTATCAATAAACTTTATAAAATATTCTGTATATGGGTATCTTTCTTTCATTTTTAAATAATTAAAAGTTATGATATTCATTTTAAAATCCTCACTTTTAGATAATTGTTTACACCTTATCCAAGAAGGAATAAAGAAAAGATGATTTTTATTTAAAATAATATTTTTACCTAAAAATTGTATTTCAACTTTTCCTGACTCAATGTAAATCAAATTGTTTAACTTGTATGAAATCATTGAAAAATCATTATGAATATTTGTTTGATAAAGTTGTTTTATAATTTCTTCTTCTAATATTCTGTACATAAATTTCTCCTTTTCAAAATAAAAAACCACAAAATTGTGGTCGTTTAAAATACCTATTGTTAGAAATTTATAATTTTAATTTTTATTTGGACATATTTTAATTATTAAAATTCTAATATCAACCATCTTCACTACCACCAAAACCACTAAAAATATGTCCAAATCGAAGCAGTAGTAAACTGGTTTTTGACAATAGATATTCAAAAATAAGAAATTTTTCGCTATTAAAATAGTCCCTAATATTTATTAAATTAATAAAATATTTATTAAACACTTAATTTATTAGCTGCGATTTCTAAAAATTCAGTAACTTTTAAAGGAACAGTATCAAAAAGTACCTCATCATTAAAAATCAATACTGGCGTTGCCATAATGTTATATTTTGAAACTAATTCATTAAATTTAGTTAAATTTTCTTCCCTATGAACTATTTCAATTATATTTTCATATTTATTTTTTAAAGCTAAATCTAAGAATTTTTTCAAGCTAACACACTTCGGACAATTATCCTTACTCAATAATATAACTTTATCCATTTATTTTTTCCTCTTCAAAGAAGAAGTCTTCGTCTTTTAAAGACTCACTCTTCATTTTTTGATAACCATTACCCTTCATTGAGAAATTATCCATTGTTTTAGTTTCAGTATTTAGTCCGTTTAAAACCACTGGATTAACTTCTTCATACGGGAAATGTGCTTCAAATCCTAAATTCATCAACGCTTTATTAGCGTTATATCTTACAAAAATTTTAACATCATGACTTAACCCAACTTCGTCATATATTTCTTCAATTAAAGCAATTTTGTGTTCATATAACTCTTCTAAAAGTTCAATAGTAAAAGTTTTTAATTTAGCCTTAAGCTCATCATTAAAACCTTCGTACAAATCTTGTGCCAATCTTCCTACATAAAGACCGTGAACCGATTCATCTCTTAAAATAAGATTAATTATTTCACCTGCTTGCATTAATTTTCCTTGACCATAAAACCATAAAGGATAATAGAACCCCGAATAGAATAAACAAGATTCCAAATAAACGCTCGCAACCATAGCTTTAAATTGTGCTACCTTAAAATCTATATCTTTATATTTTTTAATACCATAATTTCTTTCATAGGTTAATTTGTCAAGATCTTGGTATTTAGAAACAATTATTCTTAAAATCTCTTGTAGATGTTGGTTTTCTTCGCCCCAAATAAATAAATCTCTTATTTCATCATTGTTCAAATAAGTCATAAAAATATTTGAGTATGATTTCGCATGAACTGCATTTTCCATTGCAGCCATGAAATTTAATACTGATTTTTTTTGGTGATCATCATTTCCCATCGATCTACTAACCACAGGCATCCCAATATCACCTTGATAAGTATCTAAAAAAGTTAATACTTGAAGATTTTTAGCATACGCATCTTTAACATCTTTTGGAAGAATATTCCAAACATTTAAATCAGCTTGTAAAGAAATATCTTCAGGACGCCAAAATTGTGATAAATTTTGTTCATAAAAAGTTTGTGTATATAAATCTTCATTTTCATTCCAGTTTGCACCAGTAAATTTTTCTTTCATCTTATTCTCCTATTAAACTGCACACGATTCGCATTCAGTAACTTTTAATTTTTGTGTTCTGGTATAATAAAGTGTTTTTATCCCTTGGTGATGAGCGTATAAATAATATCGTTGTAGCTCTCTTGTAGTAATATCACTAGTTATACAAAGTTCAAATGAGATGCCTTGGTCAATATGTTTTTGAGCAGTTGCGATCACATCTATTACTTTAAATTTATCAATTTTATAAGCTGTTTCATACATAAAATCCGCAACATCTAAAGCAGGAGCAGGGAAATAAGTTTTACTATTTCCATAAGTTCGTTCTTCTATTAATTGTTTGATAGGGGTAATTGAAGGGGTAGCACTCATAACATAGGCAATACTTCCATTAGGAGCTATCGCAAGTCTATTTGAATTATAAAGACCATACTTCATTACATCTTCTTTTAATTTATTCCAATCATCATTTGTAGGAATGTAAATATCCTTAAATAACTCTTTAATAACATCAAATTTTGGATATATAGCACCTCTATTTTCAAAATATTTACCAGAGGCATAATCACTCAATTCAAATTCATAGAATTTTAATCCTGTTTCTTTAGCTTTGAGCATCGAATGTTCTAATGAATAGTAATTTACCATATTAAAGAACACATCCACTAATTCAATATCTTCTTTTGATCCAAAGCTAATAAAATTTTCAGCAATAAATCCGTGATGTCCCATTATTCCAAAACCTACACTTCGCATTAAATTGTTTGCCTTATATACGCCAGGAACATAAGTTAAAGCAGTTTTTTCACTTACCGAATTCATAACTTCCATAGCACTATATACAGTTTCTTTAATAGTATTGTGTTTAATCATATTACCCATATGACCACTTGATAAGTTACAAGAAACATCAAAACCAATTTCGTCCATATCACGCTTGTCATAATCCGCATAGCTAGAAACTACTGTTGGTTGTAGAATCTCAGTACATAAATTAGAGAATTTAATTAATTTATTTAAAGGGTTGTGATTATTTACATTATCAGAATACATAATATAAGGATATCCACTTTCACCTTGAACTTGAGCAATCATTTCTAATAATTTTCTAGGATTTACTTTACGTTTTCTAACTTTTGGATTTTCAACTAAATCGTCATAGTATTTATCTATATTAATCGCAAGATCACCAAAATTAATACCATATTCTTCAGTTACGGTTTTTGGATAAAATAAATACATATCCTTATCTTCTCTTGCGAGTTCAATGAATTTATTAGGTATAATAACACCCATTGATAAAGTTTTAACACGAATATCATCATCAGCATTTAATTTTTTAGTGTTTAAAAAATCTTCAATATCAGCATGGAAAATATTTAAATAAACTGCACCAGCACCTGGTCTTTGTCCCATTTGATCAGCATATCTAAAAGCATTATCCAATAACTTACAAACACCCACAACACCTTTACCGACATTGTGAATTCCTTTGATAGTTTCACCCTTAGCACGAAGATTACTTAAATGAAGTGAAACACCTCCACCAATTTTACTTAATTGCATCGCAAACTCTTGAGCTCTACAAATATCATTTAAAGAGTCATTAACTTCCATTAAGAAACAAGAAACAAATTCGCCTCTTTTTTTCTTACCAGTATTTAATAAAGTAGGGGTAGCAGGGGTAAAGTCTTGGTTTATTAGACTTTTTATTAATGCCATAGCTTTATCTATATCACCATCCGCATGATACAAAGCCACAAAAGATAATCTATCTTCATATCTTTCTAAATAAACAGATTTATCATTAGATTTTAAAGCATAATCATTATAAAATTTAAAAGCTCCCATATAAGTAGGGAATCTGAATTTTTGATTATATGCATATTCAAAAACTTTTTGAATATCTTCAAACTTATATTTATCAAGAAATTCTCTTTCAATGTATTCGTTTTTAGTTAAATAATCAATTTTTTCTCTTAAACTATGAAAAAATTGTGTTTTTTTATTAATTTCATTCACAAAATACGAATAAGCCGCTTCTTTATCTTTATTTAAATCATTTAAATTGCCATCACCGTCTAATATTTGGTTATTTAATAATATCCACGGTGGTATTTGCATATTTTTATTTTCTTCCATTTATTTTTTCCTCTATATATTTTTTAACAATTTCAACATCTTGTTCTAGTCCACTTGCTTCAAACTTTTGAACTAATTTTATGCCATAAATATTTTCAATTTTATTACCGCTAATTCCATAATTTTTACCCCAATTACGATTACCACTAACTGCAGTTCCAATACAATTTTTAGAACAAACATCTAATAATTTTATCGTGCTATCAGGTATCAAACCAAAACCACTATTTCTAGTTACTAAAAAAAATTTATCACTAAATTGATTAGGGTTTATATCATTAATATTAATAACTTCATATCCTAATTTATCAGCAAATTTTCTACTTAATCCAGTCAAACTATCCACAATTATTTTCATAAAATTAACTGTTTAAATTATACCTTTT
>CAMCKH010000009.1 GCA_945875435.1 uncultured Erysipelotrichaceae bacterium
ATTTCTACTTTATTTACAGTATTGATGTTGAAAGGTATTTCGTTTACCGTGATTGGTAAAGTAGCTTGATGATTTGATAAACTAAAAACTATCTCATTCACACCACTAGTCAAAGCATCGGTTGGTGAAAATGTTATACCATTAGCTTGAAAATCAGAAACTCCTATATTATTTGAAGGTAAACCGTTATTATAATCTATAGTTAAAACAGTTCCTGTCGGATCAAAATTTTCTCCTGTTTGATAAGTTGTTTTGTTAGGTGGTGTATGAATTCTTATACCTGTAATATAATTTGATTGGTTTGAAATCGCAGGATAGATATAAGTTGTAGTAAAATACGATTGATTACCACTCATATATCGTAGATACAATTTAGTACCAACTTTTCTAATAGGCGAAGGAATATCAAACATAGAAACACTAGCTTCCCCATTTGAAAAATTAGTAACTTCTATAAATTCAGCACCATCTTCAGGAGAATTACCTTCAAAAGCTAAAACCTCCATTGGTCTATTGATATTTTTTATTCTTATTTCCGAATCCCCTAATCTAATCGGAGTTACTAAATAAGGAGCATCTGGGTCTCCTGGTATATTTGGATCCGCATGTACTTTCGCGGGAAATATAAAACTAAAAAGTAATATATTTATTAATATATATATATATATATTTCTCTTAATATTCATAATATTCTCCTTTATGACATTTATTTGTATAAAGAAATCTGAATCAAAAATTATTTTGATTAACTCAAATATCTTAAATCATTAAAAATAAATGTGTCTTGATATATGTATATTATATCATAAAATATAAACTTCACAAAATATATTTTAATTTTTTATTTTACTAAAAAAACACAAATATCTCTATTTGTGTTTAATCTTAACTACCAAAATTTCACTATCACTTAAAATATCAACGCTATGTCTAGTATTAGCATTTATCCTTACAAGTTCATACTCATTTAAAATTAATTCTTGACCAAATCTAATCCTGACGCTTCCTTTTAAAACAATAAAAAGTATTGTATAATCCGCAAAATGTTCCGCAAGTTCATTTCCTTGTTTTAGTGATAAAAAAGCTAACTCCTCTTTTTCGTTTTTAATTAAAACTTCTCCAAATAAAATATTTTTATCTAAAATATATTTTTCAATCATAATCCACCTCCATTAAAAATATCATTTAAAGTATCTAAAATCTTTTCATTATCATAACTATATTCTTCTAATTTATTTTTATAGTCTTTCAATAATTCTTTTTTATCTTTAAGAAAATTTAATTTTTCAAATAAAGCATTATAATTATTTTCCACCACAAAACCAGATTCTTCAAAATCTAACTGTTCGTCTATTCCTGAAACTCTAGTACTTAAAACAGGAGTTGTAGAAATTAAAGATTCAATTGTGATTGTAGGATAGCCCTCATATAAAGAACTAAGCACAAATAAATCAGATTTTTTAATATACTGATATGGGTTTTTTTGAAAACCCAACCACAAAATATCATTATAAACATTTAATTTTTTTGCGATTGTCTCTAATTCATTTTTAAGTGTGCCATCACCTATTAAAATTAACTCATAATAATCTTTAAGTTTACTATAAGCAGTGATAATTCTATCAATAGCTTTTTGTTTATGAAATCTCGCAACCGCAATCAATCTAATTTTATTGGTTTCTTTAATATTGATTTCTGTTCTAGCTAAAGTTTTAATCTTATCATTATCTATCAAATTATGAACTACTTTAATATTTGTGATTTCAAAAATTTTACTATATGAATCTTTAACCTTTTCACTACAAGCAATATTAATATCTATATGTTTAAGAGCGTCTTTTACTAAATTGATATGGTTTTTAGAATAATTTTCTTCTGCATAATCAACTTGAATCCAATTTATCTTTCTTAAAGAATCTCCATAAGCATTAAAAATGGTACAAAAACCTTCTTTAGCACTAAATTCAATATCATATTTTTTATTTAAAATTTTAGCTCTTTCTTTTTTAATTTTATTTTTAATAAGACCCGTTTTCATATATAAAAGTAATCTTAATTTAGAAAAAATATTGGTGATATTGCAGTTTTTTAAAGGAATGTCTATAGTATTAAAAAATTCTGTTCCTTTAATTATATTAATGTTTTTAGGAACTTCTTTAAGCATATCTCCGTGATGATGTAAAACCAAAAGATCTACCTCATATTGATTTAAATCAATATTTTTTAGTAAATTATTTAAAATTCTACTAACTCCACCCACAACCATCTCATCATTCACAAATAATATTTTTTTCATATTAAATTCCTTGATATATTATATCCACAAAATTATATGCTTTAATTTTAAGTAATAAGAAAATAATTTTTTGTTTAAAAGAATATTTATGATTAAAAAATGATATTTTAAACCAATTAGGACAATTTTCATTCAATAAAACCATATTTTTTTGGTAATAATTTATACGATCTTTTTTATTTTGGTAATCTTTAATTCTTAAAGTCGTCATTATCAAACAATCATCAATATATCTTTGTTTAATTATATCGTCAATATTTATTCCCATTTCTTTAGATTTATTTTTAATAATCAAAATAGCTTTATAAATATCAAAAACTCGCTCATCTATACTTTTAGTAATCGATCCTTCTCTTTGAAGATAATTATATAAAGCATCGCTCAAATAACTAACCTTTTTAGCTTCCATTAACCACAGAGAAATAACCGCCATATCCTCATACCACATTCCCTTAGGAAAGAATTTATTTTTTAAAAATTCTCTTTTATATATTTTAGAATTTGCACTATTATCAATATTAATAATTTCTAAATTTTCTTTAAAATTTGAAATTCTAAAATTAGCACCTTTAGAAATGGTATTTTTCTTATTAGTGTATTCATAACACATATCAAAACAAATAATATCACTACCATTAATTTCAATCTCCTCATTAAGTTTAACTAAAGAATCTAAGGTAATGCTATCATCACTATCAATAAACCAAACATATTCACCACTAACTAGATTAAGTCCATAATTTCTAGCATCAGATAAGCCCCCATTTTTTTTATGGTAAATCTTAAATCTTTCATCATCCCCAATAACTTTTTTAGCAATTTCAATACTACAATCCGGACTTCCATCATCTATTATTAAACACTCAAAATCTTTAAAAATTTGATCTTTGATGCTTAATAAACATTTTTCAATATAATTTTCAACCTTATAAACCGGCACAATTAAACTAAATCTTTTCATTATTATTAACCCTATTCAAAATCATAGCCATAAGATAGGCAAAGAAAATACTGGTAGTGAAGTTATCAATGCTATGACCACTCACATATCCCCCTAAAAGTCCTAACCCTAAAGCTAATAAAACCACACAATTAAATAAATTCCAATTATTCATATTTATAATCGTTTTAACTAAACTATAAAGGTATAAAATAATCCATTTTGATACTAATAATATAAATCCTATTATTCCAAAACTATAGTAATGTATTTTAAAATCTTTTTCTAAATCAGTAGAACTGTTCATAAAAGGAGTCCATCCCATACCTAATAATTTATCTTTAAAATCAGTTTCTTGCCATTTATAATTCATAAATATTTCTTGAAATTGTCTGGCGTTAATTCTTTCTTCAAGTTTATATTCAAAAATAAAATCTACCCAAAATTTAGGATCGTTGCGATAATGATAATTATACAAATAATAATCTACCGGTAAATAGCCTATCAAAAATAAATTATCTTCAAAATAATGAATGTAAAAATCACGATATTCAACTGTATTTTCTTTAAGCGAAATAGCTCCCTTCAATCCATCTTTTCGTGATGAAAGAATTTTTTCATTTTCAGCTACATAAGAATTATTGTTTTGGTCAACCTTAATAGAAGCCTGAGCTGGAGAATGATATGTTATATAAGAAAACAATATTATTACTAAAATTAAATTAAATACAAATTTAAAATTAACCTTTTCTCTTTTTATGACTGATAAGAATAAATAAGCTAAAACAATCGTTATTGGAACAATAATAGTTCCATAAGTTGAAACCCTTGTAGCAATCATGGTCATTGCTAGAGCTTGAACAATAATTATTACTAAATATCTATTTTTTAAATTATTGTTTAAATAATTGTAAACAACTAAAGGAAAACTACTGAGCAACAAAATTCCTGTAGTATTTCCTTCAGGAAAGAAAAAGATACTAGAATAAAATCTTGGATTATATACATAAGGGTCATATTTGGTAGTGAACCAACTAAAAATATTCGCAACAGTTTTACCAAAATAACTTGAATCTCCAAATAAAAATAAATTGCTTAAAACAATTAAAATTGAAATTAAAAAAGATAGATATGTTATAATTTTTAAACTTATCTTTAAATCAATCTTAGCTAAATAATAAACATATATAAAATATATAGGAATAACTAAAGTTAAAACATAACTAAATTCTTTAAAAGGAACATAAATAAAATTAGAAGTGAAATATACCTTGTTTAAAAACTCTAAAACATTATAATGATGGAAAATAAAATAAATAACTACACTTAAACCATAAATTATCGCAAACACAAAGGTCTTTAACTTATTATTACTTAATAAATACATACTTAAAATTACAGTTAATGGTAAAATTATAAATCTAAAAATAGTAGAAGGTAAGATTAAATTAAATTTATCTAAAAAAGGATAAATAATATAATCTAAATCAAAAAATTGTTGCGATAATAAAATAAAGATATTAAAAATAATCAAACTTTGTTTATTTAAATATTTTTTTAACATATCTATATTATAACTATAAATCTGTAAAATAAAAAGCAGTTATTCAAACCGCTTATTTATTCCACTAAATACCCTTCATATCTCGCTTCTAATGAAGAGCTATAATCTGCGATTGTAAAAATTTCATTTAAAATTTTACCATCACTTACTACAATACTTCTAAAAATATCCACGATTAATTTTTCTTCATCTACATTGAAATGATAATTAACTCTTGCGACTGTTTCTACAAATTCTCTTAAAATCTCAATATCTTTAAAAGAAATTCTATGAAGTATCACAACCTCTCTGCCACTTTCATATTCACTCGCAATACCATCTTTTAAAGCGTAGTATTCTTTAATAAAGTTTTCAGATAAATTTGGAAATACTCTCTTAATATCATCAATGATACCAATTTCAACTTCACTATCAGGATTTTCGTTTTCAATTTCACTTTCAATCAAATCATTAATTTCTAACTCAAAATTTGAAAGATCTAAATCTAAAATATCATTAATCTTATCATCAAAAACTTCTAATTGAATATCTTCAAATTCTACTTGATTAGGTAAAACTTCATCCTCTACCACCTCTTCTGTTGTGATTTGAATATCTTCAATAATTGGAAAATTTTCTTTAAGTTTAGCTACATCAAAATCTAATAAAAGAGATTCTAAACCTTCTGATAATTCTTCATCAGAATTAGAATTTTTAATCAAAGTATATAATTTATCAGTAAATAGATTTATTTCTTCATCGTTAGTTTTTAATAATTTAAAGAATATTGTTGAAAATAAACTAAATAAAATTCCTTTTTTATTCATATTTCTCCTTTTTAGCACTAAAATGCCATCTCCTACTTCTTTATAAAAATCGACTTGATAACGAACATCGTTCATAACACTATCATAAAAATGTTTTAACTTTTTCGCTAATCTTTTTTTATTTTTATTTTTAATCCCATCTATATTATAAACTAAATCGTGAAAATTTAGATTATCAAATATCATAATTCCGTCTTTTTTTAAATTTTTACTGAATTTTTCTAAATATTTTAAATAATGTGCTTTTCCTGCATCCACAAAAATCATTTCAAACTTTTCATCAGTATCATAATCATCAATATCTTTGTTGATAATCTTTATTGAATTTTCTAAGTTATGTTTATTTATATTTTGTTTGGCAATTAAAAACATTTCAGGATTTCTCTCAATAGTAACTATTTTGATATCATTATTAACTTTAGCCATATTAATCGCAGAATACCCTATGGCACTTCCAAGTTCTAAAATATTTTTAATATTTAATTCTTTAATCTTATTTAAAATAAAAGTTAAGCCGTCATCTAAAATAATAGGAACTTTATTATCGTATGCGTATTTTTTAATTTCTTCCATAAAAATAAAAGGAGGCAACCCTCCATTTAATTAACCAATAACTTTTTGTGCTTTTAAGATATCTTCAATTGCTTGGATTGCAGCATCTTCATCTTCACCTTCGCAAGTTATAGTGATTTCAGATTGAGTAGGAATACCTAAAGACATTACACCCATTATTGATTTCATATTGATAGATCTTTCTTTATATGAAATGTTCACTTCACTTTTGAATTTACTAGCAGCATTAACCGCAACAGTTGCTGGTCTTGCGTGTAAACCTACTGGATCTACAACGATTACTTTAATTTCTCTCATTTAATCCTCCAATAATTTTCTATTTATATTCATTATAAAACAAATAATTTTTTTATACAAATAAAAGCGGTTTATTTACTTAATTTTGTAGCATATTTTTCGGCAATTGCTTTCACTTCGTCGATTTTAGCTTGAATTTCAGCTGGAATAGCTTCTTTAATTTCATCTTTATAACCATTCCACTTATCGCCATCTCTATTCCATTCAGGATATAGATCAATCACATCTTTAGCAGGGTAATCAACACCTAATATCGCAACCACCTTGCCTTCTTTATTGTAGATTGGTGCAAAGGCTGACCAATTAAATGAATCCCCATCTGCCCACGCAGATCTTGCTGCAGAAATTTCACCTAACCATGCCTCTTTAAATTGAACCTCATAATCATATGTAACGCCCCAATCTTCAGTAACTTCTGAGCCATCTATCGTAAGCATATAAGCCCCTTCAACATCACCATCAATACTAGCCTTAGAATCTTTAATCGGCATCAATACATAAACATAAGTAGCTTTACTTTCAACTCTAATATCTGATAATTCTTTTCTAAGTTCTTCATAATATTTATTTTTTGACTCTTCATTTGAATTTAAAAGCTGAAAATATCTTTCTCCCCAACTAACTTTATTAGTACAACCTGTAAGCAATAGTAATACTAGAAATAATTTTGTAATAATTTTCATATTTTCCTCCTGTTGCTTTAACTTACGCAACAGTATTCATATTATAATATTAAATTTATTAATGCAATTTATTAGCTTCAAAAAATGCATCTTTACTTTTTTTAGGAAATTTTAAAACCCTTCTACTCAGCCCAATAAGTGGATGGAAATCATTTCTAATCATTCCAGTAAGTTCAATAAAAATCCAAGAAATAAAACATAAAATAGCTAAAAATACTATCCCTAATTTTTGATTAAAGAAAGTGATAATCGCTGATAATCCAAACAAAATAGTTACACAATAAAGCACAATAACTGTCCATTTATGACTTAAACCAATTTTGAACATTAAAATATGATGCAGGTGTGATTTATCAGCTTCACTAATTTTAACCCCCTTAGCTTTTCTTCTAATTATCGCAAGCATAGTATCGCTTAATGGAATAAAAAGAATAATGATTGGAAAACCTAAGGTTACAAAAGTACTTGTTTTAAAACCTAATAAACTGATACAAGAAATAATATAACCTAAAAATAAAGCTCCACAATCACCCATAAAAATAGAAGCTGGATTAAAATTGTATGGAATAAATCCTCCTATAGACCCTATAAGCATTAATGAAATCAAAACTATATCTCGTCTTCCTAAAAAGAAACCCAAAAGCCCAATAATACAAACCACAATAAAACTAATACCGCCGCAAAGACCATCTAAACCGTCAATCAAATTTACAGCATTACTAACCCCTACTATCCAAATTATTGAAACAAATATTTTAAAATAATCAACATAAGCAGCTAAAAATGTATGGTTTAAAAATTCAAATCCACTTATTTCAATTCCACCTATAAAAACCGCACATAAAGCCGCAATCAATTGACCTAACAATTTATATTTTGCTGAAATATTAATCGCATCATCAATAAGACCTACGGTGAAAATAATAATTCCACCAAGCAAAATACCATTTAAAATACGATCTGCTTTCAAAAAAAATGCCATTGAAAAATAAAAAGCTAAAAAGATAGATACTCCACCAATTCTTACAATCTTACCTTTATGTACTGTACGATTATTTTCTAAAGCATAGATCCCTAAATAATATCCAATTTTCTTCACAAGAGGAATAGTTAATAAAGATATGATAAAAGGTAGTGAAAAAAACGGAATTGCACCTTTAATTAAATTCATAAATCCTCCTATAAATAATAAAATAATTTTAAAAACATTGAACCCACTAAGAAAGCTAAACTAAAAGAAATTAAAATATACATCAAAATTACTTTATGGCTTTGGTTTTTTCTAATCAATTTACTAAAATCAACACCGTCCAAAGCATATAAAGACAACAAAAACGATAATAAATAAATTATTACTTCAATAATAAAATTTCTCATTATCTAACCTTAAAAAGTTCACTTATCATTGGTACTATCTGCTTCTTACGAGAAATTACACCCTTCACAAAACCATCATCATTCGCAACATTTGTCAGAGCGATATTTAATGATGAAGATTTTTTACCAGAGACTAAATAATAAGAACCAGAACCACTTGGGTGAGTGAAAAGAACTAATAAAATATCATAATTATTCATTACGCATAATTCATTAAGATAATCTTGTAAAGTATCTTTAACCTTATCAAACTCTTCCTTACTCTTGCATTGAGTTTGACCAATACCTACACGACTTTCAGAAATTTTAAATTCTTTAAAGTCTTGATAAACAATTTCTACAAATTTCTTACTTAAAAGCGATTCACTAGAATCAATTAATGCTTGGCTTAATTCATCAGGGTTTGTTTTTGAAATTTCACTAAGAATTTTAACCATTTCAATATCAACATCTGAAGTTGTGGGTGATTTTAAATTTAAAGTATCCGCAATAATTCCTCCAAGCAAAATACCCGCAATGTCCGGAGTTATTTCAACTTTATTTTCCAAATATTTTAAAGCCACAATGGTACAGGTAGATCCTACCACCATACAGGTGTAATCAATAGGATTATCGGTTTTTAAACCTCCTAAACGGTGATGATCTACAACTTCAACTATAGTTCCATGTTCAATATCAGGAACACTTTGCTTAAGTTCATTATGATCCATTAAAATGAATTTTTTCTTTTTGTAATTAAATAAATGATAACGAGATATTGAACCCACAACTGAATTATATTCATCCACAACAGGATAACTACGATATCTTGAATTTGAAATTTTCTCAGTAGCTTCTTCTATTGTTTCACTAAGATTGACAGTTATCGCATTTTTTGTCATTATTTTTTCAACACTTGGTGATTGAAAAATAAGTCTTGAAACCATCAGTGAATCATAAGGGGTATATATTACCGCAACATTTTTCTCTTTAGCACTTTTAAGGGTTACATCATCTATCCAATTTTCCCCAACTATCACTAATAACGCTACATTATCATTAATACATTTTCTTTGTTTATTGGGGTTATTTGAAATAACTACAATACTTCCACTTTTAACATTGCTGTCAACACTTGGAAAAAAGGCTATCTCTCCACTCGCATAAAAATTATCAACACTATGAATAATAGTTGCGTTTAAAGTTTTCGCAACATTTTCAAGCGAAACATTTTTCATAATTTCAACCATTTTATCAGTAGTTGTATCTATCCCTAAAAATCCTGAAACATCTGTAACTGATACTATCCCTTCTAAATGATAGTTTTCATCAACCACAAAAACACCCTTATTTTTTCTTTGAAGAATAAGATCTAGGGCTTCTTTCATCGTAAGATTTTTAGAAACTAAATGAGCATCATCAATTTCAATATCATTAATGCTACATCTAGCACTATAAATTCTTAAAGGTTCTTCAAAACCATATCTTTCTAATAAATATTCAGCTTCTAAAGAAACTTGACCAATTCTAGCTGCTAAACAGTTATAACCTAATTTATTTTTTAAATTCGCATAAGCTATACTACTCGCAATAGAATCGGTATCTGGATTTTGATGTCCAGTTACATAAATTGGTCTTTCCTTCATACAGTTTGACCTCCATTTTCCTCTGTATTATACTATAATTCAACTAAAATTTATAGCTTGAATCAAATCGGCTAGTAAGTTTAAAAACCTGTTTTTCATCTACATAAATTCTTTCAACTCTTTCACTTAAAAGAACTAAATATTCATAAATGCTCACATTATTTCTTTTTGCTATTTCAAAAAGATTATTATTACTTCCAAAGATTTCAAAAGTATCACCTTTTTTAACAGTTTCATCAACCTTAACCATTAATTGATCCATGCAAATATTACCAATAATATCATAATATTTACCGTTTAAAAATAATTTTTCATTACGATTTAATCTTAAAAAACCATCACCATAACCAAGTGGCAGTGTTGCGATTAATTCATTTCCAGCACTTTTATATAAAGACTCATAACCAACACTAGTTCCTTTTTCTAATTTTCTAATCGAAATAACCTGGCTATATAAAGAAATTACTGTTTTTAATTGTTCATAGTTGTTAAAACCAAGCAATCCTAAACCTATTCTGACACAATTTGAAATATCATCTTTAAAATAAATTCCATTACTGTTGGAAATATGAATATACTTAAAATTATAATTTAATTTTAAAACAATGTCTTTGAATAAATTATACTGTTTTTTATTTAAATCATGGTTATAATCATCCGCATTCGCATAATGGCTCATAATACCTAAAACTTTACCACCATCGTTAGTAATTTTAATTAAGCTGCTGTTAACTTCATCATAATTTAAAAGTCCTAAACGAGACATTCCACTATCTATTTTTAAATGAACTTTAATATTTTTAAAATTATTTTTCAAAACAAAATCATAATCGGTAGTAACAATTGATAAGTTATATTTTCTCACTAATTCAAAATCATTTTCAGAAACATATCCTAATACCAAAATTTCTGTATCAATTTTATTATTTCTTAAATGAATAGCCTCATCAATGCTGCTTAAAGCAATAATTTTTACTCCTATGTTTTGCATTTTCCTAGCTACAAAAACATCACCTAAACCATAGGCATTAGCTTTAAGTACTGGAATTACTTCTTTATTGGTTTTGTTTTGATAATATTTGTAATTTTCCGTCAATGCGTTTAAATCTATTTTTAAATAAGTTGGTCTATGCATTTTATTTACCTTCGACAAAATATTTTCTAACTTCGCTTGCAAAATATAATGAACCACAAAAAACTATCACTTCACTATCATCTTTAACACTTTGATAAGCCTTGTGAAAATATTTTATTGTTTTTATTTTACCAAAACTTTTAATTTTATTTAATGTTAAATTGTATTTGTTTTTAAAAGTAGTTACAATAATTCTATCGCAAACATCGCTTAAACTTTCAATCATCCCTAAATAATCCTTGTTTTCTAAGGCTGAAAAAATAATAGTTACTTTCTTTTTTAAAGCTATAAGTTCTTTTTTTAATGCTAAAACACCATCTTTATTATGAGCTCCATCAATAATTATTAAAGGATTTTCTTTTAAAATCTCATATCTTAATATCCACTTAAAATCCTTAAATTTATTTGAAATTTTTAAATAATCGAATTTAAAATTAGTTTTTAATGCGATAATTTCCAAACATTTTAAAGAAACAGAAACATTGGATAATTGATAATATGGTAATTTTTCTAAATCAAATAGAATATCTTGATAATAAAATTGTTTATGTTTAATTTTCTCAACAAAATAAACTTCACTATTTTTAAGTTGTGCATCTTTTTTAACTATTTTTCTTAAATAAGATTCATTAACCCCAGATATTACTATGCTGTTTGGTTTTACAATTCCTAATTTTTGTTTTAAAATCGCAGTTTTATTATTACCTAATATCTCTAAATGGTCTTTAGAAACATTGCTGATAATTGATATCATTGTGTTTTCTAAAACATTACTATAATCTAGTAAACCGCCAATCCCCACTTCTATTAAAGCATAATCAATTTTATTAATTTTAAAATATTCATACATTATTAAAAAATCAATTTCAAACATACTTAAATTATGTTCGATAATAAATTGATAATTATTATTGATGTAATTTAGAAAAAAATCTTCATCAACATTAATATCATCAATTCTAATTCTATCTAAATGAGTAATGTTGTGTGGGGAAGTAAAAGTTCCTACTTTAAAACCTGATACCATCAAAGCATCTTTGATGAAATTAATAATACTCCCCTTACCATTAGTACCGGTAATATGAATAATTTTGAAATCATTAAAAGTTAATTTTAAGTCATTAATCAAAGGCTTAAAATCATTATAATTTCTTTTAATTCTTCTATTTTCCAACCATTTTAAACAAGTATCTATATTTTTAAACATTGAATGACCAATCTATAATATCTTTTGTTTCTAAAAAACAATTATTTTTTAAAAAATCATCTTCATATTTATCACTACACATCATTGGATGTCTTGAAATATAAGTTTTATTTTTAATTAAAGATTTAATTTTTAAGGCATTTTTACCCCATAAAAAATATACACAATTTTTATTTTTATTATTGAGATAAGTTATTAATTTTAAAGTAAAATTATTCCATAAATTTTGATGAGCTAAACTTTGATTTAAAGCGGTGGTAAAAATGGTATTCAAAAATAAAACTCCTTGTTTTTCCAAGTCATCAAACCAATCTTTTGGTTTTTTAAAATTATTCTGATATATTTTTTTGATTTCATTATATGATAAAAGTTTTCCATTTAAAGATTTGTAAATAAGTCTAATAATATTTTTAAGTGAAACATTATTAAAAAAATCATTAAATGACTTTAAAGAAGAAACTTCATAAGCCCTTCCGGTTGCGGTTAAAACGTTATTTTTAATGCTTGGATAAGGGTCTTGACCAATGATAATGACTTTAATTTTAGTTATATCAACACTTAAAAAACGCAAAACATTATCATCACTAGGCGTATAGTTTGTAATATTTTTTTGAATAAATACTAATTCTTGCAAGATTTCATCATCAATAAAATCTTTAAAAGAAAAATGTACTTTTTTTAACCATTTATTTTTATCGCTATAATCTAAAATCATTTTAAATACTTTCTTTTTTTAATGATCTTTTCATTAGTTTTTCTATTTCATCACTAGGTTTTTTATTGTTATAAAGTATTTGATAAACCGCATCAATAATTGGTGTTTCAATATTATTTTCCCTAGCTATTTGATAAATTATTTTTGTAGCAATAATTCCTTCAGTGGTTTTGCGATTTTTAAGTAAAAATTCAGAAGCACTATCGTTTTTTCCTATTTCAAGCCCTGCTTGAAAATTTCTTGAATGATAGCTGGAACAAGTAACGATTAAATCCCCAACTCCATTAAGTCCTAAAAAAGTTTCTTTTTGAGCATTAAAAAACAATCCAAATCTTATCATTTCTAAAAGCCCTCTGGTCATAAGTGCCGCCCTAGCGTTATCACCTTGATTTAAACCAGTTAAAATACCTGAAGCCAAAGCAAAAATATTTTTAATACTTGAACCAATTTCAGCACCAACCACATCGCTATTACGATAAACTCTAAAATAATTATTTGAGAATATTTCTTGTACTATTTTAGAACTTTCTTCATTTTCGCAAACCGCATTTACCAGCGTCAATAATCTTAAAACAACCTCTTCCGCGTGACTTGGTCCAATTAAAGATATCACATCAATTACCTTATCTTTTAAAATCTCTTTAATAGTAAAAGAAAGTGGTTTTTTAGTGGTTTCATCAAAACCTTTAGAAACATTAATTACATAAATTTTTCTTTGAATAATGTTGTTTATTTTCTCAAGTACCGTTTTAAAGGCAATTGAAGGAACTGCCAATAAAATAATATCCGCATCTTTGATTAGATTAAAATCTAAACTAGCTTTAACACCCTTATTTAAAATTGTATTGAAATATTTTGAATTTTGGTGATTTTCATTGATATCATTAACCTCTGCTTCATCTACCCCAATCATCATACAATCTTGATTATTATCTATCAAAACCTGTGCTAAAGCTGTTGACCAAGAACCTGTACCTATTAAATATATTTTCATTATTCCTCCTTTTTCCTTACAATAATTTTTATTGGAACACCTTTAAAATCAAAGGCTTCTCTTAAACTATTTTCAAGATAACGAATATAACTAAAATGAGCTAGCTCTGGATCATTCACAAACATCACAAAAACAGTAGGTTTAACACTTACTTGTGAAGCGTAATATATTTTAAGTCTTTTTCCATTATGAGTTTTGGCAGGATTTCTAAGTTGAGCATCAATAATAACTTCATTTAAAACATTGGTTTTAATTCTTAAATTAAGATAATGATATACCTCATCTATCAACGGAAACAAAGTATTAATTCTACTTTTATTTTTAGCACTAATAAAACTTATAGGTGCATAATCTAAATAGCTAAATTCATCTCTGATTTTTTCAGTAATTCTAACCATTGTCTTATCGTCTTTTTCTACCGCATCCCATTTGTTATAAACAATAATAACACCCTTAAGAGCTTCGTGAGCTAAACCCGCAACGTGTTTATCTTGTTCGATAATACCACTTTCTCCATCCAACAACACTAAAACAATATCAGCTCTATCAATCGCATTTTTTGAACGCAAAACAGAATATTTTTCAATATTTTCATAAATCTTGCCTCTTTTACGAATACCTGCGGTATCAATTACTGCATAATTAACTCCGTTATAAGTAAAAGTTGAATCAATCGCATCTCTAGTAGTTCCTTCAATATTAGAAACAATTACTCTATCTTCATTTAAAAAAGCATTTGTAAGGCTAGATTTTCCTACATTTGGTCTACCGATAATCGCAAAAGAAATATGATTATCATATTGTTTAATGCTTTTTTTAGGCATTTTATTAACACATTCATCAAGCATATCCCCTATACCTATGCCGTGAATTCCAGAAATCGCAATAATTTCACTAAAACCTAAACTATAAAATTCATAAGTATTACTTATTAAATGTGTATCATCAATTTTATTAACAGCTAAAACTACAGGTTTGTTTGATTTATGAAGCATCTTAGCAATTATCTCATCATCTTTCAAAATGCCGTCATTACCATTAACCACAAAAATAATCACATCAGCCTCTTCAATCGCTAATTCAACTTGAGCATTGATTTCAGTTTGAAAAGGAACATCCGCAAGCTGCAATCCTCCAGTATCAATTAAACGATATTTCTTTGAAAGCCACTCGCAATCTCCATAAATTCTATCTCTAGTAACTCCAGAGCTATCATCCACAATCGCAAATCTTTGTTCTAAACAACGATTAAATATTGTAGACTTACCTACATTTGGTCTACCTACAATCGCAATAACTCCATCAATCATATTACCTCCTACAAAAATAAGACGAAACCGTCTTATTTAATTATGTTATCTATATAAGAAGACATTAAAGAAATGGTTTCTTCAATAGTTAAATCACTACTATCAATAATAATCGCATCTTCACAAATAGTAAGAGGCGAATTTTCTCTATTCATATCTTGAAAATCTCTTTTTTCTATTTGATTTTGAATATCTTGTAGTTCTAAATCAGTATAAACCTGTCCTTTTAATTGAATAATTCTTCTTTTAGCTCTATTTAAAGAAGAAGCAGTTAAGTAAAACTTAATATCTGCATCTTTTAATACCACCGAACCAATATCTCTGCCATCCACAATATAACCCTTGTTTTTAGTTATTTTTTGTTGCATAAATACTAATTCAGTTCTAACTTTTGAAAGTTTTGAAATAGTGCTTGCTGCTAAAGAAATGTCGTTATTTCTAATTTCATCACTTACATCCACCCCATCTAAATAAAAACTTCCATCACTTTTAACTTCAATTTTTGAATTTTGTATAAGTTTTACAATCTCAGTTTCATCATCAAAACTAATATTATTTCTAATTACCTTTAAAGCTACAATACGGTACATAGCACCAGTATCTAAATGAGAAAGGTTATATTTTTTACTAAGTAAAGTAGATATTGTGGATTTACCAGCAGCACTTGGTCCATCTATTGCGATATTTATCATTAAATTATTCCTTTCGCAACTAATAACCAATAACCAATTAACACTAATATTGCGATTAACACTACAAATAAAACGATAATTAAAATATTTAAAATCGCATTAGGTTTTTCTTCAACTTCTTGTTCCACAACATTATTATCAACTTTAATAACTGTGGTATCATTTAATAATTCATCTTTAGAATTTTCTAAAGCATTCACATACAATGAAGCGTCAATATCATCATCAAAACTATCAACCTCCACTGTTTTATTATTTAAAGTTTCAATAACAGTAGTCTTTTCAGTTTCTTCAACCTCTTCTATGACTTGAGCAGTTTCTTCTGGTATTAAATCTTCATAATTATTTTCACTAATAATAGGCACAATTACTTCATCAACTTCAGGACTAGGTTGATTAATGCTAGATAAAATCTTTTCTATTTCAAGTGAAATTGTGTTATTGAAATCATCTTCATCTTCAATTTCTTCAACTTCTTCCAAAACAGGTTCGATAACTTCAATTTCTTCACCTCTAATACTACTTAAAATGGTATTGTGTGCATCTTCTTTGTTTAAAAGACCTTGTGATTTATTATAGTTACTAACTTCCTGTAAAAAATTATTTAAAAATTCATCGTGATAAGTATCTACTTCTTTAACTTCCTCTGTTACAATCTCTTCGTTTTCTATTGTATTTTCTTCATTTAATGAATTAAGTAAATTATCTAAAATTTCACTTTCTTCAATAGTAGTTTCTATTTCCACTTCATTTTCTAAAGAATCTTCTAATTTAATTTCTTCAACTTCAATGTTTTCTTCTATTACTTTTTCAAATTCTCTTTTTAATTCTTCATATTTTCTAACTCGAGAAAGTTTCTCCATAATAAAGGCTCCTTTTAATTTCTAATACGAAACTATTACAATTCTTAAAAATTTAGAACAAAAAAATATGGCTAGTTTCAAACCATTACTATTGTATCATATTAAAGAATATTTATACAATATTATCCGATTTTTAGCTTAATATTTTAAAAATACTGAAATTTTTTTATAAATTAATTTAATTATTAAAATATTTAAAACAATTTTTACAATATTAAAGGGTAATGTTGCATAAATAATAAGTGTAGTTAATGATGTTACATTAGGATTGATAGCTTTTGCTAGGCTAATTATATTTTCTAAAGGAAAACCAAGAACACTCACATACAGAGGTATTAAAACATAATAGTTTAATAAAACAGAAAATAGGATGAATGTTAAAGCTCCAGAAATTAAAGCAATAATAGCTCCTTTATGAGTTTTAAATCTGTGATATAAAATAGAGGCAACCACAATGCAGCTAACATTTAAAACAAACAGACTAAATTCCCCTATAAAAAAACTGCTTGTAGGAATAAATAGTAGCTTTAAAATAATTTTTATAAGTTCTATCAAAACTCCGCTAAAAGTTCCAAACGCAAAAGCACCGATTAAACTTGGAATAATAGAGAAATCAACTTCATAAAAAGTTGGAGCAAATGGCAAGGGGAAGGCGAAAAACATCAGAATGAAACCACTAACTGCCAAAACGCTAATCCTGGTAATAAATTTAATATTTTTTAAATTTTTATTCATAAATAAAAGAATAGTTATCTAAAAGATAACTATGCACGAGATGAATATTTACCATCTATTGTTGAAACGATGATTCTTTCTTCATTTTCAATAAATAGTGGAACTCTTACTTCTAAACCAGTTTCACAAACCGCATTTTTTAGAGCATTGGTTGCTGTATCGCCTTTCACAGCAGGTTCACACTCAACTAATTGAAGTTCTACTTTTTCAGGTAATGTTAATCCTAAAATTTCTTCTTCAAACATCATAATTTCAACTTCAAGATTTGCTGTTAAGAATTTCATTTCCCACTCTAGCTTATCTTTATTGATTTCAATTTGTTCAAAAGTATTGTTATCCATAAATACTAAAGCATCTCCAGAGTCATAAAGATACTGCATTTTTTTCTTTTCAATCATGGCTTGATCTACCTTATCTCCACCAGTGAAAGAAATTTCGTTAATAACACCGCTTCTTAAATTTTTAACTTTAACCTTGACAATCATTTGTCTCATCGCAGTTTTGTTGCGATCCACATCTAATACTACATAGATGTTTCCATTATATTCAAAAGTTGTTCCTGGTCTTAAATCGTTTACTATAATCATTTTATCCTCCCAATTTATTACAATAATATTTTATATATTTGTTTTTGTTTGTCAATCAAAAAGAGATATTTCAACTGTTTTATCAGTCTCTTCTTCTTTATTAATAATAGTGTCTAAAAAATTTTCTTCACTATCTTCATAATTAAAATCAGTAATATGGAAATTGTCTACTATTTGAGTAACTGAACTAAATTTAGGTTCTTCTTTTATTTCTTCAACTTCTTTTTTTCGTTCCAATACAACCCCTGCGATTGGAGAAATAATAAGACCTAAAGGACTTTCATTTTTAACCACTCTATTATCCAACTTAACCGGAACAATTTTTTCTTCATTTTTAGTACTTCCATAAATTGGAGATATAGGCTCTGTCATTTTATAAGTGGTTGGTTTATCATTTTTAATTACAATTTCTTCCTTTTTTTCTTCAATAATATCAATTCTAGTACTACTAGGTTTTTTATTAATGATTTTCTGTTCCTGCTCTTTAACTAATCTTTCAGCTCTTTCATTAGATTTTTGAATAAGTTTCTTTTCATAATCTATTTCTTTTCTAGGCATTACATCTTCTATTTGAACATTATCATTATCTTCGATAATTTCTTCTTCAAAAATTAAATTCATAAACTTTTTCATATTCAATTGCTCCTAATATCAATAATATTATAATACATTTGTAATTAATTTTCACTGTTAGAATTTTTTAAAAGTTCTTCTAAAGTTATAGATGAAGGTGTTTTGAGTTTAAAAAGATCCACTTTTTCTTTCTTATTAGTAATAATAGTTTTTAATGAATAATCTTTTAAAACTTCATTTTGATCAACCTTACTTGATTTTAAAAGTAATATGATTTTATTACTGATAATTTTTAATTTACTTTTAGGGATATAAGAAATAATATCAATTTCATCACTACTACACTTAATTAAATATTTATTTTCAATTTCAAACACTTGGTAATGATAAGTTAGACTTTTATTTTCAAAATTAATATAACTATCTTTAATTTCTAAAATAGGTTTATCAAAAATATTAGCTTCATTATTTCCTTGGTAATATTTATTGTTAATAATTGTTGATGTATTTACATTTAATGATATTTCTTCATCTAAATATGTTATAATACTACTTAAATCATCGCTATACTTTAAATTTAAAGAAGCATCTAAAAAATAAGAATAATACTTCTTGTTGTTACTGTATTTGTATGAAATTTCTTTTTTAGCAAGTTCTTTAATTTGACTTGAAACTTCATCCAAACCATAATTAACCATGCAACCGCTAAGCAATAAAAACACAATTAGAATAATTTTCTTCACAATACTATTCTAGCATTAATCAAGATAATTTAAAATAAGTGATTTCTCATTCAAAACAGATTCATTGTCATTTAAAAAACTGGTATTAAATATTGATATTTCACCAATATAACGAACTTTATTTAAAATGTTGATTAATTTTTTATCTATCGCAAAAACTAGTTTACTAATTTCTTTATCTTTTTCATTATTTAAAATTTTTTCATCATTATAATCATATAAAGAAACAACTTTAATATTGCTTATCAACAAATCACTCACTAACTCACCATTTTTATTAAAACTTACATATAAATCAAATTTTTGATTCAATTTAATACTAGAAAATCTGACTTCACTAGAACTTAAACTATATAAAACTTGATTTTGTGCTAATAAAAATAATTCTCTATCATTTGATTTTTCTAAATCTTCTAATTCAAAAAAATTAAAAAAAGCATCTTTAAAAATAATATTATTATAAACATTATATCTACCTACAATGTCTTGTTTATTCAAAATAGTACCCTTAGGAATATATTTTTTAGGGATTTTAACAATTTTTAAGTCTTCTTCATTTATTTTTTCTCGTTGCATTATCCTTCTTGAAGCAACATAAACTTCTTGAATTTGATAATCATTATAAAAATAAAAAGCTAAATAAATAAAAATAAAAATTAATAAAATTAAAAAAATAATTAAATACAATCTTTTGACCATACTTAATTATTGTTTAAATTTTATTTCTTTCCTTAAAATATTCATTTATCCATATTGGAAGTTGTTTTTGTAGACTGCTGAAGCCGATTTTATTAACAGTATCGTTATTTTTACCAACCATCATTCTTTTTCTTTTCTGATTAAGTGCTTTATAAGATAATCTCAATTGTTTATTTTGGTAATCAATATCAATAACTTTTACCATTACATAAGAATTTAATTGAAAAAACTTACTGATATTTTTTACATATTTATTAGAAATTTCACTGATATGAATTAAACCTTGAACATCTTCGTCAAAAGATACAAAAGCTCCATAAGGCTTAATACCACTAACCTTACCATAAACTATCATTCCTGGTTTATATTCATTTATTTTTGCCATAAAACAATTATAACAACTATTTCATAAAATATGCTATAATTTTGTTATGAATATGAATATTAGTTTTAATTTGAGAAATATGTATCCTTTTTTTTCTTTTTTAATCGCTGTTATTCTAGCACAGTTATTAAAACCGTTTTTCTTTTATTTAAAAACGGGTAAATTTATTCCTAAACTAATATTTGCGGCAGGATCTTTCCCAAGTTCTCATAGTGCTGGTGTTGTTTCTTTGATGCTAGCAACAGGTCTGCAAGAAAGATTTAGAAGCACGCTTTTTGCAGCTGTCTTCGCTTATGGAATGATTGTTATTTACGATGCTGCCAATGTTCGTTATTTTGCAGGCAAAAATATTGAAATCACCAAACAAATAATCAAAGACTTAAAAAAATCAAATATCAAATTGGAACATGACTTATATGATTATCCCATTAAAGAAATCCTTGGTCATAAATGGTCTGAAGTACTTGGTGGTATTATTATTGGAATTTTAGTAGCCGTAATTTATTTTTATTCAAAATGAGAGAAAAAGTAGAAAAACTTATAAATAAAATCAGACCCTATATTCAATATGATGGTGGCGATATTGAACTTGTTTCAGTTAGCGATGATGGTATAGTTGAGGTTAAATTAGGCGGAGCTTGTGTTGGCTGTGCTTATGTAGATGTTACTATCAATAGTGGTGTTAAAACTCTTTTAATGGAAGAAATTCCAGAAATCAAAGATGTAATTTTACTTTCTGATGAATTATAAAAACCCCTAGTCCTTATTTGGATTTTGGGGTTTTATTTTTATTTTAATTTATATTTAAGATCTTCCACAACTTTTTCAGCACTAGTAGCCGCAATAGCACCATCCGCAACTGCAGTTACTACCTGTCTTAGTTTTTTAATTCTTAAATCTCCTGCTGCATAAACACCTTTAATATTTGTTTCACATTCTTCATTAGTGATCACATAACCGTAATCATCAAGCTCAACAAGTCCTTTTAAAAGTTCAGTGTTTGGAACATAACCTGCGAAAATAAAAGTACCAAAAGTATCATTAAGATTTTCATAATAACTAATTTCATTACTTATATTATTTTTAAAAGTTATCTTTTTGGGAGTGTTGTCGCCTTCCAAAGAAACTACTTCAGTATTATATCTAATTTCAATCTTAGGATTATGATTTAAAACTTTCTCAACAATTGAATTAGCAGCACTTAATTTATCATCTCTAACAATCATTGTAACGCTTTTACCATATTTTGTAAGATACATCGCTTCTTCACAAGCCGCATATCCTCCACCAACCACAAAAATATCTTTACCAGTATAAAATTGTCCATCACAAGTAGCACAATAAGCCACTCCTCTTCCGGTATATTCACTTTCTCCCTTAAAATTTAATTTTCGTGGATTTGCCCCAGTAGCTACGATGATACTATAAGCCTTATAACTATTTTTTCTAGTATTTACTTCTTTAACATCACCATCTAAACTTAATGATAAAACTTCCTCACTTTTAAATTCTGCTCCAAAAGATTTTGCTTGACTATACATTGTATCTGTAAGTTCAAATCCGTTGGTACTTAAAACTCCAGGATAATTAATAACTTCATCAGTTAAAGTGATTTGACCACCGGTATAATTTTTTTCTAAAACTAAAGTTTTATATTTTGATCTTGCCATATAAATTGCAGCACTAAGTCCTGCTGGACCAGAACCTATAATAATTAAATCGTAAATATTTTCCATATATCATTTAATGAAACTTAAAATTTCATCCTTTCTCCTTTCCATATCATCATAACCTAATTGATAAAATTCTAAGATTTTGCTTTTTTCACCACTAAATCTTTCAATTTTAAATTTTTTACTAGGTCTGATTAAAATAGCTTGATTTTGTTTAACTAAATCTTCAACTATCTCCATTTGTTTATCATAATTTTCTTTTCTAATCAAATAATTCGCAACTAATTTTGGATATTTGTTATAAATTAGTTTCATTAAAAACTCTACAAACTTAGAACTTTTCTTACGAACATACCCTTGATATTTAGTACATATTACCAAATGTTTCAAATTACCATCTTCAATGCTAGCTTCTATCGGTATCATTTTAGTAATACCTCCATCCATAATTTTTTTACCATTATAAACAGTAACTTCACTCACAATAGGTAAAGAAATCGCAGCTTTCAAAATATCAAAATTAATTTCTGAATTTTGATAAAATACAGTTTTTCCAAGTTCTAAATCATAAACTCCTAAATTTACTTTAAAATCGGTATTTTTGAGTTTATCAAAATCTATTTTATAAGTATTCACAAATAAATCTTTAAATAGATAATTCATGGCTACAAAATTACCTTCTTTAAAAAGTGGCTTAATTCCCACTACATCTTTGGAGGTAAAAATATCAGTGGCAGTTGTTTTCAAAAGCTCACTATCCTTTAAAGCGTACATAGTTAAAAGAACTGCACCAGAACTTATCGCATAACCGTTATTAAACAACACATTGTTGTCAATCAACCAATTAAGACAACCAGCAGTATATGCACCTCTAATTCCTCCTCCTTCTAAAATAAGAGAAATTTTATTATTCATATTTATTTTTTAACAAACTTGCAGCTTCTTTATCTATTATAATAGTGCAATCAGGGTGATTTTGAAGAATAGTGGCAGGGCAATCCAGACCAATTTCTCCTTCGATGGTTCTGCTAATAGCTTCTTTTTTCTTACTTCCATTAGCTACTAAAATAATTTTTTTAGATTTCACGATTGTTGCGATACCCATTGTGATAGCCTTAGTTGGAACTTCGCTTAAATCGTTAAAAAATCTTTGATTATCTAATCTTGTTTTTTCTGCTAGGGTTACAATATGAGTAGTAGAATCAAAAGGTGTATTTGGTTCATTAAATCCGATATGTCCGTTTGATCCAATTCCTAGAATTTGAACATCTATTTCGTAATTACCAATATTATTTTCATAATCTAAACAAGCCTTTTCTAAATCAACCCCTACTCCAGTTGGAATATGAATATTTTCTTTTTTAACATTAATTCCATAGAACAGGTTATCATTCATAAAACTGTAATATGATTGTTTATGTTCTTTCGGTAAGTCTACATATTCATCAAGATTAAATGTTACTACATTACTATAATCCGTTTTATTCTCCTTATGATCTTGAATCATATTATTATAGATACCAATTGGTGAAGATCCTGTCGCAAGTCCAAGAACCGCATCTTTTTTATTAACTACAATATCTTTGATAATTTCAAATGCTTTATCAGATATTTCTTGATATGTGTCTACTATTATTACTTTCATATCAATATTATAACATTAAAGTTATGTTAATAAATAAAAAATATGAAATATAATTTCATATTTTTTTATTAAATAATCTCTATTTTATACACCCTTAACCATTTCAGCTTCGTTATAAGGAATTATTGTTTCTAAGCTACCCACCACAAACCATCTACTGTCAGAACTTCCGAAGTAACAAGTCATTAAAGTAATGATTGGTTTGTTATCAAAATATTCTGTTCTATTATCTTCAAGCATATAAAAGGCATAAGGATCTGTTTCAATAATTTCACGAACACGATAAATATAGATATTTTGTTTATCAGTATATCTAATCTCATCCCCTTCACTCACATCCATTAAAGAATGGAACAATACCCCTTTACTCTTAGCTCTATGCCCTGCGATAGTAAAGTTTCCTTGACCAATAGTCTGTTCTTCCTTCATGGTGCCAACTCCTGCCACCAAACCAGATTCATCCAATCCTTTAAAAACGGTTAAATTTATTTTTTGTGATGGAATTACTAATTGACCAATAATATTTTGTTTATTGTATTCATTAATACTACCCCAAGTTTCAGTCGCATTAATATTTCTAACTGAATTAAAATCAAAATTAGCTGTTGACTTATTATTTTCAATAATTTCAGCTGCAGTGATTTCGCTTAAAGAAACATTCACAGCTTCTGTTTGTTTCTTGATTTTTTGTTCATTAAGAATTGGTAAAACTAAAAGTGTAGTTCCAATTATTAAAAACAATAAAGCAATTATAGTATATATCTTATTTCTTATTTTTTTATTTTTTTTCATTTAAAGACCTCTTTTTAGCATTCAAATATTTAATAACATCGGTTGCTGCCACTGCACCTTCATAAACAGCTTTTGAAACCTGTGCTAAACCTTCTGTGCAATCTCCACAAGCATAAATTCCTTCAATATTGGTTTTCATATTTTTATCAACCACAATTTTATTATTTAAAGTATCAAGTCCTAATTTCTTTGAAAACTCTAAAGCCCCTGCACTTCCTAAAGCCACAAAAACACCTTCACAATCATATTCATCTTTATCTGTAACAATTTTGTTTATGCGATCATCACCTTCAAAAGACTTAATTTTAGCTTCAACTATATTAAATTGTTTAAGGCTTTCAACTTCAATTTCTTTACCGTTAGTAAAAATAGTTATTTTATCAGTTAAATTTTTTAAATATTCAGCTTCGTGAGCAGCATAAATTGAATTTCCTAAAACAGCTAAATTTTTATTGCGATAGAAAAAGCCATCACAAGCTGCACAATATGAAATACCTTTACCTTCAAAATTCTTAAAATTTCTTATAGGAGGAATATTACGACTGCTTCCTGTCGCAATGATTAAAGCATCTGCTTCATAATCATTCTTATTGGTTGTAATAATTATTTTATCAAACACCTTAATATCTATAACCTCTTCTGATATTAAAGGAATTTCTAAAGCTCTTGCTTGAGATAAACCAATTTCATAAAGTTGACTACCATTATTACTTAAAAAACCATAATAATTGTCAATTAAATGGTGAGTATTTAAAGTAGCACTATCTTTATATAAGATAGTTGTATCAATATTAGCTCTTTTCGCATAAAGAGCTGCACTAATCCCAGCAGGACCTGCTCCTATAATAAATAATTTCATACAATCATTTTACCATAAGTTATTCTTTTTTTTATTTTAAAGTATTATAATTTTTTTATGATAATTTTAAAATTATATTTAACCTTCTTTAAAATCGGACTGTTTAGTTTTGGTGGAGGCTATGCAATGATACCCTTACTTTCTAAAGAACTAAATGAAAAAAATAACTGGTGCAGTGAAGAAGAACTTTTAGATTATTATGCTATAGCACAAATTACACCCGGTGTTATTTCAGTAAATACCGCAACTTTTGTAGGATATAAATTAAAAGGTTTTTTAGGAGCATTAGCCTCTACCTTAGGGATTATTAGCCCAAGCATTATCATCATTAGTACTATTTCCAATATAATTGAAAAATTAAACCACAACTATTTTAACTACGCTTTAAACGGTATTAAAATCGCAGTAGTGATATTAATGTTAGACAGTATTTTTAAACTTTTAGCTAAAAGTATTAAATATAAATTTCAAATAATAATCTACATTTTAGTTTTATTAACCATCTTAATATTTAAAATAGACAGTGTTTATTTAATAATTGCAGCAATAATTTTAGGAGTTATCATCAATGTTAAATAAATTATGGTTATTATTTTATGAATTTTTTAAAATCGGTTTATTGGCACTAGGAGGAGGACTTTCAACCATACCTTTTTTAAAAGAATTTGGTGATAGATACAATCTTTTTGATATGGATTTTATTATTAAAATGATAGCTATATCAGAAAGTACTCCGGGTCCTATTGGAATTAATATGTCTAGCTATATCGGAATGACTCAAGCTGGTTTTATCGGTTCTCTAATAGCTTCATTAGGTTTAACTACTCCTAGTTTTTTAATAATTTTATTAATCGCAACCAAAATAGAAAAGATTAAAAATAATAGTAAAATTAATAATATTTTTAAATTTTTAAGACCTACAATCATTGCTTTGATAAGTTATATTTTAATTTCACTTTTACCCTTAACATTCTTAAAAGATAATAACTTGAATTATTTAAAAATAATTATTGCGATTATATTTTTAATAATTTATCGTAAATTAAAACCTCACCCTATCTTTTTAATTATAATTTCCGTTATTGTGGGTATTATTTTTAAGTTATAATTATGTTGGAGGATTTATGCAACTTTTTATAATGTTTTTAAAAAAAATCGATGTTTTAGATGAATTAATTTTAAAATTCAACACTCATAACATCAAAGGAGGTACAGTGGTAGATGCCTTCGGATTTGGTCAATCTTTAGCTGAAATGGAAGATTTTCCTTATTTTAGATTAATTAGAAAATATGTAAATGAAAATAATCAAGAAAATACCAAATTAATTTTAATGGCTATTAAAAACGATGATGTTAAAAAAGCATTTGAAATTTCAAAAGAAGTAATAGGAGAATTAAATAAACCAAATAGTGCAGTCATAATAACTTTACCAATAAGTTACTATGAAGGAATTATGGAATAATGAAATACATTATTTATTTTGGTTTGTGTTTATTATTTTCATTAATTTTTGAAAAAATAATGAAAAAAATTAACTTCCCTTATGTAACTGGTTATTTGATTGCTGGAATTATTATCGGTCCATACGCTTTAAATATTATTTCTTTAGATTTTATCAATGATATTGAGGTATTAAATGATATTGCTTTAAGTTTTATCGCCCTATCTATAGGAGCTGAGTTTAAACTATCATTTCTTAAAAAAATCGGCAAAGCTCCGATTATAATTGCGATATTTGAAGCACTTATAACTACAATTGTGATTGATATTATACTGATAATTTTTAAAGTTGAAATACCTTTAGCTCTATCGCTTGGTGCTATAGGATCTGCCACAGCTTCAGCTGCCACTATTATGATAATTAAACAATATAACGCTAAAGGAAGTTTAAGTGAATTAATTTTATCGGTGGTAGCTTTAGACGATGCGGTAGCTTTAATAATATTTGGTATAAGTATTACTATAATTGAAGTCATTACTCAAAATAAAAATGTTTCACTTTTAATATCATTTTTAAACCCAATTAAAGAAATCATTTTAGCCTTATTGTTAGGAAGTTTTTTGGCAGTATTTTTAATAATTTTAAATAAATTTTTTAAAGAAAAAACTTCAAAAACAATTCTAATAATTATTTTTGTATTATTTTCACTTGGAATTTCTCGCACCATCAATGTCCCAGATTTAATTTCTACAATGGTTATGGCAGCAATTTTTATTAACTTTTCAAATGATGCTAATAAAACATTGAATGTTATCGACCAAATGACACCACCTTTATTAATTATGTTTTTCTTCTTGAGTGGTGCTTATTTAGATCTTAGTAAAATCTTAGGAGTTGGTGTAATTGGAATAATCTATTTAATTTTTAGAGTTTTAGGTAAAGTAAGTGGAGCAATCGTTGGTGGAATTGTTGCTAAAAAAGATTTTCAAACCACTAAAAATCTAGGTTTTTCTTTAATACCTCAAGCTGGAATTGCCCTAGGTCTTGCGACAACTATGGGTAATTTATTACCAAATTATGCTGATAGTATTAAAACGGTAATTTTATCAAGCACCATTATATTTGAATTAATAGGTCCATTAGTTACTAAATATATTTTAATCAAAACTAAAAATATTGATATTATAAAATAAAAAAATCCTTAACAGGATTTAATGGTGCGAGTGAAGGGACTCGAACCCCCACTCCGAAGGAACTAGATCCTAAGTCTAGCGCGTCTGCCAATTTCGCCACACTCGCATCGCAAAGATATTTTACTATAATAAATCTAATTTTTCAACTTATATTTAAAATTTTAATTAAATAAGTTATAATATAGTTATGAAAGATATAAATATTTTAAAAGAAATAAGAAATGATGGTAATTTTTACCTGAATGAAGCTATATTTTGTGAAATCGCAGATTTATCTATTTCTAGGGTGGAAGGTGCTTTTCCTGCAAAAAATAATACTAGAAATACTACTATTAAAATTGTTAAAAACGAAATTCATCTAGAAGTTAATATCAAGGTTAAACAAGGTGTCAACGTTCATAACATCTGTGAAAAACTTCAAAATAAAATCTATTTAAATATTTTCCAAACCACCGAAATTAAACCTACTGAAATCAATATTAAAGTTGTAGGTTTCCATAATTAAATGAGATAATTCTCATTTTTTTAATTTAAAAAGGAAGTTGTTACCAACTTCCTCCTCTGCTGCCTCCAAATCCTCCTCCAGAAAATCCTCCTCCAAAAGAGCCACCTTTAAATCCACCGCTTGAACTTTTTGGAAGTATTTTACTCATCGAAGTATTATAAGCACTACCAATACCTCTAGTTAATCTATTAAAATAAATATAATTTAAACCATTAAACCCAACATAACCACTGTGAGCTATTATTTCAATATTTTTAAAATGATTTGACCACAAATTAGTAAGTCCAAATGCATAGGCATAAGGTAAAATATCATAGTAAAGATAAGGGTTTTCTTTTACAAATCCTTGAAGTTTTTCATAATCTGTATGAATGATGAAATTTTTTAAACCTAAAATTTTGCCTGTTATATCATTTCCATAATCCGTTCTTTTAACAATAAGTGGAGCTAATAAATTTTGAATAGCTAATATTACTAAGTTAAAACCTAATAAATAAGCATTAAAATCCAATTCTACTCCTGCATAAAAAGTTAAAACAAAGCCAAATGAAGCTAAAATACTGATTAAAAATAATATTTTTTTATTATATATTTGATACAATGCACTAAATATAACTACCGGTATTGAAATTAAAGCAAGCACCATCATATATCCTGCATAAGTAACTTCTCCAACTATATAATAGTTGCTTAAAAGGTGTAAAAATATATGAATAAATCCAAAAACAACCCCAACAACACTCATTAAACACGCAAAAATAATAGACTTTTTATCGTAAATTGATCTTTCATTTTTAAAATAATTATAGACCTTACCATTCAAATCACCGAGTGAAATCAATGTTTTTTCACTAAGATTATAAATATCTAAACTATCATCTTTATTAAAATTTTTAAATAAAATATTGTAAAAACCTATTTCAACCTCACTAAGATCATCACCTATATTTTTTGAAGTTTTAATAATCTTAATTTTACCATCTACCTCATTTAAAACAATGTAGTTTTTTCTAGCAAGTTCAAAAAATAATGACTGTATTCCAATAATGCTGCTGTGTTTATTTAAAATATACTCTGCATGTATTGAACTTAAACCTTTTGGAGCAGTAAATTCAACGGTCTCAATAATTTGTTTATCCTTTCCGTATTTACGATAAAATATAAAAGTATAAACTAAAACCGCAACATTTAAAGCAGTAAATATTAATAATTCTTTGTTGTCAATTTTTGGATAATTAAAATAATTACTGTCAAACTTATACAAGGTGGTAAATGCTTCTTCAACCCCTATCACACCTTCATAAACTCCACTAATACTATTATCTTGGTAATTTAACTTTAATTTTGTAAGATCGTTATTTTGATTAAAAAACTGAATTTTTTCAAAATCTATTTTATCTTCAAAACTAAGTTTAAAACTAAAATTATGAGTTAAAGTTGGATTTTTACCCAAAAGATTGTAATAAAATATTTGATTATCAAGTTTTAAATCTCTTGAATGAATTTTATAACTAACTTGGTAATTTTCAAAAGATGAAGCATAACTATCTTCTTTTCCAAGATAAATAACTACTCCATTTTCATCATCAATTATCTCTGCAATATTTTGGTTAGCTTTAATATCAGTTATTGGAAAATAGTAAGTCTTATTACCTTTACCAAAATCCATATCATATTTTGTAGGTATGGATAAAGTAATTCCGTGCTTTAAAGTTTTAAAAGCCACATCAATATCTTCTTTAACTTCAAAAACACCATCTTTTCTAACTAAAATATCAACATGATATCGTTGATATTCAAAATTATCAATTTCTGCATCTATTTTAAAAGTAAATGCAAAAATAATTATAGAAATCGTAAAAAAAATCTTAGAAAGATACTTTAACATTTTCTCTTTCTTCTTCATTAGCTTCAAAATATGGTCTTCTTTCAAATTTAAAAATACCAGCTAAAATATTTGAAGGGAAATAATCAACTTGATTATTATATGCCCTTACAACACCGTTATAATACTTTCTAGCATTCGCAATATCTGCTTCAGTTGCTTTTAATTGTTGAATTAAATCAGAAAAATTAGTGTTAGCTTTAAGTTCTGGATAATTTTCTGCAACTGCTAAAAAACCACTCACAGCTCTTCCTAATTGATTTTCAGCTGCGAATTTTTCATTATCGTTACTAGCACCAAAGACATTAGCACGAGCCTTCGCAATATTTTCAAAAACAGATTTTTCATGTCCTGCATAACCTTTAACTGTTTCGACTAAATTAGGAATCAAATCAAATCTTTGTTTTAAATAAACATCCATTGTAGAAAAAGCCTCTTCTACTCTTTCTCTCAAACTAATAAATGAATTGTATGTAGAAATAGTATATAACACCACCAATAATACTATCGCAATTAAAATAATATGTATAATATTCATAATTACCTCCAATAAAATTATAAAATATTAATCATAAAAAAACAATTTTATCTGATCTTAGCTTATAATTATAAAGATGAATAAATTAAATATAAACGGAATATACATAGATGATATTATAAATAAATATCAAAATGTGAATGAATATAAAGAAAATGTTGCTTTTTATCTAAATGATGAAAACTTTTATCTGCTTAAAGACTATATTGAAGCTCAAGATTTAGAAATGTCTTTAGATGCTACTAAGGGTTTATATATTTTAGCTTTAGAATTTAGATTAATAAAATTATATGAAATTTTAGTAGAATTATATGCCAAATTAATTATTGAAGATTATAGCGAAATTAATTTAATCTTGGCTGAATTTGATAGTGAAGTCTATCGTTTAAAGGAGGTTTTTAATGTTTGATGTTTTAGTGATTGGAGCAGGGCATGCTGGGGTTGAGGCATCTCACATCGTTAGTAAACTTGGTTTAAAAACAGCTTTAATCACCATTAAGAAGGAACATATCGCGAAAATGCCTTGTAATCCAAGTATCGGTGGTCCTGCCAAGGGTATTGTAGTTAGAGAAATTGATAATTTAGGTGGATTAATGCCTAAAGTGGCTGATAAAACAGCCTTACAATTTAAAATGTTAAACAGTTCTAAGGGTCCTGGTGTTAGAGCTTTAAGAGTTCAAAGCGATAAACTCGCATATTCTTCACTTATGATTGAAGAATTAAGTAAACTTGAAAATTTAGAAATAATTGAAGATTTAGTCCAAGAATTATTGGTTGAAAATAATAAAATTATCGGTGTTAAACTTGCTCAAAAAGAAATTAAAGCTAAAGCGGTAATTTTAACTACCGGAACCTATATGGATTCTTCTATACTTGTGGGCGATAACGTTAGTAAAGAGGGTCCGGATGGTGAAAAAACTAACGCAAATTTAAGTAACAGTTTAAGAAATTTAGGTTTGGATTTATTCAGATTAAAAACCGGAACTCCCCCAAGAGTATTAACATCATCTATAGATTTTAGTAAAACTGCCTTGGAACCAGGTAGCGAAGGTATTTATAAATTCTCAGACTTAAGCAATGAAAATGATTTACTAAGCTATGATAAACAACTACCCTGTTACTTAACTCATACCACTGAAGAAACCAAAAAAATTATTGAAGCAAATCTTGAAAAATCAAGTATGTATAGCGGTGTTGTGTCTGGTGTTGGTCCTAGATACTGCCCCAGCATCGAAGATAAAATAGTAAGGTTCAACGATAAAATATCACACCAAATATTTTTAGAGCCAGAATCTTTAAGTTTAGATACTACCTATATCCAAGGTTTTAGCTCTTCCATGCCTAAAGATATTCAAGAAAAAATGCTTAAATCTATCACTGGATTAGAAAATGCTATAATCCAAAGATACGCCTATGCGATTGAGTATGATGCGATAAATCCTTTAGAAGTTAAACTAAACCTTGAAACTAAAAAAATCCAAAATCTTTTTATCGCAGGTCAAATACTAGGAACTAGTGGTTATGAGGAAGCAGCTGGTTTAGGAATTATGGCAGGCATTAATGCTTATTTAAAAATTAAAAATAAAGAACCATTTATTCTTAAAAGAGATGAGGCTTATATCGGTTTAATGATAGATGATTTAATTACTAAAGGAACACTTGAGCCTTATCGTTTATTAACTTCACGTTCTGAATATCGTTTGCTGTTAAGACATGATAATGCAGATCAGAGAATTTTAACCTACGGTTATAATCTGAATTTAATAGATGAAGCAAGATACCAAAATTTCTTAACTAAAATGAGATTAATCAATGAATCTAAACAAAAATTAAATGATATTAAAATAGGAAGACATAATGAAGAAGTAGATAATTACCTTCAATCCTTAGGTTACGAAAAATTATCAATGGGGCAAAGTGCTTTAGAATTTTTAAAAAGACCATTGATAACTTTAAAAGGAATTAGAAATATCACTAAATTAGAAATAAGCGAAGAAATTGAAAATCAAATTGAAATTGAAGTAAAATATGAAGGCTATATCGTTAAAGCTAAAAAAGATGCAGAAAAAATGCTTAAAATGGATAAGGTTAAACTAAGTAGCGATATTGACTATAATTTAGTCCCTAATCTATCATTGGAAGCTAGGAGTAAATTTAATAAAATTAAACCTTTAAATATCGGTCAAGCATCTAGAATTTCAGGAATTAGCCCTAGCGATATTGAGGTATTACTTATTTATTTAAAGGAGAAGAAATAAAATGAAAATAGTAATTGGAAATGACCATAGTGCTGTAGAAATGAAACTTGAAATAGTTAAATATCTAGAAGAATTAGGATATGAAGTTATTAATATTGGAACTGATGAAAAAACTTCTATAGATTACCCTTCTTATGGCTTTAAAGTAGGTGAAATGGTTATGGAAGGAAAGGCAGATTTAGGAATTGCGATTTGCGGAACGGGAATTGGAATTTCTTTAGCTGCAAATCAAGTAAAAGGAATTAGAGCTTTTAGTTGTAGCGAACCTTATAGTGCTTCACTGGCTAGAAAGCATAATAATGCGAATGTTTTATGTTTTGGAGCTAGGGTTGTGGGAGTTGAGCTTGCGAAAATGATAGTTTCAAGTTTTCTTGAAGCAGAGTTTGAAGCAGGAAGACACGAGATTAGAGTTAATATGATAAGAGGTTATCGCAATGAACAAAACTAAAAAATTAGTTATCTTTTCCTTACTATTAGCTATTGAAATAATTTTCTGTTTTACTCCACTAGGAAGCATTAATCTGTTTGGACCAATAGTAGCTACCCTAGCAATGATTCCTGTATCAATCGCAGCCATTGTTTTAGGTTTAAATTATGGAATGCTTTTGGGTTTATTTATGGGACTTTTTAGCTTTATAGTTTGGACTTTTATGCCCCCTGTTCCACCTTTAGCCTTTCTATTCACCCCATTTGTAAGCAACGGTGGATATGCGAGTGTAATTATCTGTTTTGTTCCTAGAATTATGCTAGGATTTATCTCGGCTTATGTTTTTAACATTTTAAAAATTAAAAACCTAGCTTTAAAAGCTAGTATCTCAGGCTTTACAGGAAGTTTAATGCATACATTATTGGTACTTGGATTTATCTTTATATTCTTTAAAAATGAGTATGCTACAATCTTAAATCAAAACATCTTTACTTTATTATCTGTAACTATACTCACTAACGGTATTCCTGAAGCGATAATCAATGCAATTAGTTGTAGTGGTGTTGTAAAAATTTTAAAAAGCAATATCTCTTAAATAATTTAAAATTTTCTTAAAAAGATTTAAAATAAAATAAAACAAAACTAAAATACTAAATAAGTCAAAGTAACCTTTGGCTTTTTTAATTATATTTGTGTTATCATCATCAAAAACTTGAACTTCTTTGTCTAAAATAACTTCCTTAATCACCTTATCAGCGTGATAAACAATCGCAATAGCTTCAATATCTTGAAAATTATTTCTATTATTAATATCTATATCATAAACAACCTTATCGCTTATTGTAGGATAATATATTAAATCATCTTCCTTTAAGTAAAATTTAACTTTGGCTTTTAAAATTAAATCTTCCTTAATATCGATATTAATATCTTTAATTTCTGTTTTTAAATTCAAATAATCATATTCTTTAATCGCATTATGATACAAAACATCTAAATCATTATAGGCACTTTCAACGCTTTGATTATCCAAAACTAAAAACAATAAATCAATATTGTCATCTTTGTATCTAGCAATTAAATTGTGATTAGCATTCAAATCCACATAACCACTTAGGTTTTGATATTTAAAAGGATTGTTTAGTTCTCTTGATTGATTTTTATTAGTTTCACTTAGTACATAGATGTTATTGGTGAAAATTTCTGTCAATAAATGGTTATCTAAATAATAAGTAAATATTTTTAAAATATCAAAAACACTAGAGTTAGCATAGCTAGAAGTTATCATCGTTTTTTCAAGTCCCAAACTTCCCAATTTATTATTTAAAAAAGTATAAAAATTTAGTGGTGTATCACTAATATTTTCAATTAAAACATTTAAAGAATCATCGCTTTGTTTATACAAGCTAAGATAACTTAAATCTTTCATTTTAATTTCTTCATTCGCATAAATATCACTTTTAAACTCTTCAGCAACATTTTTAGCCTTGACACTTACTTTAAAATTTTTTTCAAAACTTAAATTTTCACTCGCAACCGCAACCACAACTAAATCTAAAAGTGAATTTAATTGCACTTGTAAATCTTCACTGCTTTCAATAATTTTTTCATTAATTAAATCATATACAATATACTTTTTACTACTCAAAGAAATCGCATTAATTTTATTATTGAAAATAGTAAATAATAAAATTAAAGAAATAAGGATTTTTTTCATCATTTTATTTTAACATAATTCATTTAACTAGTGGAAAATTATTTATTGGGGTATAATAATCCTATTGGATTGAAAGGAGAAAAAAATATGTTATTTAAAAACGCAAGTGAATTAGTTGGAAAAACTCCAATTTTAAAATTAGATAATTTCACAAAATTATTAGATATTCAAGAAAATGAAATATATGTGAAATTAGAGATGTTTAACCTCACAGGTTCAGTAAAAGATAGAATTGCTTTAAAAATGTATGATGAGGCAATTAAAACCAATAAAATAAACAAAGATACTATCATAATTGAACCCACAAGTGGAAATACTGGTATCGGAATTGCTGCGATTGCTGCGATTAGAGGTAATAAATGTATTTTAGTTATGCCTGAAACAATGTCTGTTGAAAGAAGAAAAATGATGACCTCTTACGGTGCTGAAATTATTTTAACCGAAGGTGCTTTAGGAACTAAAGGAGCTATAGATAAAGCGTTGGAATTAAATTCTCAAATAGAAAATTCATTTATTTTAAGTCAATTTGATAATCCCGCAAACCCATTAGTGCATGAAGAAACTACTGCACTTGAAATTTATGAAGATTTAAATAAAGAAGTTGATTATATCTTTTCAGGTATTGGTACAGGTGGTACAATTTCTGGAGTTTCAAAAACTTTAAAACCATTGCTTCCTAATTTAAAAATGATCGGTATTGAACCTAGTGCTTCACCAATAATCACCAAACAAGAAAAAGGACCTCATAAAATTCAAGGTATCGGAACAGGATTTATTCCAAAAAACCTAAATCTTGATGCGGTTGATGAAGTAGTTACGGTTGATGATATGGACGCATATAAATACGCAAACATCTTAGCTAAAAGCGAAGGACTATTAGTTGGTATTTCAAGTGGTGCTGCATTAAGTGCTATGGTTGATTATGTTAAAAAACATAACTTAAAGAATAAAAAAATTGTGGTTGTGCTTCCAGATACTGGTATGCGTTATTTAAGTGATCCAAATTATGGAATATAAAAACTTAGATACTATTCTAAATTCTTTAAAATCAAAAGAAGATTTAGATATTAGATTTAAGAAATGTAACACTATTAAATTACCAGATATTGAAAATATTAAAAGTATTCTTAAAAATATAAAAAAGATTATTTTTCAAGGTTACCATAGTTTTGAAAATAAAGATGAATTAAAAATTATTTTAAAAAATTTGGCTTTTGAATTAAAAGAAGAAATTTTAAAATCAATAGTATTTTATCATTTTATGGATGGAAACATCTGTAAAAAAGAAGAATATGAAAATGTTGCTTCAAATTTAACCGAATCTTTTTTAACAAATCTTCCTCAAATTCAATCTAAACTACTAAAAGATGTGGAAGCTACCTATATAAATGATCCTGCTGCTAAAAATTATGATGAAATAATTTTATTCTATTCAGGAATTGATGCTTTATTTGCATATAGAGTTGCGAACTATTTATATCAATTAAAAATACCTTATTTACCTGAAATGATTTCAAATATCGCCAAAACACAAACATCAATAGATATTCACCCAGCTGCTAAAATAGGAGAAGGGATCATGATAGATCATGGTGTTGGGGTAGTTATTGGTGAAACAACCATCATTGGAAATAATGTTAAAATTTACCAAGGAGTTACCTTAGGTGCTATTTCAACTAGAAAAGAAAATATTGAAAGCACCAAACAAAGACACCCTACTATCAAGGATAATGTAACTCTTTATTCTAATGCTACAATTTTAGGTGGAGATACTGTTATTGAAGAAAATTGCACTATTGGCGGTAATGTTTTTCTTACAAGTTCAGTTGAAAAAGATACTACGGTAATTTTGGAAAAACAAAATTATATTTACAAAAAGAAAACAAAATAAAAACATTCAGATTGAATGTTTTTTTATAATATCAAGATTTATTTTTAAATAAAACACCTATAAATTGTCCTACTAAACTAAAGGCCATATAGTACCAAATATAAAATGTTGCGGTGTCATTGAAAAAAATAACTATATTAAAAATCCATAAAAATCCTACAATTAATGAAAAATACCACTTAAAACCATTATTTCTAGCGTAAAGAAACGATGTAATCAAAATTAATAAAGGACAATATAAAAGTAAAATAAACATAACAGTGCCTGTATATGTGAAAACTAAATAAGGCACAATACAATACGCAGTTATAATTAATAAATAGTAGTAATATTTTTTCAAAATATCTTTAAACATAATTTAATTTTAACACTTATCCTTTAAAAACAAAAGATTCTCAAGCTCTTGACTATTCAAAGCACGATACTCTCCTAATTTTAAATTTTCATCAAGTGAAATATTACCAATTTTTAATCTTTTAAGATAAGTTACCTTATTGTTGATTGCTAGAAACATTTTTTTAATTTGATGAAATTTTCCTTCACTAATAAATACTCTGGCACTAAAACGGTCTTGATTAATAATCAATTTAGCACTCTTACACTTATAATCATTATCTATCACAATGCCATTTTGAAACAAATCTATCGCAGAATCCAAAATCTTTGTTTCACATTCTACATAATATTCCTTAAAAATATCTTTTTTAGGATTTAAAATATTATGAGCTAAAATACCGTCATTACTTATTAAAAGTAAACCTTCGCTATCCTTATCCAATCTTCCAATACAAAAACCACGATGATATCTTTTATCTATCAAATCAAAAACTGTTAAATCTTTATAATCATAATTGGCACTTAAATAATTTGCGGGTTTATTCATCATTAAATAGAAAAACTCCTCATATTTAACTTCATTTCCTTTTAAATAGACTTTATCATTTTCTTTAACTTCATAATCGCTTTTAACTATTAAAATATCATTTACTTTAACTAGTTTTTTCTTAATAAATTCTTTAACTTCCTTGCGACTTCCAGCTCCACTATTGCTTAAAAACTTATCTAATCTCATACTTCCTCTTTTAATATTTCAAAATAAAATAAACTTCCCTTATCAATCTCAGAAATTAAACCGTATTTTGCTTGATGACTTTCTAAAATAGCTCTAACTATCGCAAGTCCTAAACCACTTTGATAGAGATTTCTTTTAAATTGTTTATCTATTTTATAATATCTTTCCCAAACATAAGGTTGGTCTTCCATTCTAATTCCAATACCATCATCTTCAACCTCAAACCTAATCCTATCACCCTTATCAAAAAGTCTAATAGTAATTTCACCTTCTTCTTTAGAAAATTTAATCGCATTAGATAAAAAATTATATACTACCTGAGCTATTTTAATCTCATCCGCATAAACTAGAGTTTCTTTAATTTCAAGATTTATTTTTAATTGTTTTTCTTGAATTAGAAAATCTAAGATCTTTAATTGCTTTAAGATAATTAAATCTAATTCAAAATTACTCTTAGTTAAAACAAGTTGTCCAGATTCAAATTTTGAAAGTTGAGAAACATCATCTACTAATTTATCTAAATATTTAACTTCATCAATGATTACTTTTAAATGTTCCTCTCGTTTAACTTTATTTTCTCCACTAATATCTAAAATCATTTCGGCATAAGCCATTATCATTGTGAGAGGTGTTTTAAAGTCATGGGATACATTCGCAATCAACTCTTTTCTTAAAGAATCCACCTTGGATAATTTTTTAGTAGTATCATTTAATGTTTCGGCTAAAACATCAAACTCTTGGTAAACACCACCCTCAAACTTCACATCATACTTGCCTTCTGACAAAATTTTAGCTTTATCTTTCATCTTAATAATAGGGGTTGAAAATTTATTAGATAAAAAATAAGAAAAAATTATCGCAATCGCACCTATAATAACAATAGAAATATAATATTGATTTAAAGTAAAAGAAAGATAACTTTGAGTAGGAAAAGTATAGCTGTTGATATAAATATAATAAGTTTCATAATCTAAACTTACTTTTTTAGCCTGAATCATCATTTCTTTATCGTTATCAACATTATAATAAATATTAATGTGGTCTTTATCATTAAAAAAATCTAAAACCATTTCTTTTTGGATATTAAAATCATAATCAACATTATTAATTTTAAAACCTTTTTCAAACGCACAAGCCTCACCTAATGAATCAACACTATAAATTTTATTAAAATTTTTATTATATATTGCTACACAAACATCGCTATTATTAATAAGATTACTTAATTTATTTAATTCTGATGAAGTTAAATTTTTTTCAATCAATAAATCTTTTTCAATTCTTTCAATTAAAATATTGATATTTTTAATATTTTCATTACGATAATGCGGTTTGATTAAAATTATCTGCATAATCCCTAAAAGCAAAAGTATCAATATTGAATAAAACATCAAAGATAACCATAAATTAAATCTAATAGCTCTAAAATTAAATTTCAAATTTATACCCCACTGCTCTAATAGTTACAATCAATTCTTTATATTCACCCAAATTTTTACGAAGCATTTTGATATGAGTATCTAAACTTCGTTCATCTCCATAATATTCACTTTTCCAAACATTTAAAAATAAACGCTCACGAGATACCGCAATATTTTTATTCTTAATTAAAAAAATTAAAATATCAAGTTCCTTAGGAGTAAGGTTAATTTTTTCACCATTAACACTAACACTTCTTCCTAAAATATCCACAATTAAATTTTTATATGTAAATAAATTATCTTGGCTGTTGTTTTGTCTTTTTAAAATCAATTTAATTCTAGCGATAACTTCTTTTGGACTAAAAGGTTTTGTAACATAATCATCTCCACCATTTTCCAAAACATACAATTTATCATCTTCGTTATTTCTAGCACTAAGCACTATAATTGGAACATCTTTTTTTGCTTTAATTCTTTTTAAAACGCTAAAACCATCCAGATTAGGCATCATTAAATCTAAAATAATACAATCAAAATCCTGTTTTAAAGCTAAATTTAGTCCACTCAAACCATCGCTCGCAACTTCAACTTCATAACCTTCCAAAAGACAGTATTCTTTAAGTACCATTAAAATATTAACTTCATCATCTATTATTAAAATCTTACTCACTGTAAACCTCACATTTTCTAACTAAAACACTTCCCTCTTTATCACTGTCACCTATAAAATAAATAAATATTCTATCTTTTGAAAGATTTAAAATATTTGTTTTAAAAATATGATATTTATTAGGCATTAAGACTAAATCTAAACTACCACTATCATCAGAAACTTTCACAAAAGCCATTAAATCTCCATTTTTAGTACGATGTTCTTTAATCTTATCAACTCTTCCAAAACCACAAATATTCTTTCTTTTACTTCTTAATGTAGAAAAAATTTCAGTGTCAAAACGATATTTTTGTTTAATTTCATTAATTAAATTACCGTCAAAATTAAAACCTAAAAAACTTCTTTCATCTTCTGATTCTTGGTACCTATCTTTAGCAAAAGTATTCAATATATAAATAGGCTTACCAATTAAATTTCTAGTCTGATAACCAGATTTAAAGTGTTTGTATAAAATATCTAAATTAGAAAGCATTGTAGCACGATTATAATTAAAACAATCAAAAGCACCAACTTTAATCATGGCTTCAATATTATTCTTATCAATTTTTTCATTCGCAAGACAATAAACCGCATCATCATAATTTTTAAATCCGTCATTTTTAATTAAAGATTTTTTAATATTTTCAACTGTATTATAACTAATTCCTTTAATTAAAGTTAAAGGAGGCACAATCTTATTATCTTTAATATAATACTTGTCGCTTGAAAGATTAATATCAAGTTTAAAAAACTCAATATTAGAACTTTTTGCCTCTAAAATATATTCAAAAGTTTTAGCCTCGCTACCTATATGATTATTTAAAATAGAAGTATAAAAATAAAGTGGATAATTTGCTTTTAGATAAGCCAATTTATAAACCATATACGCATATAAAACACTATGAGCTTTATTAAAACCATACTCTGCGAATTTTAAAATCCATTCATATATTGTTTCAACAGTTTCTAAGCTATATCCTTTTTTAAGTGAACCTTCAAAAAAATCCTGCTTTAAACTTTCAAGTTCCCCTTTGTTTTTCTTACTCATTGCTTTTCTTAAAATATCAGCTTTTGAGAATGAAAAACCAGCCATTTTATATGAAATAGCCATGATTTGTTCCTGATAGATAATAATTCCAGAAGTTTCAGCTAAAATATCTTTTAAATCTTCATGAATATAATTAATTTTATTACTATTTCTATTAGCTAAAAAAAGATCAATATTACCCATAGCTCCAGGTCTAAATAAAGCCACAGTCAAAGAAATATCATTAATATTATTAGGTTTAACTCTTCTAATAAGTTGTCTCATTCCGCTAGATTCTAATTGAAAAATACCTAAAGTTTTAGCTTCTTTAATTAAATTAAAAGTTTTTACATCATCAAAAGGTATTTTTTCTAACTTAAAATCTTGGTCAATCAATTTAATATTATCAACTATTTCTCTAAGTGCAGTTAAATTTCTAAGTGCAAGTAAGTCGAATTTGATTAAACCATAATTTTCTAAATATTCCATTTGAATTTGGGTATTTAAAATACTATTTTCTAATTTTAAAACCCCTACTACCTCTTGTAGTGAAGTGCTTGAAATCACAACTCCTGCTGCGTGAGTTGAATAATTTTTATAAAGCCCTTCAACTGAAATTGAAAGTTTTAAAAGCTCACGATTCCTATTACTGCTATCAATTTTATTTTTAAATAATTTAGAATTTTGATACATTTCTGATAAATTTAGTTTTAAATCGTTAGGTACAACCTTCATAATCGCATTAATTTCATCGTTGGTATATTTTAAAATCTTAGCACAATCTCTAAGAGCTGCTTTGGCTTTTAAAGTTTGAAAAGTAACGATATGAGCAACATTGTCATATCCATATTTATTCACGATATAATCAATAACCTCATCTCGTCTTTCATCTTCAAAATCAATATCAATATCAGGCATTGTGATTCTTTCTGGATTTAAAAATCTTTCAAAAATTAAATCATGTTCTAAAGGATCAATATCGTTAATACCTAAAACATAAGAAACTAAAGATGCTGCACTACTTCCTCTTGGGGTACATAAAATTCCATTCCTTCTCGCAAAAGAAACATAATCATAAACTATTAAAAAATAATTAGTAAAATTCATTTTAATAATAATTTCAAGTTCATATTTTAAGCGTTTATTATATTTTTCATTTAATTTATTACGATATTTAAGTCCAGTTTTACATAAGGCTATTAAATATGATTGACTGCTTAAATTCTTATTATTTTGGTATTGGGGTAAATCGGTTTTTAAAAAATCTAAAGCCACATTGCACATTGAGGCAATCACATCACTATTTTTAATTTCTGATTTAGTATAAATTTTTTCAAGTTCTAATTTGTTTTTAAAATACTCATTTTGGTAATAATCTTTATTTTGATCAATAAAGTATTCATTTTTTCTAATTGAATCTATAACTTGTTTTTGAATATGATCTTCTTTATTTAAAAAAGTAACCACATCAAACATCACAAATTCAGATTCTGAAGCAATTTCTTTTAATTTTTCATAAATTATTTGATTATGAGCAATATCTAATTTATTAACTCCAAGATAGAAATTTTTAAAAAAACTTTTTAATCTATTAAAAAAATTTCTAAACTCATCTTTATGATAAATTAATTTAAAATTATCAATATCAATAATAGTAATAACATTATTATTAAAATTAATTAAATCCTGAAAATCAATAATATTTTTATTAGTATTTAAGTAGCTACTCAATTTTAATAAATTCAAATAACCTTCATTATTTTTAGCATAAAAACTAATACTAAAAATATCATTATCAATTTTAGTATCAAAAGTTAAAGCGTAGATGGGTTTAATTCCATATTTTTTAGCATCTTTATTTAAAACAGCTGCATAACATAAGGTGTTTTTATCGTTTATAGCAATATTTTTATAACCGTATTCATTAGCCTTTGAAAGCAACTTACCAATATCTAAAGAACTTTCTAAAAGATTAAATAAAGATTTAATATTAAGATAGCTATTCATAATATAATTTTAACATAAAAGAAAGGCTATAAGCCTTTCTAATTATAAACAAAACTTTTTTGGTAGCGATAGCTTAAAATAAATACTAAAGTTTCAACAGCTATTTTCGCAAAAAGTTCATTAACACCTAATCTTACCAAGAATTCAATCAATAAATAATTTAAAATAAAGAGACATATTACTAAAACAAAGAATTTAAACATTGATTTAAGATTAGTATTTTTATTGAAAACTAACTTACCATTTAAAAACCATTGAAATAAACTGCTACAAACTCTACTTATAACTAATGGTAAAAATAATCCTGTAATAAGCATATTTAAGATGATAAATATCAGATTATCTAGTAATGTAGCCATAAATGAAGTTGAAATAAATTTTAAAATAGGTTTATAAATACGATATGAATCAACCAAAGGTCTAAAATGTGAACTTTTATTTTCTTCAATATATACCGTTTCAATATCAACTTGTAATAAATTATGATTATTTTCTTTAGCCTTCAGTAAGACATTAAATTCATATTCAAATCTATCACCTTCACTAGCTATTAAAAAATCTAGGGCGTTTTTACTAAAAGCTCTTAAACCAGTTTGTGTATCTTTAATTGAAACTCCTGTAACTATCTTAAAAATAAAGGCAGTAATTTTATTTCCAAAAATACTTCTAAAAGGAACTTTGCCTACAAAACTTCTAACACCTAAAACTATATCATTAGGGTTTTCACTTGATTTTAAAGCAACTTTTTTAATATCTTCAACCAAATGTTGTCCATCACTATCAACACAAACTATAACTTCATTATCAATAATACTTTCTTTAATTAATTTGAATGCCTTTTTTAAAGCATATCCCTTACCTTGATTTTCTTTATAGGCTAAGACTAAAGCATTCAACTCTCTACATTGATTAAATATCTCATCATACTTTTCATCACTTCCGTCATTCACAACTATTATTTTTGCTTGAAAGTTCTCATTTATATCTTTAATCAATTTAACCAATCTTAAATCTGGTTCATAAGATGGTATTACTATATACATAAATTCACCTATTTAGTGATTAATAAAATATCACTAGTTCCTCTCTCTCTTTTCCGTTACTGGTTATTATTTCTCCGTTAAAATACATTGCTGAAGAAAAACCACCATCTAAATTATACGCTTCTTTAACTTTTAAATCAGCCATTATTTGTGCTAATTCATCTAAAGTTACACCAGCACTTTCTTTACTTCTTCCTTCCACAACCACAAACACAAAGTGATTTTCATCAATCATTCCTATGGCAGTTCTTGGATTTTTACGATCAATAGTTCTATTTCCAAAGTTTGTATCAATCGCAACATTTTCAAAATTAGTTAATGCGACTCCATTTTCTACTAAAGCTGGACCAAATGATAAGGTATGCCACGCCCCTTCATCTAATAACTGCTGAGCATTTGTGGTGGTTTCATCATACACCTTCATTCTACCATCTTTATATATCACAAGCCCAGTTCTAACACCTTCATCACGATAAATAACACCGTTTCTAATCATGATACCGTCTTCTCTAAATCCATAATAATCACCATTTATCGCGAATATAGCATTGTTGTTTTGTGCGATTAGTGAAGGAACTTCAATAATATTGGTTCCATAAGAATCTTTTGCGAAGCCAGAAATTAAATCTGTAGTGTCTTTTAAATAAACATCTGCCACATAATAATTCACATTACCATTACTTGTTTGAATAGTATTTTTAGTAATATTTATAGTTTTACTATCACTCACATAACTCATATCACTAATTACTGGTTCTTTTTCACTAACTTCTACTGTTTCTTTTTCTTGGACATAAGCTACAGAGGTATTTGTAGCTTCTATATGCTCAATCAAATATCTATCGGCTAATAAATAACCTATTAAGACAAGGACTGATGTTAATGACACCAGTCCTATAACTAATATTTTTCTTTTCATATTTACCTTCTTCCTCTAGCTCCTGGGGCAAATCCTCTTTGTGAACTTTGTTTTACTGCGTTGACGCTTACACTATTTCCATCTACCTCAACAGTATAACTAGCTCCTTTTTCCATACCATCAAAGCTAATTAAAGCACTGCTGAAATTCTTGTTTGCTTGATAAGATGCTACAACTTGTCCATTTGAATCTTTAACATTAATAATTCCTAAAGCGTCATAATCTAATGATCCATTACCATCGTTTGTAGGTCCATCCACATAAATATTTCCACCATTAATAGTTATATAACCATTCGCATCCACATGGACATTACCTCCATCGATAACAATTCCAGCTTCATTATTGCCATAACTAGTAGAAGCACTTGTAGCATTAAAACCATCATTACTAGATTTTACATAAACATCACCTGAAATAATATTAATAAATTTACCTTCAATACCTTCTGTGCTAGTTTGAACATCAATTTTTCCTCCATCCATCACAACATTGTTTGAAGTATGGATACCATCATCTACTGCATTAATTGTGATATTCGCATTTTTAACATATAAATTTCCAAGCCCAGCATCAGTATCATTTTCATTGTGAATGCCATCTGCCCCAGCTTCAATTTCAATAACTGAATTAAGAATATTAAAGCTATCATTAACTGAGAAGGCATGATTTACCGCCTTAATATTATAAGTTCCGTTGACTAATTTTAAATCATCATTAGATTCAATACCATTTTTATAATTACCATTTACTACAAATTGTCCTTCGCCATTGATTGTAAGATCGCTTTTACTATAAATCGCAGCATCTATGGTAGCATTTGTGTGATTATCATTGTCCGAGAAAGTATTAACACTTCCTTTCGCTAATGTTATAAATACCTTATCTCCACTTTCTATATAAATTGCAGCATCGTTATTACTGATAGTTACATTATTTAAAACTAGTTGAATTTTTGCAGTATCTGCAGCTTTAACTAAAACTTGAATATTTTCACCCTTACCTTCAATAATATAAACTCCTTCTTGACCAATTTCTAAAATTCCGTTTTGGTAAGTCGCACCAGCTCCTGATACGCTCGCATTATTTCCGTTAATTGAAATTTTAGTAGCAGCATTTTCATCATAAGTAGCACTCATATCTCTTTCTGAAAAATAAGCATTAGCACTATCATCACTTACTGAAGTAGTTTCAGTTGTTTTAGTAGTATTTGTGGTGATATTTTCATTTACCACGGTAGTAGTTTTGTTTGTTTTAGCACAGCCAACCATTAGTGCTAGTAAAAATGTTGTAATTAATTTCTTTTTCATTGTTTTTCTCCTATAATTCATTTTCTTTAGTAATATTACGACTAATATTTATTTCTAAATTGCCGTTTCTAACTCTTAATTTATCAATCAGTGTTTTTTCACTAATTTTATCTTTTAATCTAATTAAATATTTTATTCTAAATAAACTTCCCATATCCGATGTTTTAATGTATACAAATTCACTGCTTAAAGTAGTTTCTTGGAATATTTTTTCAAAAACTTCTTCATAATCTAAATTTTCAGGAATTGTGATTGTTAATTGTCTAAGATTGGTGTCTGATTTTCCTAATTGAACTTTTTCATAAATCACTAAAATAAGTGCCATAAATAAAGTGAATAAAATTGAAAACCCTAAATATCCAACCCCTGTTCCAAGCCCTATAGCCATAGCTATAAAAATTGCTAGAATTTCTTTAGCTCCTCCAGGGTAAGATCTAAATCTAATTAAACTAAATGCTCCCATTACCGCAACACCAGTTCCTAATTTACCATTTACCAGAAATATAACTACTTGTACAATTACTGGAAGCAAGGCTAAAGCTACTAGAAATTGTTTGCTGTAAAATGTTTTATATTTATAAGCAAATGCCAGAACTAATCCAAGCAAGGTAGTTACAAATAAGCTGATAATAAAACCATTTTGGGTTGTTGTTAAAATGTTGTTAAACAAGAGTTCGTTCATAATTTATACCTCCATTTTCTCTTATTTTTCTATAAGCTGTTCCATATTTTGAAAACGATGATTTAAAAATTTTATTTGGTTATGTCAAGAACACCCGTGACTTTAGTCATGGGATGAATTGAC
>CAMCKH010000010.1 GCA_945875435.1 uncultured Erysipelotrichaceae bacterium
GTGAGTGTCAAGGACATCACCACCAATGCGAATGTAATCACCATCACGAAGAATGCGAGTGTCAACACGAAGAATGTGATTGCGATAGCCACCATGAATGTGAGTGTCAAGGACATCACCACCAATGCGAATGTAATCACCATCACGAAGAATGTGAATGCAAAAACCATACTCATCACAAACATAACGCCCACCACACTTTCAATTCTTATAGCTTCCATACCAGTAAAAAATACAGTAAAGAAAAACTTTATGAAATACTTGAAAAATTACCTAATGAGATTGTTAGAGCTAAGGGAATTGTGGAAAGCGATGATGATAAATGGTTGCATTTTGAATATACTTTAAATGAAATAAATATCGAAGAATATGAAGCCTACTACACAGGAATTTTAACTATAATAACCACAAACACTCCTAAAGAAATTATTGAAAGGTTATTTGAATTAAATGATTAAACCAATATATATATTTTCAGGTTTTTTAGAATCAGGAAAGACAAGTGCTATAATCACAACACTTTCAGATACTAATTTTAATATTGATACTAAAAATTTAATTATTGCTTTAGAAGATGGAATTGTGAGTTATAGTGAAAAATTCCAAGAAGAAAATAACGCTACAGTAATATATCTAAATGAAAAATTAACTGCTAAATATCTTCAAGAAGTCTCAAAGGAATATGATCGAATTATCATAGAGGCTAATGGTAGTTATAAATTAGAAGAATTATTAATTGATATTGATAGCCCTGATTTTCAAGTGGTTGAAATATTAGCTTTTTTTAATACTGAAACCTTTAAATTACACCTTAACAATTTAAAACCCTTCATCTATGATGTAGTTAAATATTCTGATGTAGTAGTGTTTAATCGCTATAATAAACAAGATAAAAAATATCTTAGAAACAATATTAAAGCTATAAACCCTAATATCACAATAATTTATGAAAATCAAAACAAAGAAGTTGAAAAAGATACTCCAGAAGATATTTTTAATTTAGAAGATGATAATTTAACTATCAATGATACCGATTTTGGTTTATGGTATATGGATAGTTTAGATAATCCTTATAAATATGAAAATAAAAAAATAAATATCAATGTAAAACTGTTAGAAAAAATACCTAATTATGAAAATGTCGGATTATTCGGCAGAGAAGCTATGGTATGTTGTGCAGATGATATTTCAAAAATAGGAATTATCTGTCTTGGAATTAATTTAGAAAATATTAAACCAAATACTTATTATAATATAAGTGGTACTATCCATTTATTACAAGATTCAAATCAAAAAGACAGAGCTGTATTATACGTTGATGAAATAAAAGATGGAATTTTACCAGAAAGCGAGTTAGTTAATTTTATATGATTGAAATAATTAAAGCGATAATTTATGGAATAATTCAAGGAATTAGCGAGTTTTTACCAATAAGCAGTACTGCTCATTTGATTTTACTAAATCATTTTTTACCACTAAATATCTATAAAAATCCAATTGAAAATAACGAATTTATAAACGCATTTATTGTTATTATTCAATTAGGATCTATTTTGTCGGTTATATGTCTATATTTTAAAGATTTATTTCCTTTCAAAAACACCAAACAAGAAACCTTGCAAAGTTTCAAGTTGTGGTTTTTAATTTTTATAGCATCAATTCCTGTAGGTATTATTGGAATTTTATTTGATGATTATATAGATTCAAAATTATATAATCTACCTACCATAATCACAACTCTAATAGTATATGGATTAATTTTCATCTTTATTGAAAAAAATCAAAAAAAACCTACTAAAATAAGTGAAAAAGATATAAAAATAATAGATTCTTTTAAAATAGGTTTGTTTCAAATGTTGGCACTAATACCTGGAACTAGTCGTTCAGGGGCTACTATTATCGGTGCTAAGACAATAGGTTTAAGTAAAGAAATGGCTGCGAAATTCAGTTTCTTTCTAGCTATCCCTGCAATGTTTGTAGCTACGCTATTAAAAATAATCAAAATAAAAGTTGCTTTTAACTTATTTTCAATCTCAATTTTACTAATTGCTACGATAACTTCATTTATAATTTCTTTAATTGTAATCAAAACATTAATGGACTATCTTAAAAAGAAATCTTTTAGTTTATTTGGTTATTATCGTATTGCACTAGGAATTATTCTTATTATTTATTATTTTGGAGCTTTAAAATGAATGACTTAAATATTATTGTGGTATTTGTAGCGGGTATAACTTCCTTCTTCGCTCCTTGTAACCTACCACTTATCCCCCTTTATCTTGCATATATAAACAAAGAAAAAAATAAAATTAAAATTATCTTAAACAGTATAGCTTTTATTATTGGAATTTTATCGGTATTCTTTATTCTTTCGATGGGAATTGGAATATTTTCAAATATTTTTAATCAATACCATAACCTAATTAAATTAATAGGTGGTGTTGTTTTAATCTTAATGGCTTTAAATCAAATGGAAGTTATTAAAATTAATTTCTTAAATCAAAATAAAAAAGTTGAAATAGATACTTCAAATATAAATATTTTAAAAGCTTTTTTACTTGGATTTTTCTTTAGTTTTTCTTATTCTGCTTGTATTGCTCCAATAATATCAAGTATTGTGGCTTTATCTATAACTTCTAATAGTCCGATTTATATTTTATATATTGTAATTTACGGCATAGGTTTTACTATACCTTTCGTTTTAGTTATTTTATTCAGTAAAACTTTACTAGATTATTTCAAAACTAAAAAAGATTTATTTAAAATTATTTATAAAATAGTGCCATTGATTATTTTAACATTTGGTGTTTATATGGTTTTAAGTTCCTTACCTAAAACAGAAGCTCCTGTTATAAACCAAAACCAAAACACTACAGAAAGTCAAAATACTCAAAAAACTATCTATTTTACTGATTTTACTTTAAAAGATGAAAACAACAATACAGTAACCTTAGAAGATTTTAAAGATAAATATGTGATGGTTAGTTTTACTACCAGTTGGTGTACCTATTGTCAAATACACACAAACACTCTCAAAGATTATCATAATGATGAATTAAAAGTAGTATTTGTGATGTCGGAACTTTTCAACAAGGATGGAACTGATCTTTCTTTATATGCTAAAGAAAGAAATATCAATGTTTTAAATGATGAAGATGGGCAGTTATTCAAAAAATACGCAATATATTCTTATCCTCAAACCATATTTATTGCTCCAGATACTTCTATTATCGGAAAACTTCCTGGTGCTTTTAACAGCAAAGAAGATGTAGATAAGGTATTTGAACATATAAAGAAAATGTACAATCAATAACAAACTGTTTATTTTAAATAAAAATATTAATTCAAAGCTATAATTGTATTATGAAAAGAATTACAGATATGGAAAGAAGGGAACTTATAGATAGTCCATATGTTATTAAAACAACTTCAAATAAAGTAGAATTTTCTAGTAAATTTAGAAAAGAATATCTAAACCTTATAAATTGTCGTGGTTATGATAAAAAAGCTGCTTTTAGACAACTTGGTATTAGACCTGAAATTTTAGGAGATGAAAGAATAAATCAACTAACTAATACTTTTAAATTAATTGAGGTTGACATTGAAAAAGATAAATATAAAAATACTATCTTTAAAAACTCTCAAGAAGAATTAGAATACTATAAAAGATATTCATTTCGTCTAGAACATGCTTTAATTCTTTTGACAAGAATTGATCAAAACAATAAAAATTATCGCCCTATTCTCGATTATATTGAGAATAACAGCATGGTTAAACAAAATTAAAAGTAATAACTTAAAAATAATATTAAATTAAAAAGCGACTAAATTTATTATTAATTTAGTCGCAATTTTATTTTACTGTTTTAATTTTCAATATATTTAATAACTAGATGTCTTTTGTTTCCTTCACCTGTTGATTCTGTTTTGATGTTTTTAAAATCGCTAAGGAATTTATGAATTTCTTTGCGTTCATCCGCAGGCATTGGATCAAGAGAAACATCTATTTTAGTTTTTCTAACTTCTAAAGCAATTCTTTTAGCCATAGATTTTACTCTACGATATTTATCTTCTTTATATTTGTTTATATCTACATAAACATTAACTCTTTTTTCAAAAGTTGCATTACAAGCGTGTTTCAATAGTAAATTTAATGATTGTAGGGTAACACCATTTTTACCAATAATTAAAGCATTGTTTTCAGCATCTAAAATAACTTTAAAAGCATCTTTTTCTTGAATTATTTCAACCTTAACACCATGATTAATACCAGTGAAAAAAGTTCCTAAATATTCAAAGATAAAATCCTTAATATCTGCGTTATTATAGGCTTCTATCGCAACAAAGCTACCTATTCCTAAAATACCCTTACGTTCTTCTATCACTTTATAAGTGATATCTTCCACATTACATTTTTTTTCTAATGCGATTTGTTTTAATAAATCATTAAGATTTTTACCTTGGTATTTTTTCATTATGCTTTCTCTCTCTTTCTTCCGATAAAGTAGTGAATAATTAAAGTTTTCATAATTTGCATTACAGAGCTTATTGCCCAATATACCGCCATAGCAGAAGGGAAAGTTAATGCCATAAATGAAAACATTGCACTCATTATGTAAATTGTACTATTCGCAGGGTTTTCTTCTTTGCGATATTTACGATGTTGTTTTTCGGCTTCTTTTTTAGCTTTTAGTTCTGCTAAAAAACTAGGTAATTTAATTGAAGCAAACTGAATAATAACCATCCCTACAAATAAAATCGCATATCCATAATTTCCTTCATTAAATCCTTTTAAAGGAGTTTTATCTAAATTCAATCCCGCAAATACACCCTTAGCTACATATTCACTTCTAATTACCGCATTATACATCGCAATCATTATTGGTAATTGAGTAAAGAGTCCTGCAAAACTTCCTAAAGGATTGACACCATTTTGTTGATAAATAGCCATCATTTCTTGTTGCATACGCATACGGCTAGTTTCATCATTTTTACCTTCATATTTCTTTTGAAGTTTAGTTATTTCAGGTTGAATTTCTTGCATCTTTTGTTGAGAAACATTTTGTTTCCAAGTAAGAACTAAAACCAATAAATTAACTATTAATGTTACAAAAACTACACCAAAAAATACAGAATTAGTACTTGAGATAAAATAATTAATGGCTTTTGCGAGAGGCAAGATGAAAAGTGCCTCAAAAAATCCTTCATTATTAAACATATAATTAAAAGTTGTTTCATCGGTTATTAAAATCACATTCCCAGCTTCATCTTTTGGAGCATTTACACAACCTGTAAGCACTAATAACAATACAATTAATACTAAAATAATCAATTTCTTTTTATTCATAATTTTTCCTTTCTAAAGGCTTCCTATTTATTTTAACCTTTTTTAACAATCTTTCCAAGATTTTTTTATTGTTTTCATAAGAATTGTCAAAATAAGAATTTCTAGCAATAATAATTAAATCATAATCATATTCATTAAAATTTAAAATTTGACCAAGCATCATTCTGATTTGTCTTTTAATTTTATTTCTAATAATCGCATTTCCAATTTTCTTTGAAACACTTATACCTACTCTAGCTTCTAGGTTTTCTTTATTTTTAAAATATAAATAAAAACCATCTTTACTAAGTCTATTTCTTTTACTGATAATTTCTTGAAATTCTAAATTTTTTAAAACTCTATTCTTCTTTTTCATAAAATAAAAGCCACATTAGTGGCTTATTTAACCTATGCCGACAATATCTTTCTGCCCTTAGCACGTCTTCTTGAAAGTACTTTACGACCTCCAACTGTACTCATGCGGGCTCTGAAACCGTGGACTTTTTGGTGCTTTCTTTTGCTCGGTTGATATGTTCTTTTCATTAAAGCCACCTCATTTCCTTATATATAAATTTGAGCATTTGCTTTTTAATGATACTTTAATTTATTAACTTTGTCAATAAAAACTATTTCATTATAACAAGGATGAAAAATGAGAATATTTTTAATATTCTCATTTAACTATTATGGATTACTTGGAGCCCCGGTGTTTTCTGATTGTGTGTTAGTAGTAGTTTCTGTATTTTCTGCTTCAGAATTACCATTTGTTTCAGTATTTTCTTGATTTGTTTCTCCAGAATTTCCTTCACTATTTTGATTATTATTATTACCATTTGTGGTTGGAGCAGTATATTTATAAATAGTAACGGTTAAAGTTGTATTTTCAGTTACAGGATCAGCATTAAATCCATAAACTATTTTATTGTTTTCACTTTCGTTTTGTGTAGTTACTTCATTTTTCACAAGATTAGTTCTTAAATTACGACTAACCCAACTTTCAAATTCAGCCACACTGCTATAACTTGTGAGTTCACTTAATGCAGCAGCAGATACTTTTTTAACCGCAACTTTATAATAAGTTATAGTTATACTATTTTGTTTTGTTTTAAGAGTTTTTGGTGCCACACTTTGAGCTTTAACCTTGCCAGCCATATTTGAATCGCTTGGTTCTTCTTCAATATAAGTGATACTATAGCCATTCGCATTAACCCAATTATTAACCACACTAATATCACCATTCACAAAGTTAGGAACATAATTTTCAGGATTATCTTGCCCAATCGCAGTTATTCTAATGCTGCCAACACTACTTAAAAGCATTCCGGGTCTAGTATTTTCATCTTGAGAAACAATAGTTCCATCTCCATTTTCAAACCAACCAGGATCTCCTTGACTTAAATAGGTTATCACTAGACTAACTCCCTTAGAACTTGCCCAAGCTTGTGCTTCAGATAAGGTCATATCAGTAAGAACTGGAATTACATCCGGCATTTCTTCATGAACTATTGATTCATTAAATATTTCAGTGGGAACTTTTTTAAATTCAAATGTATACTCATAAGAGAATTTAAAACGAGGATTTTGTTTAATTTCACTGTATTGATCTAAAGTTTCTTTGATTACTCCAATATTTTCTTTAATAGAACCTTCATACAAAGGATAAACCCATAAAGCCATTTGAGCACCATAATTATAAGACCAAGAAGAATAACCCATAACTCTCATATTATTAAATGTTATTGAATCAAATGGATTAGCTCCGGTATAGACCTTGATAGATGTTAGATAATTAAACATTGATACAATTTGTTCAATACTTAAATTGGTTTTAAAATTTTCTCCTGCAATGTCAATAACATTTAAAATAGTGTTCACATCTTTAACACTCATTAATTTTCTAACAATCTCTTTAATAACTTGTTGTTGATGGTTTTGGCGATCAAAATCTCCATTAGGCATTTGTTTTCTTTCTCTTGCAAAAGCTAGAGCTTGTTCACCATTAGCTAATTGATGACCCTTACCTATCCAAACAGTCATATTTCCTCTTTCAAGACTTGAGTTTTGACCTACAAACTCAATCGGTGAATCAATGGTAATACCTCCTAATGCATCAACCACATCTACAACACCCTTAAAATTAATTTCTGCATAAAAATCAATATCAACATCCAATAAATCAGAAACACTATCAATCAAACAGCCACGACTAATAGCTCTTGAATGTGTAATCTTATCTTTAGCCTTCCCGCTGTAACAACTTATAGGAACATAGCTATCTCTCGCAACGCTTGTGAAAGTTACTGTTAAATTGGTAGGGTTAACTGAAGCTAAAATAATACTGTCAGCTAAACCTCCTCCGCCTTCTTCTTGAGCATATCCTATTAATAAAACTGTAAAAGGTTTAGAAACAATATCCTTATCATTTCCACCACTTTCAGTAGCAACACTCTCATCAAAAGAATGAATTAGAGTTAATTTTGAAATTGTACCTTCAAAACCTTCATTATTTTTTAATTGAGAATTATAAGTATTATCTGTGATAACTGCATCTATTTCTTTATTAATCAGTCCCAGCATCATATCCATAAAGGTATTATATTCTTTATAAGTAACATTTACTTTTTCAAGCTCTAACTTACGCTTACCAATAGATACCACACTCGTATCATCATTGGTGTGTAAAACTCCTATTTTTTTATTATTTAATGCTGAAAGTGTAGTTAAATTAGGATTATCATAAGCTACAAAATTAACTATCATTTTTTCTGTTTGACTTCCAGAGCTATTTACTGATTTTTTAATTGATGAATTTATTCTACCTACCGCATATATTGAAAAGCTAGAAAAAACCACAAATAAAATACTTAAAGATAATGCGATATGTTTTAAAAGATTATCTTTAAAATTTAGTCCAAGAAAGAAAATAATATCTATAATCAAAATTAAAATAATTAATATTCCAAATCCTGAATAAAAAATACTAGGGTTTAAATTAATATATTTGTAAGAAACAAAAAACAATAAAGCTATCAAAATATGTATTATAAACACAAGAGAAAATAAAGCATAATTTATAATTTTACTAATTTTAAACATTATTCCCACCCCACTATAATTTCAAATCTTCCATCTTTGTTTTTGATAACATAAAACTCGCCTCTGTTAGTAAAGATATTTTCATCAAATTTTGCTTTATCCTTATAAACCCAAGTCGCAACAACTCTATAAATCATTTCAGCATCTTGTACTTTAAAAAGATTTTTGTCTTGTGCTAAAACATTAGCTTCAACACTTTCAACTTCAATTAAGTTATTGACACCATATTCATTCTTATAAATCGCAAAATATTTATAAAAATGATTTTGAGCTTGTAGATAAAGATTGATTCTAGTAGGACTATAAAGATAATAAACTCCACCAACATCATAAGATCCTGCCTTATTACTCCAAGTATACATATCGGCTACATAATTTTTTACTATAAGTTCCGCAATCAAAGAATCTTCTTTTTCATTTTTATTTAATTCTTTTTCTAATTGTTTAAAATATTCTTTTTGAATACTAGTAGCATTATGTCTTAAATGGTAATCATACCCTTCAATGTTGTCTAGTGAGTTTTTATTTGAAGTAACACTAGAATTTTTAATGTTTTTTACGGTTGAAATTATATTAAATCCCAATAATAAAATCACAAAAAATAAAGGTATACAAATAATTATTGTCAATAATCTTCTAGTCTTTCTTTTTTTAAATATACTTTTTTTCATACTTATTATTTTATCACTTAACACTTTCAACTTCAATTTTAACTTTTAAATAGTCGTTTATTATCTCTTTTAAATCGTTTAAAGTATCAATTTTAATAACTCTGCTTCTAAACTTAGCACAATTCGGCAATCCACTAAAATAATGTGCACCAATAGCTCTAAATTCTTTCATAGCCACTGCTTCGCCTTTAAGTTCAATTAATTTTTCAGCGTGGTTTAAACAGATGCTCATTATTTCATCAATATTAACTGTGTCTATTGGTAAGTTATTATTGTAATTGATGATTTGTCTAATAAGATAAGGATTTCCTACCACTCCTCTCGCAATCATCACTCCATCTACTTTACTGTAATTTTTCTTTTCAATATAATCGTTTAAAGTTTTCACATCACCATTGCCAATTACCGGTATTTTTAACTTTTCTTTCATTTCTTTAATGTAAGACCAATCACTTTCACCATTATACATTTGTGATCTAGTTCTTGCGTGAAGCGAAATTGCAGCTACCCCTACAGCTTCTAATTTTTGAGCTAATCTTACGCAATTAATATCTTCCTTAGTATAACCTAATCTCATCTTCACAGTTACTGGTTTACTTACATTTTTTATTATCTCTTCAACTATCTCAACAGCCTTATCTTCATCAAGCATCAAAGCACTTCCGGCACCTTGTTTAACTATTTTATTTACCGGACAACCCATATTGATATCTATTAAATCATAATTGGTTTTATCAATAATTTTTGCAGCTTCTACCATACTTTCTTTTTCACTACCAAAAATTTGAATCCCAGTAGGACCTAATTTAATCGGTGATTCCATAAGCATTTTTAAAGTTTTTTCGTTTTCATAAATAAGTGCTTTATCAGAAACCATCTCTTTTATAACTAGTCCTGCTCCTAAATTAAAACAAAGATCCATAAAAGCATTATTAGTAATGCCTGCCATCGGTGCTATCACAATATCATTTTTAATTTCCAAATCTTTGATTTTCAACATAACTAATAATTCCTTCTAAATCATTTTTATTTATTTCATATAATTTATTGCAGTATTCACATTTAACTTCTATTTTATTTTCTTTTTTAAGTTCTAAAATGTCGGTTAAAGGTAGTGTAGAAATTCCTGCCATAAATCGTTCTTTATTGCAATCACAATAATATTTTAAACTTCTATACTCTTGTTTTTCATAATCTTTAAACATAGTTAAAACTATTTTTTCAAGATCTTCATTTTCGCTTAAAAGCTGCGTTATAGGTTTCATTTCTTTTAATAAGTTTTCTAAGTAGACAATATCACTTTCTAAATGCCCAGGTAATAATTGAATGATTAAAGCTCCACTTTTTTTAATGCTGTAATCTTCATTAACTAAAACCCCTAAAGATACAATTGTGGGAGTTTGTTCAGACTGCATAAAATAATACGCAAAATCTTCTCCAAGTTCACCACTAACCAATTTAACACTTCCAGTAAAATTATTTTTAATCCCTGTTTTTGTAACTTTTAAATAACCATCGGTCCCAACCGCTTCTTTCACAGCTAATTTACCATCACTGTTTCTTTTTAAATAAATGGTATTATCTGATACAAAACCTTTAACTTCACCCTTATTGTTGCTGCTAACCATAATTGTTCCAATACTTCCTGAACCATTAATTGTAATATGCAGTTTACCTTCATCCTTAAGCATTAAACCCATCAAACCACCTGCACCAATAACCCTGCCTAATGCTGCTGCACTTGTAGGATATAAGTCGTGAGCCTTTCTAGCATCTTCCACAACCTCTGTAGTATCAGCTATATAAATTCTGACATTTTTATTTAATGCCAGACCAATTAAAACATTTTCCATAATACCTCCTAAAGTTTATAACGTGAATAATATTCTAAATCTTTTAAATCATCAATATAATCGTTACTATCTTTGATTAGATAATAGTTATTATTGCTGTTAATCTTAAAATATTCATCCAAGTTAATTTGATAGTGATAATTAAAACCGTAAACACTTAAAGTATTTTTGTTTAATTTTAAAATTTCATTACTATCACTTTTAATTACATAACCATCTTTAAGTAATTTAATCACTTCATTTTTTTCAATTTTCATAACAAAGAAGAAAAAATATTCACAATAACCATCATAATTTTTACAATTATATTTCTTTTTGAAATTTCTTGAATTGTAATTAATTTTGATTTATTAACTGTTTCTTTAAAATCATTTTTCATTTTATAAATAATGTTTTTATCATTATATAGACAACCACATTCATAATTCAAATAATATGAACGATAATCCATATTAATGGTTCCAATAAGTGCAAGCTCATCATCCATAATAATTTCCTTGCTATGTATAAATCCATCAAGATACTCATAAACTTTAACACCTTTTTGAACCAATTGTTTATAATTGCTTTGGCTAGCTAATTTAGTAGCTTTCTTATCGAATTTATGTGGTAAAATCACACAAACATCAACTCCTTTTTCGCTAGCCTTAATTAAAGAATTTATAAGTTCATAATCTAAAACTAAATATGGAGTTTTAATATATAAATTGCTGCGAGCTTTATTAATTAAATCTAAATGAATACTTCTGCCGATATAACTATCATCTTTAGGACTATCGCTAAATGGCAATAATAAACTATTATTTTCAAATTTACGATAATTTAATTTGTATTGTTGGTAATCTAAATTTTCATTATTTGTAGCGTTATAAAATTGAATAAACATAATAGTTAAATTATAAACAGCACTTCCTTCAATTCTAATTCCAGAATCTTTCCAATGACCGTATTTTTGATAAATATTCACATATTCATCAGCCATATTAACACCGCCCATATAACCAATATTGTTGTCGATAACTGTAATTTTGCGATGATTACGATTATTTAAACGGTTTAAAGTTTTAAAATTAAAAGGATTAAATATCGCAATTTTAATACCTAAATCTTTCATTTTTTCTTTAAAATTAGTTTCCAAAGTATTTAAACAGCCTAAATCATCATACATGAAATAAACTTCTACACCTTCTTTAACCTTTATTTTTAAAATTTCAATAATTTCTGATAATAATTTTCCTTTTGAAACAATATAGTATTCTAAAAAAATAAAATGTTTTGCCTCTTTTAAATCTTGCTTCATCGCTTCAAAATAGGCTTCGCCACTACCAAAATAATCAATATTATTATTTTCATAATAATTATATGAAGATATTTTCTTTAAATATTCAAATTGCACTATATCTTCATAACTATATTTTGTTTTATCAATACTTTCATTATCTCGATAACAATGTTTTAACTTTTCTTCTTCCTTAATTATCACGTTTTTAAAAGCTCTAGGAATTGTGCTTAAACCGTAAAAAAGATAAAAAAATGCACCTATTAAAGGGAAAATAAATACTACCAAACACCAGGCAATCTTATAAGAAGGGTTTTGGTGTCTAGCTAAGATATAGGCTACCAAAAATAAATTCAAAACTGAAAAAATACTAATTAATGTGTAATTAAGACTAATTAGCGAAACAATTACTTTAAAAAATAACCACTGCAAGACAAACGCAAATATAATCAAGGTTATTTTATTACTGATTAAACGATAAATTCTACTAATAATTTTTTCCATAAAAGCACACAAGTAGCATTTGTATGTATTTATATTATATCAAAAAAAGAAATTTGCACCAATTAATCTCTTGAACCGCAAATCAAAAGAATAATTGATGCAAATACATGTAGTTTTTATTTGTTGATTTCTGCAATAACTTTTTGAACAGAATCGTCTAACACTTTTCCTTCGTGTAGTTTTTTATCATTTAAGAAAAGTGTTGGTACAAAAAAGTAATTATATTTTTCAGCAATTTCAGGTTTTTCACTTTCATCAATTATTTCAATTGAAACATCGCTTCCAAATGTATATTGATTAAATTCATTTAGAAATTTTTGGCAATGTGGACATCCTGGCAACATAAAAATTTTAACTTCTTTCATTTTAATCTCCTAATTTATTAATTAATGATTGGTAATTATTTTTAAGTGATTTGATTGAACTCTCCTTTGGTGAGTTAAAATCCCAACCATCAACCAAACCCAATTGATGATCTACAACCTTACCATCTTTTATTACAAAAACTTCAGGGGTTTGTAAAGCATAGTTTCCGTTTCCGTCTTTATTTAAAATATTACTTAACTTTTCAGTAACTTCGCTATATTTATCAATTAAAGGATATTTTTCGCTATAAGCATCAACGTAATAAACCACGATGTTATTTTCTTTCGCAACTTCATTTAAGTATTGGTTTGATTCTTGGCAAACATGGCATCCTTTAAAACCTATCGCAACCAAAGCATCAGTTTCACCATCTCCAATTACTTTAATTAAAGTATCAGGGCTAATTCCAAGCATTTGATGATCAAAAGCACTCATATTTTTATAACCGCTCATATCAATAGTGAAACTTTCAAGTTTAGAAACAGTAATATCTTTTTTATTGGTACAACCAAATAAAATAATTAAAATCAAAATTAAACTTATTAATTTTTTCATATATTTTTTACCTCTATTAATTCATAATATTTCTCAACCTCTTCTCGAGTCGCAAGAGAAATATTATTTATTGTAGCATAACTTGCAGCTACAGAATAGCGATATGCTTGTAGGTTATTGCCACCTCTAAGTAAAGATAAGACAAAACCCGCAACCATAGAATCTCCAGCTCCAGTAGTATTAATTACTTTAACACCATCTAATTTCGCATAATAACTTTCACCTTCACTAAGGAAAATAGAACCATTTTCTGCTAAAGAAACAATAATATTTTTAGCTCCTAATTGATGTAATAATCTAGCTTTTTCAATAAAGCCATCTATTCCTTCTTCCATATCTTCAAACATTTCTTTTAATTCTTGGTGGTTAGGTTTAATTAAAAATGGTTTATATTTTAAAAGTTTTAAAAGTAATTTGGGATTCACATCTAAGAAAATTGGAATATTTCTCTCGCTAAGTTCTTTAATCATCTCTTCTGCTTTATCGTGTAAATCATCTTGAATATTACCACTCAGCACAAACAAATCACTGCTATCAATCTTTTTTAAACGATTTTTAAACCTTAACCATTCTTCATCCGAAATAGAAGGCCCTTTCGCATTAAAATGAATATTGTTTTTTCCTATAAATTTTACATTAATACGAGTAGTTTCACTAATTCCTACAAAAAGTGGTTGAATATAAGAATACTTACTTAGAATATCAAGATATTTTTCTTTTACAAAACCGCCTAAAAAACCTAATGCAATTGAAGGAACTTTAAAGTTATTCAGTAAAATAGAAACATTTACTCCCTTACCACCTGCTTCATAAAATTCAATATTAGATCTATTCACAACATCTTTTTCAATATCTTTTTCAATATTCAAATAATAATCTAAACTAGGATTTAAAGTACAAGTATATATCATCTTAACCTCACTTAAACATATTTTTAATTAACTTAAATAAACCTTTACCAACTTCACGAGTAACACTTCTTTGAACTTGAGAAATACCTCGTTCAAGATAACGTTCATTTCTTCTAATACGACGCTCTCTAGCACGTTCCCTTTCCCTTTCAGCTTTAAGCATTTCTCTTTCTTTAAGTTTTTCTCTTTCTTTTTCTAATTTTTCTTTTTCTTTTTCTAGTTTAATTCTTTCTGCTTCAAGTTCTCTGTTTCTAGCTTCGTTAGCTCTAATTTTTTCAAGCTCTTCATAAGCTGATTGAGTTTCTATTCTATCTTTATACTTATAATAAAAATTAGAATTATAAATTATTCGGTTTCTATCTTCATCTTTTAAAGCATTAAAGCTAGAAGAAGGAGGACAAATATTTGTGTATTCAACAATAGTAGGTGAACTATCTTCTCCCAAAGTAGAAACTAAGGCTTGTCCTATTTTTAAAGTTTTTAATGCTTCTAAAGTATCAAAATTAGGATTTTTTCTAAAACTGCTGGCAGCATATTTTAAAGCCTTGATTTCATTTTCGCTATAAGCTCTTAAAGCGTGTTGGATTCTAGTAGAAAGTTGAGCCAACACCTCTTCATCAATATCTTTTGGATTTTGGGTACAGAAAAATATTCCAACTCCTTTAGATCTTATAAGTTTAATGGCTTGTTGGAGCTTATCCAATAAAGATTTAGGGCTATTTTCAAAAATTAAATGTGCTTCATCAAAAAACAAAACTAATTTAGGTTTACTTAAATCACCACATTCAGGTAAATAATTATAAATATTAGTTAAAAGCCAAATTAAAAACATCGAATATAATTTTGGTTTTTGAAATAATTTTTGACAATCTAAAATATTAATAACTCCTGGTTTTAATAAGTCATCTATTTCAATCTTAGGAATGCCGATGAATTTATCACCTTCTTCTTCTTCAAAAATTAAAATATTTCTTAAAATTGCACCAATAGAATTTGTAGTTATATTTCCATATTCCAAAGTATATTTTTTCGCATTTTCTTCAATGTATTTTAAACACGCTTTTAAATCTTTTAAATCATCAAGTTTCATATTCAAATCTTTTGCGATTCTAAATACAATGTTTAAAACACCTTCTTGAGCTTGTGATAAATTCAAAACATTACTAATAATGCTAGATCCAAGATCAACGATACTGGTTCTAAAAGGAAGTCCTTTTTCTTCAAAAATATCAAAAAATTCTACTGGATATGATCTTAAATTAAAACCATCAAGATTCATTTTACTTGCTCTATCTAAAGATTTTTCATCACCTTTTAAAGCAAGTGAACTTAAATCCCCTTTAATATCAATTAGAAAAGTTGAAACCCCAAGTTCACTAAGTCCTTCCGCAATAACCTTTAAACTCACGGTCTTTCCAGTACCAGTAGCTCCCGCAATTAAACCGTGTCTGTTAAGCATTGCTGGATTTAAGTAAACTTCTTTATCATTAGACTTTCCAATTAAGATTTTATTATTTTTAATCATTAACCCCTAACCTCCGCTTCTAATTTATTTATTAAATTAAATTCAATTTTTTGATAAGCATTATTTAATTCTTCTTCACTTAAAGTATTATCTTTTGAATTAAATACGATACTTAATGCTACCGATTTATAACCTTCTTTAATTCCAATTCCATTATAAATATCAAATATTTCTACGCTTTGAACTAATTTATCACTCTTTTCAACAGTTTCAATTATGCTTGAAGCATTAATATCGGCTTTAACCAAAATCGCAATATCTCTTTTTGAACTAGGGAATCTATCAAGGGGTTTGAAAACAACTTTTTCTTTCTTGCATTCAAAGATTAAATCTAAATTAATTTCTAAATAAACACTTTCTTCAATATCATATTTTTCGCAAATAGTTGGATGAATACTTCCTAAAATTCCAATTTCCTTCTTATCTAAATAAATAATTCCACTCTTATAAGGATAAAAATGAGCAGTATCTTTATTATTTTGTTTAAATTCTAAACGATTAGAATTAATACCAAGTTCTTTAAGATAACTTAATAATATTGATTTTAAAGTATAAAAATCGTGTTTAATATTTACTTTATTAATCTTAGATGCTAAATAATTATCACTTAGATATATCGCAAGTCTGGTATATTTTTCTGATTTATTACTAAAACTACTGATTTCAAAAATATTAATATTTTTAACTTTTCTAGCTTGATTATAAGAAACACATTCTAAAACAGAACCCATAAGACCCTGTCTTACATATCTTCTTTTTTCACTTAAAGGACTGATAATCTCATACGATAATGAAGGATCTATTAATAAATCTTCTTCTTTTAACTTTTTATCAATTAAAGTATAGGTTATTACCTCATCTAAACCATATCCATTTAATATTTCTCTGGTTTTTCTAATAATTTTTTGACTATTATTTAAGCCACCCACAGTAACCATACTTAAAGTATTATTGGTTTTTAATTTAGAAAATCCTTTAATTCTGATAATTTCTTCGCAAATATCTTGTTTAATTTTAATATCAAGACGATAGCTTGGAATTTTAAGTTTAAATATTTCACCATTTAAAACTGGATTAAAATTTAAAGAATTTAATACTTCTAAAATTTCAGTTTGATTAAATTCTGTTCCTAACAAATCATTGATATAATTTAAACTAATTTCTATCTCAGTTTCTTTGAATGGTTTTTTCACAATGGTTTTAACGCCCACAACCTCTTTCGCACAACCATATTCTTTCATTAAAAACGCAAGTCTTGAGATAGCTTCACTATAAACATTAGGATCAATTCCTTTAATAAATCTTAAAGATGATTCGCTATTAAGGTTTAATCTTTTACTAGTTAAACGAACGCTATAATTATCAAATACTGCTGCCTCAACTAAAACATCACTGCTTTCCTCATCAACCTTACTATCGTTTGAACCCATTACACCCGCAAGTGCTACTATTTTTTGGTTATTTTTAATTACAATGTCATTTTCTAAAATTGCATAAGTGTTTTCATCTAACGCTTCAAATTCACAGTTACATCCTGTTTCAACGCTTAAAACATTATTATTCAACTTTTTATAATCAAAAATATGGAAGGGTTGTCCTAGCTCAAGCATTACATAGTTTCCAATATCCACAAGGTTATTGATAGTAGAAATTCCTGCACTTAACAATCTATCTTTAATAAACTTAGGACTTTCCTTAACTTTTAATCCCTTAATCATTAAAGCACTATATGAAGCTACCTTATCGCTATTTAATTGAACTATAAAATCCAAATCATTTTTTACAGGTAAAAATTCTAATTTATCAAGGAAGGTTTTACGGTTAAAAATAGCACCAACTTCCAAAGCAATACCTTTCATATTAAATAAATCAGCTCTATTAGGAGTAGGTTTAGCCTCTAACACAACATCATCTAAACCTAAAATTTCTAATACATCTTCTCTACCAATTTCTATTTCATCATCTATAATTTTAATTCCGTTAAGTTCAGCTTCACTTTGTTTTTTAATATCAACCCCAAGTTCACTTAAACTGCAAAGCATACCGTTTGAAACAACACCCCTAATCTTTGATTGTTTAATTTCAAAACCTGGTAACTTAGCACCAACTTTTGCTACAACTACCTTAATTCCTTCTCTGCAATTTTTGGCACCACACACAATATCTAAAATTTCATTTTTAATATCAACTTTAGTAACTTGAAGATGATCGCTATCAGGATGCTTAATGGCACTAATAACTTTACCAATCACAAGATTAGTTCCTTGTGCTTGATATTTAATATCTTCTATTTCTAAACCTGATTTTGTGAGTCTATCAGCTAATAATTCAGGGCTAATATCACTTAAATCTACTAATTCTTTTAACCATTTATAACTAATCTTCATTTTAACTCCTATTCAAAACGCTTGAAATTTCTATTAAATCTTAAATCATTCACATAAAAATTTCTAATATCATCAATTCCATATTTAAGCATCGCGATTCTTTCAACACCTAAACCAAACGCAAAGCCACTATATCTTGTCGCATCAAAACCTGCATCTTCAAGCACTTTAGGATGGACCATCCCACTACCTAAAACTTCAATAAATCCACTGTTTTTACAAGTATTACATCCTTTACCATTACAGATATGACAGCTCACATCAACTTCAAATGAAGGTTCAGTAAAAGGAAAGTAAGAAGGTCTAAATCTAATTTCACGTCCGTTCTTAAACATTTTATCCGCAAGTTTTTGAAGCGTAGCTTTTAAATCTGAAACTGATAAATTTTCACCCACAACTAAACCTTCAATCTGCATAAATTGGTGAGAGTGTGTCGCATCATCATCATCTTTACGATAAACTTTACCAGGACAAATAACCTTAATAGGTAAAGTTTCTCTTTCATCTAACACTCTTGTTTGAATCGCAGTAGTATGAGTTCTAAGCAAGAGTTCTTTATTGATATAAAAAGTGTCTTGCATATCTCTTGCGGGATGATTTAAAGGGGTGTTTGCGCGTTCAAAATTATAAAAATCACTTTCAACCTCACTACCTTCTACTACCTCAAATCCCATAGAAATAAATAAATCTTCTATTTCTTTAACCACTAAATTTAAAGGGTGAATATTACCACGATTAAAATTATAACTATCTAAAGTGATATCAATTTTATCGTTATTTATTCTATGATTTAATTCTGCTTGTTTTAATAATTTTTCTTTTAATTCAATTTGTTTTAAAACTTCTTCTTTAAATTCATTTACTTTTTGACCAAAACTACGCTTTTCTTCGTTGCTTAAATTTTTCATTTCTTGCATTAAACCTTGAATTAAACCCTTTTTAGAAGTATATTCAATTTTTAATTCATTTAATTTTTCTATATTTTGAATTGCTTGGATTTTTTGATCAAATACTATTTTCAAATTCTGTATATCCATATTTACTCCTTAAAATAAAAAGATGATACAAAGGGCGAATAATCGCGGTACCACCTTACTTTATTACTTTAAAACTTTAACGCAGTCATACGAGCTTATGCTGACAAGTTGATTGAATTCATTAAGTGATTTTCAAGAACTTCCACCAACTTCTTGTCGCTATTAAAATTTAACTTAATTACTATTTCAACTTATTGTCCTATAGAAATTATAATAAATTTTCTAATTTTATTCAATAACATTATGGAATATCTCGTTCACATCATCCACATCTTCAAGCATAGTAAGAAGTCTATTCCAAAGTTCTAAATCTTCACTATTTTCTATTTTAGTATATTCTTGTGGAAGCATTTTAATCGCAAGAACTTTAAAATCAACGCTACCAATAGTCTTTTCAATAGCTTCCTGTGCTTTATGTAAATCACTAGGTTCTACATAAACTGTGATAAAAGAATCTTCATTTTCAATTTCTACTAAATTTATTTCGTTTTCAATCAATGACTCTAAAATAACTTCTTCATTATCATGTTGAAAACTTAATATACCAAGATTATCATAATTAAAAGAAACTGAACCCTTAACACCTAATTTACACTTTGATTTATTGAAACAAGCATTAATAGAGGCGATAGTTCTATTTGGATTATCTGTCAAACAATCAATAATGATGGTGCTGTTTCCAGGTCCAAATCCTTCATACCTTAATGAATCGTAATTTTCAGTTGATCCGCCTTTAGCTTTCTCAATCGCTCTTTTAATAACATCAGCTGGAACTTGATTAGCTTTAGCTTCTGCGATTTTTCTTTTTAAGGTTAAATTCATATCAGGATCAGGAACGCCTGATTTTGCAGCTATATACAATTCTTTACCATATCTGCTGTATAATTTTGTTTTAGCTGCTGCAGTTTTTGCCATTGAGGCTGCTCTAACTTCGTGTGCTCTTCCCATATATTCTCCTTTATAAACCTAAATAATTGTTTAATTTTGAAACAAAATGATCATTATTAGAATTAAAATTCTCAAACTGATGTGTTTTAATTTTAGTTATCAATAATTTTAAATCATCTTCTTCATTACACTTAAAAATATAATTTCTTAAATAAAAATTGTCAACTATATCTAGTTGGTGATCGTTTTGATGTTCTTGGTATTTTTTAAGTCTTGGTACCGCAATAACCTTTTTGCGATAACTTAAAGCACTCATAATACTTCCAACTCCACCATGAGTAATAATTAGATCTGCTTTTTTAATATAATCATCAAAACTATCTTTATCTAAGTATTTAAAATATTTAACTTTATCACTAAAAACATCGCTACAACCACTTTGAATCACAATTTCTTCATCAATATCTAATTTTAAAATCATTTGGATTAAACGATTAAATTTTTTGTCTTGAGTTCCTAATATCACAAAAATCATTAATAAATCCACCCCCAATACTCTGCATCAGGATAGTATTTTAAAAGCTCTTCCCATTGTACTATAAATAAATCAACTTTTTTATATAAAATCTGTCCGGTTTTTGTGGGTAGTGTTCGATTCGCAAAGGTTTCAATATAAATAGTTTTCTTTTTAAATAATTTCGCAATTAGAAGCATAGGAACTGCAGTATGGGTTCCGGTGCTAATTACATAGTCTGGATTATAAATCAAGAAATAAAATAAAGAAATTATGATATTTATTGGGAAAATAAATATATATTTTAAAAATTGATCTCTAGTAGCATAAAATAAATACTTAGTATTTGAATATTTATTTTTTAAAAAAATAGTGCTTGGATTATATTCACTAACTAATAAGAAATCACATTTTTTAAATAATTTCTCTAATTTTAATAACTCTTCTAAATGACCTCCGCCACTTGAAATAAAAATAATTTTTTTCATAAAAAATAGATGTCTTTCAACATCTATTTTAACATCTTTAGTCTTTTTTGACTAGTTTTAAAACCTCTTCAGCACTTGACATATTTAAGGCTTGTTCTGCAAGAACTTCCATATCTTTTTTAGATAAACTTCTAATTAATTTTCTAGTTGCTAGAATACTAGAAGCACTCATTGAGAATTCATCCAAACCCATACCTAAAAGTAATGGGCAAGCTAAAATATCTCCAGCCATTTCACCACACATTCCTACCCATTTTCCGTGTTTATGAGCTCCATCTATTGTAAGTTTAATAAGTCTTAAAATAGAAGGGTTAAGTGGTTGGTAAAGATAAGCTACTTTTTCACTCATTCTATCGGCAGCCATTGAATATTGAATTAAATCATTAGTTCCAATAGAGAAGAAATCCGCATGTTTTGCGAATTGATCCGCAAGAATCGCAGCTGCAGGTATTTCAACCATCATTCCAAGCTCAATATGATCACTTACAGCTACATTTTGAGCTACTAATTTTTCCTTTTCCTCATTAAATATTTTTTTAGCACTTAAAAATTCTTCAACTGTCGCAATCATTGGGAACATTATGCATAATTTTCCATAAGTACTTGCACGAAGAAGTGCTCTTAATTGAGTTCTAAAGATATCAGTTCTATCTAAGCATAAACGAATAGCACGATATCCTAGGAATGGATTCATTTCTTCAGGGAATTTAAAATATTCTAAAGTTTTATCTCCACCTATATCTAAAGTTCTAACCACAACTTTTTTATTTGGCATTTTTTCTAAAACTGCTTTATATGCTTCAAATTGGGTATCTTCATCTGGGAAATCTGTAGTGCTATCCATATATAAAAATTCAGTACGATATAAACCTATACCTTCTGCACCATTATTAATAGCTCCTTCAACATCTTTAACGGTTCCAATGTTGCATGCAAGTTCAACTTCGTGTCCATCTAAAGTTTCACTCTTAGCATTAATTAAAACTTTAAGTAATTCTTTTTCTTCATTATATTTTAATTGTTTAGCTTTTTTAGCAGCAATTTCTGCTTCACTTGGGTTTATTAAAAGTTCACCACTTAAAGCATCTAAAACCACATAATCATTATGATTAACTGTTTTTAATAAATCAGTAACACCCACAACTGCTGGAATTTCTAATGATCTAGCCATAATAGCTGAATGACTAGTTCTTCCACCAATTTCTGTTACAAATCCTAAAGTATATTTTTTATTTAATTGTGCTGTGTCGCTTGGTGTTAAATCATAAGCAGCTACGATAACTTCCTCTTCAATGCTTGATAAATCAGGAATTTCAACCCCAATTAAATTACAAATTAAACGATAAGAAACATCTTTAATATCAGCTGCTCTTTCTTTAAAGTAATCATTATCCATAGCTAAAAACATAGCTATCATTTGTTCAGAAACAGTTTTTGTTGCGTTTTCAGCATTATTTCCAGCCTTGATCAATTCAACTATTTGACCTTTAAACTCTGGATCTTGAACCATCATCAAATGAGCATCAAAGATCGCAAGTTCTTCTTCACTTAAATTAGCACTGGCTTTAACCTTTACTTTCTCAATATCCGCAACAGTTTTTTCAAAACCTTTTTCAATTATTTCAAGCTCTTGTTCAACACCTAAGCTGGTATCTCTAAATTTTATTTCAGGTTCAATTAATTTATAAATCTTACCCATTACTATGCCAGAGCTTGCGGCAATTCCTTTTAACATAATAGTTCTCCTTATATAATATAAGTAAATTTTAACACTTTTATAATTTTTTTTAAATAAAATTATTCGCTTACTTCAATCAATCCGTAACCGCCATCATTTCTCTTATAACAAACCGCAATTTTATCACTATCAATATCACGATAAATGAAGAATGAATGGTTAAGCATTTCCATTTTAATAATAGCTTGTTCTAAATCCATTTCATCCGCATATAAAACCTTAGTTCTAACCGCAACTTCTTTTTCTTTACTTTCTGCTTCAATTAAGAAGTTTTTTGCGAGCGATTCTTTATGTCTTCTTGATAATCTTGTTTTTTGTTTACGAATTTGGTCTTCTAATTTATCAATCGCAATATCAACGGCATTATAAAAGTCTTCATTAATAACTTCTGCTCTTAATAAACCAACTTTAGTAGGAATAGTGGTTTCAACTTTTAAAGTATTTGGAAATATCTTAACAACTACTCTTGCGATAGTATTTGTATCAATTAGAATATATTTGTTTAAAATTGAAAGTTTATCCTCAATTCTAACTCTCATAGCTTCAGTAATATTTATATTGTCACCATATATTTCAAATTTCATAGTTACCTCCTATATACTTCTGACAAAGTCCAACATTGAAAGATAAAATATATACATTGAATAACTATCATAGCTACAATATTTGACAATTTCAGCTTTGATAAGTTCATTTTCTTCAAAATTATCAGCTAATTGTCTATGTTTATAAACTGCTTCCATACCATCTTTAATTACAATATCTTGATAGCTAATTTTATTAAATGTTTCAACTAAAGTTTTTAAATCATAATTACCATTCATTTTATAATCATAAATTAAACCTTCACTTAAAACATCACTAATATCAACCATTCTATCTAAAATACTATAAATTTTTTGACTGTATTTTGGAAAGAGTAAAGCTAACTCTTTAAGTCTTAGAGCCTCTGCTCCATTCAAGTTGTAACAAAATATAGTCCCCTTGTTTGAAATATCATTTAATAATTTCTCAATAAATTCTTTCCTACAATCTCCTTTATCTATGAAATAACTAAATTTCAAATTACCAAACTCATCAAGTTCATACATCGTGAAGCAAAAACATAAGACATCGAGTGGTTTCATTTTGTAGAAAGGGGGTAATAAATATCTATCCCATTCAAAATCAATAAAAGTAATTGGAAAACTAGTATTGTTTTTTAACCAATATTTAAGACCCAGTTTATCAATGAATATTTTCTTATCCTTCTCTGATTTTATTCTAGCATAATTTTTAGCTGATAAATTATTAAAATCAATATTTTTTTTGTAAGCATCTTTCATAATTGAAATCGCTTTAATTTCATAAGTATTTTCATTATTTTTTTTAATTTCATAAAGATGATTTTTATTAATACTACAATATCTTAAATGGTTATTTTTAATACTATCGATAATATTATTTCTTTCGTTTTTAAGATAAGATTTCTTTTCAAGTAAATAATCCTTTATTTTAATTAAAGGTTTATTTTTCTTATTATAAAAAAATCTTGTTTCTTTCAAAACCTTTCCTGCTTCTAATTTTTCTTGTCTGATATACTTTATATCTAAATTTATAAAAATAATATCATTTACTGGTACATTTAGATTTTTAAGAACTTCTAAAACATCCACATAATAATAAACATCATCAAATTTAGGATAAGCTGTAGGATTTAAAAAATAAATATTGTAAGTTAAGTCTTTATTCTTTCTAATTAAAGGTATTTCTACTATAAAATTACCATCATCTAATTTTACTTTAAAAAACCATTTATGTTTATTTGCACAATCAAAAAAATTACCCTCATCACAGTAAGAAGTTAATTTATATTTACTTAAAATAAGATTTTTAAAATCATAATCACATCTTAAAAAATGATTGTGGTCATTTTTATCAATATTAAGATAATCATATTTTGGTTTTCTAATAATTTTAATCATACTAAGGTCTTATTTGGATTCTTTTGATATTCTTAGTTTTTTTAGTAAGATCATCAATTTCAATAACTACCGCTGAAAAAATCGCATCTCCTTCAGCTACAGTATAATGAGTTTTGTTTTTATACACAAACGCTTCAATGCTTTCGTCAATATCTCTTCCGATAATAGAATTATAAGCTCCACACATACCTACATCGCTAATATAAGCGGTATTTTCTATCATTCTTTCATCTGCGGTTTGAATGTGAGTGTGAGTACCTACAACTACATTTATTTGATTTTTAAAATAATTCGCAAATATTATTTTTTCTGAAGTTGCTTCAGCATGAATATCTACAAATATAATATCTAATTTATCTCTTTGTTTAATTTTATCTTCGTAAAGTAATTTTCTAATTGCTTCAAAAGGAGAAACACTTACTCCATACATAAAAACATTACCCATTACATTAATAACGCCAATTCTTAAACCATTCACATCAAAATAACGATATCCTTTACCACGATCTTTTTCTCTGTCTAAGTTAATAGGTCTTACTAAACAGTCAAGGTTATCAATGTTATTTAAAATTTCTAATTTACTAAAAGCATGATTTCCAAGAGTAATACAGTTAACTCCACAAGCTAATAATTGATTGTATATTTTAGTGGTGATCCCTTTTCCGTGCGCACTATTTTCACCATTCGCAATCACAAAATCAATATTATATTCTTTTTTAATTCTATCTAATAAATTAAAGACGATACTGCGACCACTTTGACCAACAATATCGCCTATAAACAAAATATTCACTCTATTTTGCGATTTCTTGTGCGCGAACTTCTCTAATAATAGTAACTTTGATTTGACCAGGGTAAGTTAAATCACTTTCAATCTTTTCTTTAATTTCTCTGGCAATTATATGCATACGCTCGTCGTTAACAATTTCTGGAACAACCATAACTCTAACTTCTCTACCAGCTTGAATCGCATAAGATTTATCGACACCTTCAAAACTACTCGCAAGATTTTCTAATTGCTCTAATCTTTGAATGTAATTTTCAAGACCTTCATGACGTGCACCAGGTCTTCCGGCACTTAAAGCATCAGCTGCCGCAACAATTACTGAAATTAAATGATTTGCGGGAACATCGCCATGATGTGAAGCAATCGCATTCACAACAATATCATTTTCTCCATACTTTTTAGCCAACTTAACTCCAAGATCAACATGTGTTCCATCAACTTCAAAATCAATAGCTTTACCAATGTCATGAAGTAAACCAGCTCTTTTCGCAATTTGTTGATTAAGTCCAAGCTCTGCTGCCATCATACCAGCTAAACTCGCAACTTCCATTGAATGAGATAAGCCATTTTGCCCATAAGAATAACGATATTTCATTCTTCCAAGCAACTTGATAAGTTCTTTATCCATCTTACCAATTTTAAGTTTAAAACAAGCCTCTTCACCTGCTTTAAACATTATTTGTTCAATCTCTAATCTAGTTTTTTCAACCACATCTTCAATTCTTCCTGGTTGAATTCTACCATCTCTAATCAATGTTTCTAAAGAAACCCTAGCAATTTCTCTTCTAATAGGGTTAAAACAAGAAATAGAAATAACTTCTGGTGTATCATCAATAATTAAATCAACACCTGTAGCTTGTTCGATAGCTCTGATATTTCTACCTTCTCTACCGATAATTCTACCTTTCATTTCTTCGTTTGGTAAAGTTACTGTTGAAACAGTTCTTTCAGCAACCTCTTCTTGAGCATATCTTTGAATTGCACTCGCAATTATTTCTCTGCTCCTACTTTCCGCAACTAATTGTGCTTCTTCTTCTTTTTCTTTGATGAAATTGATAATTTGTCCTTCAATTTTACGCTCAACAATTTTCATCAATTCGATTTTTGCATCTTCAGCACTTAAATTAGCTACCTTTTCTAATAATACTGTTTGTCCATCAATCAATGCTTGAAGTTCTTCTTCCATTTTGCATAGTTGAATGTTTTTATCTTCCACTTTTTTTAGTTTTTGTTCAAGGTTTTTTTCTTTATTTAATAAATTATCATCACGATTATTTAAAGAATTTTCACGTCTTAAAAGTTTATTTTCAAAATCATTTAATTCACTTTTTAATTCTTTAATTTCTTTTTCTGCTTGTAATTTTAAATCGTAAACCTGTGTTTTTCCATCTAAAACAGCTTGTTTTAGAGTGTTTTTAGCTTTAATTTCAGCTTCTTCTAATACTAATTTAGCTTTTTGTCTATTTTGACTTAAACCAGAAATATTAATCAGATGCATAAATATTATTCCTGATATTAAACCTACAACTATCGCAATAATGTAAGGAATTAAATTTCGCATATTTTCCTCCTTAAAATAATTACAATAAAATTATATATAAAAAAACAATTCTAAACAATGTAATTATAATAATTTTTCAAAATAAAAGATGATTATACATCATCTTATAGTTGATTTTTTAAATAAGAGAAAATAAATCCTTCAATTTCTCCATCCATAACCTTTTCAACATTAACTTCTTCATAGTTGCTGCGATGGTCTTTCGCAAGGGTATAAGGGCAAAAAACATAAGATCTGATTTGTGATCCCCATTCTATAAGTTTTTGTTCGCCCTTTAAAGCATTTAATTCTTCTTTTTGTTTAGTTATTTCTATTTGATAAAGTTTTGATTTTAAAATATTTAAACAGTTTTCTTTATTTATCAACTGACTTCTTTCGCTTTGACTAGTTACCACAATTCCACTAGGAATGTGTTTCATTCTAACCGCACTATCAACTTTATTAACGTTTTGTCCACCAGCTCCAGAACTTCTCATTGTGCTGATTTCTAAATCTTTTTCATCAATTTTAATATCAATTTCATTATTAAATTCAGGGGTTACTTCAACACTCGCAAAAGATGTGTGTCTTCTGTTGGAAGAATCAAAAGGAGAAATTCTAACTAAACGATGAACTCCGCTCTCCGCCTTTAAATAACCATAAGCCATTTCACCCTTAATAAGTATTGAACAAGATTTAATACCTGCTTCTAATCCTTCTTCATAATCTAAAATTTCAAAGCTATAACCATTTTTAGCAGCATATCTTTGATACATTCTAAGCAGCATATTAGCCCAATCTTGACTTTCAGTTCCACCAGCACCGGGATGAATACTTAAAATCGCATTAGATCTATCATAGTCTTCTTTTAATAAAACTAAAATTTCATAATCTTCAAATCTTTTATTAGTTACTAAAAACTCTTCTAAAATTAATTCATACATTTCTTTGTCATAATTTTTATGAAGATCTTCAACACTACTTTTTAAATCATTTAACTGCTTAAATAATTCTTCATACTCACCAACTAATTTTTTGTAAGCATTGTTTTCTTTAATTATTCTAGTAGCTACCTTGTTGTCAGACCAAAAGTTTGTATCATTTTGTTTATTTTCAAGAATATTAATTTTGTTTTTTAAAAGTTCAATATCTAAACTAGTGCCAAGTTCTAATAATTTCTTTAAATTATTATTAATAGTTGTTTTGACTTCAAATATTTCCATATTAATTTTCTATATTAATCTTTAAATTAATGCAAGTTAAAACAACTTCATAAGCAATAGTTTCCAGCATTTCATTAAACATATCATATCCTTCTGAAATATATGCTCTTAAAGGATTATCTTGTGCATAAGATCTTAAATGAATACCACTTCTAAGTTTATCCATTATATCAATATGATTTACCCAAGCTCTATCAATAGTTTTTAAAACTATCGTTTTTTCAATTTCAAAAATTTCATTTTCAATAATCTTAGTTTTATCTACGTATTCGTTATATATTTTATCAATTAAAATATTTTTAACTGTACTTACGTCTTTATCCAAAATCTCATTTTTAATTGTTTCATTTAAATTAAATTTTTTAATTAAACTATCACAACCTTCAGATTTTACAATTAAATTCTTATTGCTTTGTTCCGCCACAGTATCAACAACTGCTGAAATAGCACGCACAAACATATTATTGATAATATCTTTAATATTTTCATTTTCTAAAATCGCATTTCTTTGTTCATAAATTGTTTCTCTTTGTTGTCTCAAAACATCATCATAATCCAATAAAGTTTTACGAACATCAAAATTAGTACCCTCAACTCTTTTTTGAGCACCAGAGATAGCTTTTGTAATAACTGAATTTTCAATAGCCTCATCATCCATTAAACTAAACATCGCCTGCATACGCTCACTACCAAAACGAACCATAAGTTCATCTTCCAACGAAACATAAAATCTACTATAACCAGGATCTCCTTGTCTACCACTTCTACCTCTAAGCTGATTGTCTATTCTTCGTGATTCATGTCTTTCGCTACCAATAACCGCAAGTCCACCAAGAGCTTTAACTTCATCATTAATTTTAATATCAGTACCACGTCCTGCCATATTTGTAGCGATAGTAACTGAACCTTTTATTCCAGCCCTAGATACAATTTCCGCTTCTCTAGCATGGTTTTTAGCATTCAATACTTCATGTTTTATCTTTCTGCTTGTAAGATATTTTGATAAAAGTTCCGATGTTTCAACACTAATAGTACCTAAAAGTACTGGTTGACCAGTTTGGTGAAGTCTAATAACTTCATTAATAATTGCGTTATATTTTGCTTTTTGAGTTCCATAAACTAAATCAGGATAATCTATTCTAGCTATCGGTTTGTTTGTAGGAACTGGTAAAACTCGCATATTATAAATACTTAAAAACTCTTCTTCTTCAGTTTTTGCAGTACCTGTCATACCAGCTAATTTATCATAAAGTCTAAAGAAATTTTGATAAGTAATAGTTGCGAGAGTTACTGTTTCTTGTGCCACCTTTAAACCTTCTTTAGCTTGAATAGCTTGGTGCAAACCATCGCTATACTCTCTTCCTGGCATTTTACGACCAGTGTTTTGATCAACGATTATAACTTCATTTTCTTCAACTACATATTCAACATCATTTCTCATAATATAGTTAGCTTTTAATGCTTGATTAATATGATGAACTAAATTGGTATGTTCTATTGAATAAATGTTGTTTAAACCGAAGGCTTTTTCAGCTTTCAAAACGCCTTCTTCCGTTAAACTAACACCTCTACCCTTAACATCAATTTCATAGTCTATATCATTTTTTAATTTCTTAACAAATTTATCACTATCTATATAAAGATTTGCGGTTTGTTTAGCACCACCAGAAATGATGAGTGGTGTTCTTGATTCATCAATCAAAATACTGTCAACTTCATCAACTAAGGCGAAATTTAATTTTCTTAAAACTCTATCCTCAACCCTAGTAACCATATTATCTCTAAGATAATCAAAACCAAGTTCAGAGTTAGTGGTATAAGTGATATCACATTCATAAGCAGCTCTTTTTTGAGCAGGTGAAAGTTGTCTTAAATTAAGACCAACAGTTAATCCTAAAAATTTATGAATGCTTCCCATCCAAGCAGAATCTCTTTCAGCTAGATATTCATTAACAGTAACAATATGAACACCTTTACCACTTAACGCATTAAGATATACTGGTAAAACAGAAGTTAAGGTTTTACCTTCACCAGTTCTCATTTCGGCAATATCACCACGATGTAAAATAACACCACCCATAAGTTGCACAAAATAAGGATATTCATTAATAACTCTTTTTGCGGCTTCTCTAACAGTTGCGAATGCTTCAACTAAAATATCATCAAGAGTTTCGCCATTTTGTATTCTTTTCTTAAATTCAACAGTTTTTTGTTTCAAATCATCATCGCTTAAATTTGAATATTCATCTTTTAAATCATCAATTTTTTTACAAGTTTTTTCTATTTCACTTAATATTCTTTTATCTTGATTAAATAGTTTTAATAAAAAATTCATAAAACCTCCATAACAATATAATTATTTTAACACATTTTATTAACTAAAAAACAGGTTTCCCTGTTTGTTTTATTAGTGATTCACTAAATTTTTTTAACTTTGTATGCTTTTAGGCCTTTTTCTTCTTCTTTAAGTTCAAATTCAACATCTGCACCTTCATCGATAATTTTAAAGCCTTCCATCAAAATATCAGAAAAATGGAAGAAAATATCTTTTTTATTTCCTTCAACTTCGATAAAACCAAAGCCTTTTTCTTTATGGAATTTTTTTACTTTTCCTGTCATTGCTCTCTCCTATCATTACTATTATATCACACTTTTTGCCAAAAGCTATTATATGAAATAATTAGTGCTTTTGTTTTAATGTTTTTTAACTTTAAAATCTTGTAACAAGCCATAATTGTAGCAGAACTAGTAACAACATCATCAACTAATAATACTTTTTTGGGTATTTTAATATTTTCTTTTAAAAATATGTGGTTTTTAATTTTAGCTCTATCTTTAAAATTCAAATTATTTTGATTATAATTCCCATCTTTATAAAATAAATCTATTTTTTCTAATTTTAATTCTTTAAAAATCATTTCTAAATGATTAAAACCTCTTCTTTTAAAATTGTCAAAAGAACTTGGAACGTAACTGATAGTGTAATTAAAATATTTTAATTTTAAATACAATAATTTATCTCTAATAAAAACAGGGTATAGTGCTTCATCATAAAGTTCTTTATAACTTAAAAGCAATAATTTAAAATTTTCTTCATATAGATAAAAACTTTCAACCTTTAAATCTTCAATTAAAAAATTTTGTGGTTTAAAAACTAAACTACTCCGACATTTTTTACAAAGACAATCATCATATACTAAATATTCAAATAAATTTAGATTGTGATATAAAAAATCATCACATTTTAAACATCTTTTCATATTTAATTATTGATTTTAAAACTAAAAAATCCTAAAAAAAGATGAATTAATTTTAATTCATCTTAGTATTTAATTTATTTTTATAATATTTTGCGATTTCTACAATCACTAACGGAATTAAAGATAAACCGAAACATATAGCTAATCTATCAAGAGAAAGCGGAACTAAACTGAAAATATCTGCTAAGAATTTAACTTCTGAAATTATAAGCAATGTAATTAATCCAAAAGCCGCAGCCATCAATAAATACTTGTTGTTAAAGGCTCTCTTATTTAAGATTGATTTTTCACTCTTGATATTGAAACTATGTACTAGTTGTGAAGTGCTTAAAGTGATAAACGCCATTGTAACACCTGTTTCTTGATTTAAGTTACTTCCAATAATGAAGGCGATTAAAGTAAGCATTCCAATCATAATTCCTTGCCAGATAACAGTAATTCCTAAACCGTTAGCGAAGAATGACTCATTTTTAGCACGAGGCGAATCTTCCATAATATCATCGCTAGCCTCTTCCATTCCTATCGCAAAGGCAGGGAAAGCATCGGTAATTAAATTCACAAATAATAAGTGGATTGGATATAAAGGAACTCCTAAACTAAAACCAAATAAACCTAATAAACTTGCAGCAAAAATAGTAAATACCTCACCGATATTACAAGAAAGCAAGAAAGCAACATCTCGTCTAATATTAGCGTAAATTCCTCTACCTTCTTTAATTGCAGAAATAATTGTAGCAAAGTTATCATCAGTTAAAATCATATCAGAAGCACTTTTAGCAACATCAGTACCTGTAATACCCATAGCACAACCAATATCTGCAGCTTTTAAAGCAGGAGAATCATTAACACCATCCCCAGTCATCGCAACAACCATATCTAATTTCTTAAAGGCATTCACAATTCTAACCTTGTGTTCTGGAGCAACTCTAGCATACACTGAAATATGTTTAATTTTTTCAAGTAATTCATCATCACTCATATTGCTTAACTCTTTTCCAGTAATCGCAAGATCATTTTCTTTATAAATATTTAATTCTTTTGCGATAGCTTTAGCTGTTGAAAGATGATCACCAGTAATCATTACAACCCTAACACCACCCAAATTAGCCTGTCTAATAGCTTCTTTAACTTCAGCTCTAGGTGGATCAATTATTCCTACTAGCCCAACAAATGTTAAGTCATTTTCTAAATTATCGCTACTAATATCAGTAGGTAAGGTTTGGTGATATTTAATTGCTACAGCTAAAACTCTAAGTGCGTTGTTAGCCATTTCCTCATTAACCTTAACAGCTTTTTCACTTCCTTCAAAACTAATTGATCTATCTAAAATAACATCAAAAGCACCTTTAGTGATTTGTAAAAATTTACCATCAACTTCAAAAATAACACTCATCATTTTGCGATCGCTATCAAAAGCAAGTTCCGCAACTCTTTTGTAACTTTTCTCAAGTTCTTCTTTTTTATCTCCTAAAAGATATGAAGCAGATACTAATGAAGTTTCAGTAGGATCACCTATTAGTTTAATTACACCATCTTCTTCTTTAACACTTCCATCACTACATAAAGTAAAATATGAAAGCATTTTTCTAATATCTGAATTTACATTTTTATCAAAATCAACTAAACCACTCTCAACATCATAAGCCTTAACAACTGTCATTTTGTTTTGAGTAAGTGTACCAGTTTTATCGCTACAAATAACACTACAAGAACCTAAAGTTTCAACAGCAGGTAGTTTTCTTACAATCGCATTTTGTTTAACCATTTTATTAACACCTATTGCTAGAACAATGGTAACCACCGTAGCAAGAGCTTCTGGTACTGCCGCAACCGCAAGTGCTACTGCAGTTTTAAAAGATTCTAAAATATTTCCATTATTGAAATATTCCATTACAAACACCACAAAACAAATCGCAAAAGCCATATAGCTTATGATATTAGATACCTGTGATAATTTTATTTGAAGAGGGGTTATTTCTTTTTCGCTATTAACGATATAACCAGCAATTTTACCAACTTCATTATTCATACCAACACTAGTAACAATAGCTTTAGCTCTTCCGTAAGTACAAATAGTTGAAGCGTATATCATATTTTTACGATCGCCAATTCCAACATCTTCTCCATTAATTGAGTCACTTGTTTTCAATACAGGTAAAGATTCTCCGGTAAGAGAGCTTTCATCAACTTGGAAATTAAAAGCCTCAATAATTCTAGCATCTGAAGGAATATAATCTCCAGCTTCAATAACGATAATATCGCCCACTGTAACTTCTCTACTTGGGATTATTAATTTTTCACCATCTCTAATAACTTTTGAATTAGGAGAACTTAATTTCTTTAATGCTTCTAATGATTTTTCTGCATTATTTTCTTGATAAGTTCCTAAAATCGCATTAAAAAGAACCACTATAAAAATAATTAAAGATTCTAACCACTCATGCGGATCTATTAATACTGAAATAATAGATGCGAGCATTAAAACTATAATTAAAGGATCAGTGAATTGCATTAAAAATTTCTTAAAAATGCTTTCTTTCTTTTCTTCGCTAATTTCATTGTAGCCATAGATTTTTAAATTATCTACTGCTTGAATTTTAGTTAAACCATTAAATTCATTTGAATTTAATTCTAATACTACTTCTTCCTTAGTTTTGTTATAAAACATAATACCTCCTTGCATAATAAAAACCTATATTAATATAGGTCTCATCATTTAATATTAAATCAGGTTAAAACCGTATTGTTGACTTAATAACCATTAAGGTTGATTACTCCCCTACGACTAATCATAGTAACAATAATTGTATCAAATTTTTTTATTTTATACAATTTAAAAACACCGCAAAGGTGTTTATTTTACATCAGCATAACAAGAACGGTGTGATAATTTATAACGACCATCTGGTAATTTAACCATAGTAGGTGCAGTTAATTTATAATGTGTTCTTCTTTTTGCTTTACGTGTTTTAGAATTGCGTCTTTGTTGAACTGCCATCTTTATACCTCCTCATCACTTAAAAAGTTTTTTAATTTTTCCCATTGCGAATCAATTTTGGTTTTTTTACTTTCCCTCAACTGTTCTTCAGTCATAACTTTCCAGCCATCTCCTATAGGATACTCTATTTTGCCTTTTTTTACAACTTTTATTGGTATTTCTTTTGAAATCAAATAATAAAACAAATCTTTAATATTCAATTCATTTTTAAATTGATATGAATCTTGTTCTTTATCATCTATACAAAATTCTTCAATTAAATCAATCGGTACCTCAACATCTTCTAAGCTGATAGCACAAGGGCAGACTAAAGTAGCTTTCAATTTTACTTTGAGAATCGTGTTTAAGTTAAGATCATCATAAAATTTTATCTTAGCCAAAACATCTTTAATATCTCTTAGATAAATATCCTTGATATCTTCTTTATCAAACGATACTTTGATATCTAATTCCTTTTCTTTTAATTGATTTATTTCATTTCTTGTAATAATCATAACAAATTCAATCGCCCTATAATTTTATGGTAAAACTTCATTTTTGTCAATGAAATTACCAATTAAAACAGCTTTTGAATCATTTATGTGTCCTACATAATTGTAAGATTCTATTTCTAAATCTTTAAAATAATTTTTAAAAACCTGAATAATAGCTGCTCTATCTTTAATTTTATAAAAATTTCCTACGATAATTTTATTTGAAAAACTAATATTAGTATTATTTTTTAAATATTCTAAATACAAGTTTAAATCTACTAGCGATGCTTTGTAGGATTCTAATATAATTTTTTTATTTTTAAAATCATAGTTATACTTCTTTAAAAATTTAATCAGACATCTAATATTACCACCTACTATATTAAATTTATCAGGATAAAATAACTTTTCAAAATCATTAAAAAATGTGTTACAAATATCTTTGTTTTTTAAAATATTGTTTATATTAAATAATATTGATTTTTTATTTGAAAATTTACTCAAAGCACTAATAATGACGGTGTTATCACTATAACCCATATATATACTTTTGCTTTTAGCAATCAACTCAAAATCAAGATAAGCCACAACTTTTTCAGCACTATCCCCACCACTCACATCTATTATTAAATCTAAATCTAGATTAAAATAATTATTTAAAATGCTGGCTTTTGCTTCATAACTGTTTGTTTCTTCAAAATCTAAAACCTCTATTCCATATTCTTTAAAAATATTTTTTAAAATTAAAATATTATTTTCATTATAATTATCAGAACAAGCACAAAAAGCTATTTTCTTAATTTTATTTATTTGCATATAAAAATTATAACATTTATGATATAGGTATGAAAATCGCAGGTATTATTGTTGAATATAACCCTTTCCATTACGGTCATCTTCACCATATCAACGAAACTAAAAGACTCACAAAGTGTGATATTTTAATTGCGGTAATGTCTGGTGATTTTAACCAACGAGGTTGTATTAGTATTATTGACAAAAAAACTAAAGTAGAAACTGCTTTAAATAACGGTATTGATTTAGTAATTGAACTTCCTGTGCAATTTGTTTTAAGTAATGCTGAAATTTTTGCTTTAAAAGCTGTTGAAATTTTAAATTATTTTAATGTTTCTGAAATTGTTTTTGGATCAGAAAGTAATGATTTAAAACTATTAGAAACTTTATCTAATACTACAATTGATTATAGTGTTGTAAAAGAAAAGATGAAAACAGGTATTTCTTATGCTAGTAGTGTTGGTGAAATGTTAGGAGATTTAAAAGCTAATGATATTTTAGGATTAAATTATTTAAAAGCTATCAAAAAAATAAACCCTAATATTAAAGCTACTACTATTAAAAGAAACAACAACTATCATAGCTTAGAAATTCAAGATATATCTAGTGCCTCTGCGATTAGAAATGCGATTAAAAATAATATTCCTTACGAAAAAACAACTCCTATCAGAATTTCTAAACCTCAATTCAATAATAAATATTTTGACTTATTAACTTATAAATTAAATTTTGAAACTGAAAAATTATCAAGATTTTATTTAGTTGATGAAGGGATTGAAAATCATTTAAAAAAAATAATCAACATTTCCACTGATTATGATGATTTTATAGATAAAGCGATAAACAAAAGATACAGTAGATCTAGAATTGAAAGAATACTTATTTCTATTTTATTAGAAATTGAAAAAAATATTGATTTTAATTCTTATAAAATTAGAATTTTAGGTTTTAAAAATAAAGCATCTTTTCTTATTTCAAAACAAACAAAAATAGCTTATAAATTCAAAGATTTGAAAGATGAACTTTACTTAAAAAGCACTAAACTTTATAGTTATAATTTACCTTTAAAAGATAAACAGGAACTATTAAAAAATGAACTTATTTTTCCTATTATTAAATAAATGTAATATAATATTAATGGAGGTGTTAAAATGATTAAAAAATTAAACAATTATCTTGCAGATTTAGTGGTATTTTATCACAAACTACAAAATTTCCATTGGTATGTTAAGGGAAGTAGTTTCTTTACCGTTCACGCAAAATTAGAAGAACTTTATGATGAAATAAGTGAAAATATTGATGAAGTTGGTGAAAAAATATTAATGCTTAATGCAAAACCTGATGGAAATTTAAAAACTTTCCTTCAAAACAGCAACATTCAAGAAGCTGCTAATGAATTTTTAAGCAGTGATGAAATTATCAAACAATTACTAAAAGATTACGAATATTTATTAAATTCAACTAAAGCTATTAAAGAAAGTGCAGATGAAGAAAATAACTATTTAATTTCTGCCTTTATCGATACTCAAATTGAAAAATTCTCAAAAACTATTTGGATGTTGAAACAAAGTTTATAAAAAAATAAGCTGAAATGATATATTTCAGCTTATTTTAATTAAAATGATACAAATTCTTTTCCTAATTCAACACAAGAATTTAAAACATCATCGTCCGGAGCTTCATTACAGATTAAACCATCACCATAAATTATAGCTCCTGCATCTTTACATCTGTCGGTCCAAAGGTACATCCATTCGCCCCCACCCCAACCATAAGATCCAAATAAGGCAATTTTTTTATCTGTTAATTTTGATTCACATTCTGCAAAATAAGGTTCAAACTCTCCATCTTCCAAGTTTTCACAACCCATCGCAGGACAACCAAAAATAACTTTATCATAATCTTCAATGTTAGGATTTTCTGATACATGAGCTAAATGAACATCACCATTAACACTCTCAATACCTTCAACAATCGCATTAGCCATTGCTTCAGTATTCCCCGAACCAGACCAATAAACTACTAAAATTTTACTCATATTACTCCTTTAAACATAATTATTTTATCACATTTAAAAAAATAATTAAAAATATATTGCAAATACATATTTTTTTTGTTAAGATAATAAAGCAATGTTGAGAAGTTGGTTCCTTAGCCAAGTGGTAAGGCAATAGACTGCAACTCTGTGATCATCAGTTCAAATCTGATAGGAACCTCCAATTAGTTGGGGATGTGGCGGAATGGTAGACGCGTCGGACTTAAAATCCGGCGATAGTAATATCGTAAGGGTTCAAGTCCCTTCATCCCCACCATCTGATTTAGTAGCTTGGTTAAAACTATACTCAATATTGTCGGGATGTAGCACAGCTTGGTAGTGCACTTGATTTGGGATCAAGGGGTCGCAGGTTCAAATCCTGTCATCCCGACCATTTATTTATATGGCGAGGTAGCTCAGTTGGCTAGAGCACTCGGTTCATACCCGGAAGGTCGTGGGTTCGAGTCCCACCCTCGCTACCATGAGCTTGCAAGAACGGACCCTTAGCTCAGTTGGTCAGAGCTACCGGCTCATAACCGGTTGGTCGCAGGTTCGAGTCCTGCAGGGTCCACCATTTTTTAAATTAAGGAGAAATACCCAAGTGGTTGAAGGGGTCGGTCTTGAAAACCGAAAGGTCGTGTGAGCGGCGCGTGGGTTCGAATCCTACTTTCTCCGCCATATATCGCGAGATAGAGCAGTCTGGTAGCTCGTCGGGCTCATAACCCGAAGGTCGTTGGTTCAAATCCTTCTC
>CAMCKH010000011.1 GCA_945875435.1 uncultured Erysipelotrichaceae bacterium
TTCTTCACTTGATGAAGGTGTTTCAGTTTCAGAAGTAGCTTGACTATCGTTTTGACCTTCTTCATTTGATGAAGGTGCTTCAGTACTAGTTTGAGTTCCTTCACTTGGAGAAGATGTTTCAGTATTGGTTTGAGTTCCTTCACTTGGAGAAGATGTTTCAGTATTAGTTTGTGTTTCTTCATTAGCATTACTTGAAGGTGTTTCACCACTTGGGGTTCCTTCATTAGGTGTTACATCACTTCCACCACTTGGTTGTGTTGTTTCTTCACTTGATGAAGGTGTTTCAGTTTCAGAAGTAGCTTGACTATCGTTTTGATCTTCTTCATTTGATGAAGGTGCTTCAGTACTAGTTTGAGTTTCTTCACTTGGTGAAGATGTTTCAGTATTAGTTTGTGTTTCTTCATTAGCATTACTTGAAGGTGTTTCACCACTTGGGGTTCCTTCAGTTTTAGTTGGAGCTACAACATTAGTATTCGAAGGTATAGTACCAGCGTATGACACTTCAATTTTTTTATTATCATCATTGTTACTTACAATTGTTTGTATTGGTTTTGTTTCGGTTTTAATACTCGAAACAGTATCATTTGAATTGCTATTTGATTTTTCATTTTGATTTTTAGCTATAGAATCATTAACTACAGATTGTTTTTGAGCCTCTTTATCATCAACTTTTTTTGTTGAAGTTACTTCGGCTTGATTAGATTTATTTTTATTTTGCATTAAAATATCAGATTTGCTTAATAAGCTACCTCCAATAAATAACGCTCCTAGACCAACAGTTAGCTTTGCGTAAGGAAAATTTTTTCTTTTCTTTCGCAAGGATTTTTTCATTATCACTTTCTCCTTCCATGATTTTAAATATTTCAATACACCGCATTAAAAACAACAGTATATATATATATATATATAATACATCATAATGCATAAAAAGTAAATAAAAAATCTGAAAAATAAATCTTTAAAACAGCTTGTCAATATAAAAACTAGCTATAAAAATAATAATTATAGTATAATTTAATTATGAAATTTAGTAATGATTGGCAAGAATATGAACTTTTAGATTCAGGTAATGAAGAAAAGTTAGAAAGATGGGGTAAATATATTTTAAAAAGACCTGATCCTATGGCTATTTGGAAGCAGAGTGAAACAGATATTTACAATAAAGTTGACGCTTACTACACAAGATCTAATAAAGGTGGAGGTAAATGGACAATTGTTAATAAAATTCCAGATAGTTGGATTATTAATTACAAAGATTTAAAATTTAAAATATCTTTAACTAATTTTAAACATACCGGTCTTTTTCCAGAACAGGCTTATAATTGGGATTTAATTGAGAAAGTTATAAAAAATAAAAAAGATATTAAGGTTTTAAATTTATTTGCTTATACCGGTGCTGCTACAATGGCTGCCAGCAAGGCTGGTGCTAGTGAAGTTGTTCATGTTGATGCATCAAAAGGTATTATCAGTTGGGCTAAAGAAAATATGGTTATAAACAATCTTACCAATAATAAAATTAGATTTATTGAAGAAGATTGTATTAAATTTATGCTCAGGGAACTTAGAAGAGGAAGAAAATATGATCTTATTATTCTGGATCCTCCTTCTTATGGTAGGGGTAATAATAACGAACTTTTTAAATTTGAAGAAAAAATAAATTTCTTGCTTGAAATGTGCAAAGAATTATTAAGTGATAATTATATTGGAGTTATTTTAAATTCATACACTACAGGATATTCAAGCATCGTGCTTAAAAATGTTATGAGCCATCATTTTAAAGATTTAAAAGGGGAAATAGAAAGTAATGAACTGTGCATACCTTTTAAAGATAAATTTCTCCCTTGTGGTTTAACTACCAGTTTTATTAGATATGATTAAGGTAATATACGAAGATAATCATTTGTTGGTGTGTGAAAAACCAATAAATATACCAATGATGGAAGATGAAAGCAAGGATTTAGATTTTTTAAATATTTGTAAACAGTATTTAAAAGAAAAATACCAAAAAGAAGGAAATGTGTATTTGGCTTTACTGCATAGATTAGATAGACCGGTAGGAGGTGTTTGTGTTTTTGCAAAAACTTCAAAAGCTGCCAGCAGACTTAGTGAAACCATCAGAACACATCAAATGGAAAAAGAATATATAGCTGTTGTTTTAGATAAGGAAAATAAACTTTTGAAAAAAGATACCTTCAAAGATTATTTATTAAAAGATTCTAAGACAAATACCACCATTGTTTCTGCCAAAGGTAAATACAGCGAATTATCTTATGATTTAATTAAAAATCACCAAGATTTAAAAATGGTAGCTATTAAATTAAAAACTGGCAGAAGCCATCAAATAAGAGTACAATTCTCAAGTAGAAATTTCCCGCTTTATGGCGATCAAAGATATAATAAATTTGCCGAAAAGGGACAACAAATAGCACTATTTGCTAGAAAAATATCATTTATTCACCCAACCACAAAAGAATTAAAAGAATTTGAGTGTCAAATTCCAAATAGATTTCCATTTAATATATAGGAGGAAGTTATGAAAATAATCGTAAATAAAGCACTTAATAGCAAAATTTTAACAATAATTTCAATTGTAGGATTAGTTTTAATTTTGATTTTTAAAGTTCCAAGTTTTATTGAAAATAGAAACTTATCAGCATTAGGGTATGATGAAAATGCATTAAATGCTATTAAAAAATTAAAGATTAGTAATAAAATTATTCAAAACAAACTATACTCACCTTATCTAAATAAAGAAGTAGTTAAAAATGATTTTAAAGTGGATTATTTAAAACTTTATACTGTTAGAGATAATTTAACTGATAGATCTTTTAAAATTTATGACGCTTTATCAGTTAAGGGGTATAGTGAAGAAAATATTTTAAAGTTATTTAAAAATTTAAAAGATTATGATTTAGTGGCATTATTAGTATTTGATTTACAAAACGATGCAGGAATAGACGCTTACATTCAAGATGCTACAAGTGTAACTACAAATAATGAAAAAAGTTATCGTTTAAACGGAACATATATTAAATACTTTGAAAATATTAAAGAAAAAGATTTTAGTGTTGATATTTTGGTTAATCAAAATAATTCTTTAAAACAAGATAGTGTTATTAATTTAGTGGATATGTCGGTGCAATACGCAACAGAGGGACTTAAACTACAAGAAGAGGCTTATCAGCATTTTAGAGTTATGGTCGATGCTTTAAGTGCGGCTGGTATGAAGTTGTATGCGATAGAAGGATATCGTGATTTTAAAACTCAACAAGAATACTATGATCAAGCTAAAAATCCAGATGAATTAGGAATAAGTAGAGCTGGTCAATCTGATTTTAATACCGGATTAGCAGTTCAAGTTGTAAGCAGTGGTTCATCTTTCAAAAGCTCAAGTGAATATCAATGGTTAATAAACAATGCACACAACTACGGTTTTATCGTGAGATTTCCTGAGGGTAAAGAATACATTACCGGCAAAGATGCTTATTATAATATTTTAAGATATGTGGGAAGTGATATCGCAACAATAATGAAACAAGAAAATTTATCATTAGAAGAATACCATGCATTATATGTTGATAATATTAAAAAAGTAAATACTAAGTAATAAAAGAGGTAAAGCGTGAATTTTATAGCTATAAGTATTGTTTTGTTACTACTGCATTTAATTGTTTTTTTAAATTATTTTTTAAGCAAATATAAATTAAATAATTATTTTATATTTATAATTTCTATTGTTTTTTACTGTGTATTTTCAATTAATTTCTATGACATTTTAAATATTTTAGCTATTATATTAATCACCTATTTTATAGGAAAAATTTTATTTAAAAATAAAAATAAGTTATTAGTTTTTATATATTTATTTTTAGTTGTAGGTAATCTGGCGTTTTTTAAATACAATAATTATTTTTTAAAAAATAATTTTATTATGCCACTAGGTATTAGTTTTATAACTTTTCAAGCAATCTCTTATGTGTTAGATATTTTTAATAGTAAAATTCACAAGATAAATATTTTTGATTTATCAAGATATCTTTTATTCTTTCCTACTACCTTTCAAGGACCTATTATTCGTTATAATGATTTTATAAGTTTTAAATATCATAAAGTTAAGTTAGATGATATTTTAGATGGTTATCGTCTTTATATTATTGGTTTTGCTAAAAAGGTGATTATTGCTGATACGCTTATTATTTTAGCTAACTATACTTTTGCTAACAAAGTTCCTTATTATTTAGCTTTTTTAGGTGCATTAGCTTATATGCTGATGATTTATTATGATTTTAGTGGTTACAGCGATATGGCTAAAGCAAGTGCTAAAATGATAGGCTATGATATTATGAATAATTTTAATTATCCATATAGTGCTAAAAGCATTACTGATTTTTGGAAGAGATGGCATATTTCTTTAAGTTTATGGTTTAAAGATTATGTTTATATAGCTTTAGGCGGTAATAGATGTGGGATTATTAAGAATATTTTTAATTTATTGGTAGTGTGGTTGATAACAGGAATCTGGCATGGTAGTAAATTTAATTACATTTTATGGGGTTTATATTTTTTTGCGCTTTTGGTAATAGAAAAATATATTTTTAAAGGCAAAAATAATTATTTTGTTACAATGTTTTTAGTATTTATTTCTTGGATTATTTTTAGAAGCGAAGATCCTTTTTCGTATTTTAAAATGATGTTTGATTTTAGTGTTTCTTTTAATTTAATTTATTTAAAATTACTAGATGTTTTATATTTATGGCCTATTATAGTTATAGCTTTAATTGGTATTTATCCAACATTTAATGAAAAAATATTAAATAGAAATCCATTATTTAAAGATATTTATTTGGTTTTAATTTTAATTATCGGCATTATTTTTTTAATAAATAATAATTTTGAGTTTTTTAGCTATGTGGGGTTTTGATGAAAAAATATTTTATACTAGTTCCATTATTAATGTTTTTAACAGGTTTATTTATATTATTTAAAGAAGATAAACAATCTTCTAGTTTTGATAGAAGATATTATACTACTAAAGAAGATTTAAAAATGTTTGATCAAAATTATTTTAAAAAACTTAACAATTTTTATGAAGACCAAATCCTTTATCGTGATAAAATGTTTCAAGTTTACCATAAATTTAAAAGAAATAGTTATTTTATGTTTTCTGATGAGCTTTTAAAATTAACTAATGAGGTAGTTCATTTGAAAGATGGTTATTATATTTTAGATTTTAAACAAAATTTAAAAGAAATCGCAGCTAAAAAAGGTTATAATCTAAGTTTGATTAAGAAGAAATACCCAGATATTAAAATGTATGTTTATCACATTAGAAGAATAGAAGACACCAATGTTTTAGATGATGATAAATTAAAAACCTATGGTGATGAATTTTATAATGCATTTAAAATAAATTTAATACCTGATATTAAATATCAAGAATTTACAGTATCTAATTTTGAAGAATATCAGAAATATTACTACAAAACTGATTATCACTACAATCATATAGCTGGATATTTTGCGTATAGTGAATTAATAAACACCATTAAACAAGATTTTTCAATTGAAGATGTTAAGAATATCAAGAAAGAAAAATGTTTCAATAATGAGTTTATAGGAAATATGGGACTTAGTTTAGGGTTAGAAACAAGTCAAGATCGCATTTGTGTTTATGAATTAGAAAATATTTCTAATTATGATTATTTCGCTGAAGGAATCAAATTTAATGAAAATGAATTATTAATAAATTATGAAAATGGCTTTGATTTTAAACCTTTTTCAGATTATGATTATGTTTTTGGTAATAATTATCATTTAAGACATTATGATTTTAATCAAGAAGATAAACCTAATATCTTGATTTTCGCAGATTCTTTTATCAACCCGATTAAAACTCATATCGCATCACATTTTAATAATACTTATATTTATGATTTAAGGAATAATAGTGCAGATTTTGATTTAGATAAGGTAATTAAAGAGAAAAATATTTCAATAATTGTGGATTTTAAATCTTCAGCAACTTTTGATAATGGTAAATTATTTATACCAATTAATGAATAATTTTTTCAACTATGAAATTATTTTCATAATTTATGAAATAATATTGAAAATAACTAATACAGATGTTATAATTTGGTCATTATTTCAATTTAGAAAGGAAATATTTATGAAAAAATTATTTAAACTATCGATGGTTTTATTGGTAGCGTTATCTTTAGTGGCTTGTAAACAAAATGAAGAGACAAGCACAAATGTTACTACTGGTGAATCATCTAATATTATTGGTTTTGTAGGACCGTTAGAAGGAGAATATTCGGTTTATGGAAATTCTGTTCTTAACGGAGCTAAGTTATATCTTGAAGAATATAATAAAGCTAATGGAACTAATTATGTTTTAAAAACCTACGATTCAAAAGGAGACAACAGTCAAGCTGTAAGTGCTTATCATAAATTAGTAGAAGAAGATAAGGCAGTTGCGATTTTTGGTGGAGTTACTTCTGGTGAATCAATTGCGATTGCGAGTGCTTCTCAAAGCTATAACACCCCTGTAATTTCTGCATCTGCCACAGCAGTTGATTTTACTAAGGCTGGTAAAAATATTTTTAGAGGTGCTTTTACTGACCCATTCCAAGCTAAAGTTTTAGCGGAATTTACCTTTGATACATTAAAAGCAAAAAAAGTTGCAATAATTTATGATACCGGTAGCGATTATGCTAAGGGTGTTACTGAAGTTTTCAGCAAAGTTTATACTGAAAAAGGTGGTAATATCGCATTAAGTGAAGGTTATAACAGTGGTGATGTTGATTTCACTTCACAACTTACAAAAATTAAAGCTGAAAATGTGGATGTTTTATTAGTTCCTAACTATTATAAAGATGTAGCTTTAATTCTTAGCCAAGCTAAAAATTTAAATTTAGATGTTCAAATTATTGGTGGAGATGGATGGGACGGAGTATTAAGTGTAGCGTCTGATGTTTCAATTTTAGAAAATGCTATTTTTGTGAATCATTATGCACCTGATAACCAAAAAGTAGTTGATTGGTTAGAAAAATACAAAACAACTTATGGTATTGATGGTAATTCTTTCTCAATTTTAGCTTATGACACTATGGGTATTTTGCTTGAAGCACTTGCGAAAAGTCCAAACAAAAACAATGAAGAAATCATCAATAATCTAGCACAAACTTCTTATGATGGTATTTTGGGTCATGTGGAATTTGATGAAAACGGCGACCCAGTAAAAGATTTAGGATTTATTGTAATTAAAAACGGAGTTTACACAACTTATTCTAAATAATTAAAGGGGTTTACCCCCCTTTTTGTTTATAGGAGGATATATGGAATTATCACAATTTATTATGCAGTTTGTGAATGGTTTAAATGTAGGAAGTATCTACGCCTTAATTGCACTTGGTTATACTATGGTTTATGGTATTGCGAAATTAATAAATTTTGCGCATGGAGATCTTATAATGGTGGGTTCTTATGGGGTATTTTATTTTTATACCGTATTAAAACTACCTCTTTGGATTGCGATTGTTTTAGCAATTTTATTATGTGTTATTTTAGGTGCTTTGATTGAAAAAATCGCATATAAACCACTTCGTAAAGCATCAAAAATATCACTTTTAATAACTGCGATAGGAATGAGTTATTTACTTCAATCAACTTTTCAATTAATATTTACTGCAAATCCTAAGGTGTTTCCTAATTTTATTAATTTACCAGCTTTAAAACTAGGAGATATTTTGATAGGTGCTAATTATTATTTAACTTTTTTAATATCAATATTTTTATTAATTGCTTTAAACATTTTAGTAAAACATACAAAAGTTGGTAGAGCTATGCGTGCTGTTAGTCAGGACGCTGGGGCAGCACAATTAATGGGTATTGATGTTGATAAGACAATTTCTATTACTTTTATGATAGGTTCAGGTTTAGCTGCGATTGCGGGTATTTTATATTGTTGTTTATATCCAGTGGTTAGTCCTTATTTGGGTGCTGTTCCTGGTATTAAGGCTTTTATTGCGGCAGTTTTAGGTGGAATTGGATCAATTCCTGGTGCAGTTTTAGGTGCCTTTATTTTAGGAATGGTAGAAGTTATGAGTAAGGCTTATTTGTCTTCTGCACTTTCTGATACAATTGTTTTTTCTATTTTGATAATAATGCTTATTTTTAAACCAAGTGGCATTTTAGGTAAAAACTTAAAGGAGAAAGTATAGTATGAAATTAAGATTTAATAATAATTTTAAGTATATAATTTTTACCACTTTAATTTTCTTGTTTATACAATTACTTTCTAGCTTTAATTTTCTTAATCGTTATTATCAAGGTATTTTAACTATAATGTGTATTAATATTATTTTAGTGGTAAGTTTAAATATTATAGCGGGATTTTTGGGTCAATTAACCTTAGGACACGCAGGTTTTATGGCTATAGGTGCTTATTTTTCTGCTTATATCACAAAACTACTTTCAAATACTTATTTTTCTTTTCCAATAGCACTGTTTTTAGGATCGCTTATGGCTGGAATTTTTGGGATTGCGGTAGCTTTAATAACTTTAAGGCTTAAAGGAGATTATCTGGCGATTATAACTTTAGCTTTTGCGGAAGTTGTGCGTAATATTCTTTTAAATCTTGATGTGGTTGGAGGAGCTAGTGGTTATGTCGGCATTGTTAAGCATACTAATTTTGCTTACGCTTATTTAATAATGTTTGTAGTAATTATCTTAACCATATCAGTAATTAAAAGTAAAAGTGGAAGAGCTATTTTAGCTATTAAGGAAGATGAAATCGCAGCTAGTGCCAGTGGTGTTGATGTTGGTAATTATAAAATATTAGCCTTTGTCTTTTCTGCATTTTTTGCAGGACTTGCGGGAGGTTTATATGCTCATTATATGGGGATTTTAGAACCTAAAGCATTTAGGTTGGATAAATCGGTTGAGATTTTAGTTATGTGTGTTTTAGGTGGTATGGGTAATTTAAAAGGATCGATTATTGCTGCAATTATCTTAACTTTACTTCCAGAGTTACTACAAGGAATTTCAAGCTATCGTACTTTATTATATGCAGTAGTTTTAATTGTAATGATGCTTGCGAAAAATCATTTAACTCTTAAAGGAGGAGTTAAATAATGTCAATTTTAAGTGTTAAAAATTTAGGAATTAATTTTGGTGGACTTCGTGCTTTAGATAAATTCCATTTAGAGATTAATAAAGGCGAACTTATTGGTTTGATTGGACCAAACGGTGCAGGTAAGACTACAGTTTTTAACTTACTTACAGGGGTTTACCAAGCAAGTGAAGGTGAAATAATTTTAGATAATCAAAAAATTAATGGTTTAAGTAGTGATAAAATTGCTAGGATTGGTATTTCAAGAACTTTTCAAAACATTCGTTTATTTCAAAATCTGAGTGTTTTAGATAATGTTAAGATTGGGATGCACAGCAAATATGAATATAGTTTTATTGAGGGTATTTTAAAATTAAAAAAATACAAATTAGAAGAAAAAATTAAGGAAGAAGAAGCACTTAAATTACTTAAAATTTTTAATTTAGATGTTTTTGCTTCATATAAAGCAAGTAGTCTTTCTTATGGTAAACAAAGAGAGCTTGAAATCGTTAGAGCTTTAGCGGGAAAACCAAAATTATTATTATTAGATGAACCAGCTGCTGGAATGAACCCTAATGAAACAATAGAATTAATGAATACTATTAAAAAAATTCAAGAAAGTTTTGAAGTTGCGATATTACTGATAGAACACGATATGAAATTAGTATTAGGTATTTGTGAAAAAATAACTGTTTTAAATTATGGCAGAGTTCTTTCTTGCGGTAAAAAAGATGATGTTATTAATGATAAGGAAGTTATTAAGGCTTATTTAGGTGAATGATATGTTGAAAGTAAAAGATTTAGCAGTTAAATACGGAATGATAGAGGCGGTTAAAGGTGTCAGTTTTCAAGTTAAAAAAGGTGAAATTGTTTCTTTAATTGGTGCGAATGGTGCAGGAAAAACAACTATTATGCACGCTTTAAGCAAACTTATTGATTATGAAGGAGAGGTTTTTTTAGAAGATAAAAATATTAGTAAATTAAAAGCCTTTCAAATAGTTAAAGAATCTTTAGCTCAAGTACCTGAAAGAAGAAGAGTGTTTTCGGATATGAGCGTTGAAGAAAATTTGAAATTAGGAGCCTATCTTAATTCTAATAATCAAGAAATACAAAGTGATATGGAAAAAGTTTATAAGTATTTCCCTAGACTTAGCGAAAGAAAAAACCAATTAGCTGGAACTTTAAGTGGTGGTGAACAACAAATGCTGGCGATGGCAAGAGCATTAATGTCAAGACCAAAAATATTGCTTTTGGATGAACCAAGTATGGGACTTGCTCCACTTTTAATTAAAGAGATATTTAATATTATTCAAGAGATCAACAAAAATGGAACTACTATTTTATTGGTGGAACAAAATGCTAAGATGGCTCTTGCGATAAGCGACTATGCTTATGTTTTAGAAACTGGTAAAATTATTTTAGAAGGTAGTGGTAAACAACTTAGTGATAGCCAAGAAGTTAAAAAGGCTTATTTAGGAGGTTAAAATGTTTATAAAAGATCGTATGACCAGCAATCCTTATTGCATTAATCAAGATACTTCAATTTCTAACGCTTTAGATATTATGGAAAGTAATTCTTTCCATCGCTTACCTGTTGTTGAAAATGGTAAATTAATAGGTTTAATTACGGAAAGCACTATTGAAAATAATACACCAGGTCAGGCAACTAGTTTATCTATTTATGAATTAAATTATTTATTGTCTAAAACTTCGGTGAAAGAAATTATGATTAAAGATGTAATCACAATTTCTAAGGATGCTTTAATAGAAGAAGCAGCAGTTTTGATGCGTAAACAAAACATTGGTTGTTTAGTTGTGGTAGATGAAGATAATTTAGTAATAGGTATAATTACTAGAAATGATATTTTAGATGCTTTTATAGATCTTCTTGGATATAATCGTAAGGGTAATAGATTTGTGATATATGATGTAGAAGATAAACCAGGAGCTTTTCACAAAATTACTGAATTATTTTATAATTTAGGTGCTAATATTTATAATTTGGGAGTTTATCACCAAAATAACCAAGTTGATGTGGTGGCAATAGTTAAAGGAGATGATCCTAAACTTTTAAAACTAAAATTAGAAGAACTCGGTTATGTAGTAAGTGTTAGTGAATATAAATGATGATAATAAAAACACCTAGAATTAAAATTCCAGGTGTTTTCTTTAACTCATAAATATGGAACTAGAGATTTTTATGGCGAGTGTTAAAATTGCTTTGCTTAGAATGTAACTTACAATTATAGATCCTATAATTATGCTTATTTGTAGATTATACTCTTTAATTAAATTTATTAGTTTTTTCATACTACCTCATAAACAATGCATCTTGTATCATTTTTTCTGCAATATTTAACGAATACATAACCGAAAATATTATTATTGCGATTCCTACAATGATACTTATTTGAATACTATACTTTTTTAAAAATAATATTAGTTTATTCATTTTCTGGATATAACTCATAAATGCCATTAAACATTATATCTTTTTGGTAATGCGAGATATTTTTAGTGGTATTTATTAAAGTAAATCCCTCCTTTTCTAATTTTTCGTTAGTTTCTTTATCGTAACTTCTGATGTATAAAGTTCCCTGAAAAGTATAGTATAGTTTATCCGTAGGAAATTTATCAGCCCATACGCTATGGCTGGTATTTTTTATTTTTGAAAGCATGGGAATATTTGTGAGTCCGACAAACCCGCCTTGATAAGAGTTTATTTGTCTAAATGACCCATTATTATAAAGTTCCACATTCATTCTAAAAGCAATATTAATTCCACAAACATCTTTGTTTATTGATATTATATGTGGATATGTATTGTTGTGGGTGTATCTTGGGATAGCGTTTGTATATTTTGGGGTTAAAGTTGAAAATACAATTAAAAAACCAAAGATTAAAAATTTTAAATACCTTTTCATCCAAACCTCCTTTTAAATATAATTAATTATTTTCTTTGCGTTTTCTTCTAGATAAGGAAACAAATGTGGTAATAGCTATAGTTAATAAAAAGCGAGTAAGTCTTGACATTTCTATATCTTTAATTACCACCATGTATATTAATATCAAGATTAAAATTATTGATAGATAATCGTATATATTAAATTTACTAAAGAATTTCATTTTTATACCCATTCTCCTTTAATTATTTTTTCTATGTTTATTTTCTATATTTATTTTTTTACTATGCTTCCATTCTGATAACATCAAAAGTACTACGATAGTTATTGAGTATAAAGAAGTTAAAAGTACTGAAACTTTTATATCATTAACGATTACATATACTCCTATTAAAACAAAAATCAGAAATAGATAATCGTATATAGTAAATTTATTTAACCACTTCATTCAACACCCTCCTTAAATATTAAAAACACCTAAAACTAACTAATTATCTCCATTCTTATATCTATGGAGATTATAAAGTATAACTTTCATAACAATCTCCTTATTACTACTTATATTATATAAGTTATATTGATTTAATATAAGCCTTATATTAAATATCCATTTATGGTATAATATAATTTAGGAGTTTTAAAAACAATATCTTGGTAAGGTTAAGGGTTAAATGAGAATATTAAGAAATATTCTCATTTTTTATTGACAAAGATGATTTAATATGTTAAATGCAAAAAATATCAATTTTAATAAAAAATGATGTTCTTTGAAAAAAATAAGATTTGTTGGTTTTTAGAACAAAGGTTGTGAGTGAAAGCATATTTAATATTTTTTTTGAAAATATATTTTGCTTTGATAATGTTGATACTAAACTTTTCAATGAAATGTTAAAATGATGATTTTTTTAGAATAAAATGATGTTATTAAAAAAACATTCCTCCTTTCAATATTAAATGGATGTTTAATAATAATAATTTTTATTTGAACTTTGTAATGTAAAAACAACCTTTGTTCTAAAAGCTAGCAAATACAAAAAATTTAAAAAAATGAGTTAATAAAAAAAAGACAAGTTGCGAAAGCAAGATGTTAAATATAACTAGAGGGTGAAAATTTTAATTAATAAAAGAGAGAGGTAGGATAAGAAAATGGCACAAAAGATGTATATAGAAAAGAGTGGTGAATTTAAAAATATTTATTTTAAAATGTCAGAAGTATATAGTGAAGATTATGAAGAAAAATATATGAGTAATTTAAAACAAAAAGTAGTTTATACGAATTTTGATAGTTATGATAAAAGTAAGCTGCAAAAATATTATGAAATTTTTGGAAAAGAAAGTATAAAAAAGGAATATAAATATGTTAAACGTCCAAATTATAGAAATAGAGTTGCTTATGAGTTTAAAATTTTGCTTCCTATGAAAAATAAAATCGTTAATGCTGATGAAAAAATTAATGGTTACACTATGAAAGAACTTTTTGATGTGTCAAAAAAATTAGTAAAAGAGTTAATAGGCGAAGAAAAAGGCTTAAAAGCAACTAGCTTTTTAGAAACAAATAAGAATATTACTTATGTGAATATTTTCATATTGGATAGAGAGTATCATTATGTTAATACTTATGCTACTTATTCTAATACATCTTACCAAAATAAAAACACACTTAGTTTTTGTAATAAAAATGACCCAGACGCTATTATTGCTTACAAAAAAGGTGATTTAAAAAAAGATAAAAATGGTAATTTGATTAAAGTAGAAAGATATTTTAAAACAACTAAAACAAGAAGATTTATTCTTTGGGAAAAAAATAGAAGTGCTGTTAGAAATGAATTTGCTAAACTAATTTACCAATGCTTACATTTCATTGAAAAGTTTAGTATCAACATTATCAAAGCAAAATATATTTTCAAAAAAAATATTAAATATGCTTTTAATCGTTTTGCTAAAAGAAATATCATCAATATAAATAGAACAATCTCATTAATTCAAAATGAATTAAATTTATTAATAGATAATGATATTAAATACTCCTATGATTACAAAAATCCTTATCACATACCTGAACTTATCCCTAATGAATTTCCTAAAAATTATTTAGATTTATATAATAAATACAAAGATATTTTTAAAACTAATAATTTTATTTTTGATGATACTGAATATAATATTAAATTCACTTGTAGAAGTGATGTTTTAGAAAAGAATTTAAGGTTGCTTTTAAATGTTTTTTACGAAGATCTACATTTAAAAAAATTAGAAAATGCAGCTAATAAAAATATACTTAATTTTGTTTAAAAAAATTTAATTCATAGTTAGAGAAAGGAGATATGATTAAATGATTTATTCACTTATTAATTTAAAGGGGGGAGTTGGAAAAACTACCACTGCTTTAAATATTTCTGCAGGTTTACACAAGAAAGGAAGAAAAGTATTATTGATAGATTTAGATGGGCAATGTAATGCTACTTATCAATTATTGGAAGATAAAAAAGAATATTCAATATGTGATGTTATTAATGATATTAATAATTTAGATAAAGCTATCTATCAAACAAATTACGGTTTTGATATTATTCCTGCAAGTTTTGAACTTTTTAGGTTAGAAAGTCTTACAGTACAAAATGTAGAAGAACCTTATTACAAAAAAATTAAAAAAATTATTTTAAAATTAAAAGATAGATATGATGATATTGTAATTGACAATAATCCTAGATTAGAAGCATGGGCGATTAATTCCATTTTTGCAAGTTATCCAAATGGGCAAGTAATTATTCCCATAAAAATAGATAAATATGCTTTAGATGGTTTTAAAGAAGTTATGAACAAAATAGAAAAAATCAATGATAATTATGAAATTGATGTTAAATGGAAAATTATAATCACAATGAAAACTAAAACAAAGATTAATAATGAAATTATTGAAACTTTAAAATCTCAATTAAATGAAAATCAAATTTTTGATACTACAATCAGATACCAAAGCAATCCAGTTACTTTATCAACTTTTAATAAAACTTTACTGGTTGATGATTTAAAAAATGGTTTAGGTAAAGATTATCGTGATTTTGTAGATGAATTAATGAAAGGTTAGGGGTTCAAATAAACTCTTATGGTTAAAATATGACTGAAAATATAGAATTATTAAAAAAAATTAAAAAGATAGAAAAAGAAATTTTAGAAAATGAAAAAAGATTAAAACAATTAAATTTAACATTAAGAATTTTTAAAGGAAAATTAGATAATTACAATAAAGGAGAACTAAAAAATGTTTAAAACAGGACTTGAAGATGTCTTAAATAAAGGAAGTTTAAAAGAAATTAATCAAAGTAATTTTAAATTTATTGATAAGGAATTAATTATTGAAAATCCATTTAATGCAGATAGACAGACAGAAGAAAATATTTTAAAAGTTAAAAATTCTATTTTAGAAAGTGGTTTAATTAACCCCTTAATTGTTGTGGAAAAAGATGGTAAGTATATGATTATTAGCGGTCATGCTAGATTTGCAGCTTTACAATCTATCCCTGAATACAATTTTCAAGGAAACAAAAGAAGTAATGAACTTATCCCAGTTCTTATTGATAAAACAATGAGAAGTAGTTTAGAAAAAGATTTACTAGTTCTTAAAGCTAATGCACAAAAAGAAGAAACACAAAAAGATAAATTAAATAATGTGAAAAAAGCACAAGAGATTTACTTAAAATTAAGAGATGAAAAAATTATAACTAATCAAGACAAAGTTAAAAAAAGAGAATGGATAGCACAATCTTTAGGATATAGTGAAAGTACAGTTCAAAGATATTTAAGTGAAATTAATACCGATGAAAACTCTAAACAAATTAAAGAAATTGATGAATGTACCACGTTATTGAAAAAAATAGATGATATTTATAAAAAAATAGATAAAATTTTTCTAAATTTAGAAAATGAAGAAAAAGAATTAATTAAAACATCTTTAGAAACACTGTTGATTAAAATTAAAGGGTAAAAAATATGAGATTCAAAATAAATGAAATTTTAAAAGAAAAAGGTTTAAAGTATAAAGATTTGTATGAAGCTACAGGCATTAATATTATGTTTAATCAGGATATTACGCTACTTGAAGCAAAAATATTAGCTAATTTTTTAGAATGTAAAATTGATGATTTGATAGAAACAAGACAGACAAAAATTACAAGCGAACAAAATAAAGATATTCAAAGTATAGAAAAAGAAAAAGTTAAAAGGTTTACAAATTTGTATGATAGAAAAAGAGGATTCTCGAATAAGCAATTAAAAGTTTTAATTGAGGTTACTAGATTTGGAACTATTGAGCAATTAGAACTTTTAAGACATAATCATTTGTCGGCTAAAAAAATGATTTTTCTAGCAAAAATGATGTTTAACCAAATTCCTAATTCAGTGCTTGAGATATTTATTAAAAATGAATTAAGTGAAGAAGAATTAAAAATACTTGCGAATAATTTATAAAAAGCTATTGCAAAATTTACCAAAAAATGCTAAAATAATGATAAGATAGGTTAGTTTTATTTAAAACTGTAAAAACCCATCTTTTTTTAATTAAAAATACTATTTTTTAATAATTTAGTGAAATTTTAATAAAAATGTTTAAAAATATTCTTTTAAAAAAGTATTAAAATTAAATTTTTTTACTGATTTGTCAATAGGTAATGTATATAAAATGTAACCGTTTGTATTTCAATAAAATTAATATGGTTAATATTTTACCATTAAAAATTTATTTTTATTCAAAAAAACAAGGTTATTTTAATTTTTTCTAAATTATTTTAAAAATATTATAAAATTTTCTAATTTATTAATTAAAATTAAATAATTAACCTCAGGGGTTCAAACAAACCCCTGACCAAAGACAACAATTAAGTTGTCTTTTTTTGTGAAAGGAGAAAGAAAATGTTTTTTCAAAATAAAGAAAAAAAGAAAATTAAAGAAGAATTAAAAAAATACAAAAACCAAGGTTTTGATGAATGGCAAATGAACCAAATCTGTGAAGATTTAGAGAAAGGATTATTTGATTTATGACAATGAGTGAATTTATACAGTTAATGCCTATGTTTTATTTTTTTTGTTTTAAGTATCCTATATCTCACAAGTGTGTTTGTTGAATATTTTTTAAATTATTTTTTGGTGAAAACCTGCTATAATAAAATAAAAGGAAAGGGAGTAAGCTATGGTTTATAAAGTATTAGATGTCAGTAGATATATTATTAATTATGGGCGTGATAATAACTGTAATGTTTCTAATTTGAAATTACAAAAGTTATTATATTTTGTTCAAGCAGAATTTTTAGTAAGTGAAAATCGCCCTTGTTTTGAAGAAAAAATAGAGGCATGGGCATTTGGTCCAGTTGTTCCAAAAGCATATTTTGAATATATGAATAATGCAGGTTTAGAAATTCCCAAGATAACAAAATTTTATGAAGTAACTTCAAATTTTGAAGTGAAAGAATGTATTTTTGATGAAACCATAATAGCCGAGAAAGACCGTGAAAGCATTAGAAAAGTAATGGATTATTTTAAAGATTGGTCTGCTTGGGCGATGTCAGAATTAACACATCAACAAGCACCATGGAAAGATGTGTATGAGGTTAACAAAAAAAATGAAATTACACTTGAAGCAATAAAAGGATTTTTTGTATGAATACAAGGTATACTAAAACTTCTAAAGGTTCAAATGAATTTTTTTCCTATAAAGGAGAAAAACTATATAATAATAACAGTTTTTTAAATTCCAAAAAATTTATAGAGGATTTTTGTCAAAGTTTAAGTCATGAACATATACAAGATTTCTCGGATATAGTGAATAAAATAAATGAATATTCTACACAGAAACTTAAATTTGAAAGAGTATTATATTCTACTATGACACAAGTGATATTTTCTTTTAATGAAGAAAATAAGGGTGTATTTTATTCTAATTTTAATGGTTTGCTTGATTATATTTTGAACAATCATAATTCTGAAGATGGTTTAAAGCGTTTGGCAACTAAACTCTACGACCATGCACAGTTGGCAGCTCATCAATTAAATCTTTCTAATGAAAAATTAAAGAAATTAGAAGAGGCTTTAAATGAGAAATATAAACAATTAGAAGAAAAGTATGGGGTAATTTCCCAAGAACTTAAATCTTCTCAAAAAGACTATATTTCTATTCTTGGTATTTTTTCAACTGTGGTACTTGCATTTTCAGGAGGTATGACATTTTCTAGTTCAGTTTTACAAACAATGAATCAAGTAAGTATTTTCCGTTTGATTCTAGTTATAGATATATTAGCTTGTGTTTTACTTAACGCAATTTATTTATTAACAAGTTTTATTTTTAGAATTAATGAGAAAAAAACAATACAATTTATAAAAATCATTTATTGGAATGTAGCTTTTTTACTAATTGCAGTAGTTATAGTAGGTATTTGGTTTTTAAATAAATACATTAAATTTTATTGATAACACTACTTTTTAAGATTACGAACCAAACCTTTAGGGGTTCAAATAAACCCCTGACCAAAGACAACAATTAAGTTGTCTTTTTTTGTGAAAGGAAAGAGAAAGTATGAACATTGAACAAAAATTACAGGAATATAAATATCAAGGTTTTGATAATTGTCAAATGAAACAAATCCGCCTAGGATTAGAACAAAACCTTGATGTATCTATCTACGCCAATCCTGAATTTGATGAATACCAAATGTTCCAAATCCGCGAGGGATTAGAACAAGGATTAGATGTATCAATCTACACAAACCCTAAATATACTCATTGGCAAATGCAAGAGATCCGTTACGGATTAGAAAAAGGATTAGATGTTTCAATTTATGCAACTCCTAAATTTAGTGATAGTCAAATGCACCAAATCCTCCTAGGGTTAGAAAAAGGTTTAGATGTATCCTTATACACCAACCCAAAATATCACTGGAGGCAAATGACCCAAATCCGCCTAGGATTAGAACACAATGAAGAAATCAAACTTTAGAAAGGAGATAATAATTATGAAATCTTGGATACCCACTAAACAAAGTAAAATGATGTATGCACATAAGATGAACCAAATCCAACATTTTTGTATGGATAAGGAAATAATCGTTAGTCAAAATAGTTGCAGCTATTTTTTCAAATTAAATGGTAAAAATTATATTGTATATAATCGTAGTAAAAATTCTAAAGAAAAAATTTTAGAAGAAATAAGAAACATACACAATCTGAATATTGATGAAAGCAATATAAACTATATTTTTTCTAGTAAATTAAAAATAATTGATGTATATAATAGTCTTTTAACTAATGAAAAAATATAATTGTTGTCAATTAATTTTAAGGTTCAAACGAACTCCAAATCTAAAAGAAAATGAATGAATTATTTTTTAAAAAAATTCAACATTTTCCCATAAAAGCACCTGACATATAGTTATAAAAATAGTATAATTATAGTATAAAAATAAAGGGGAAAGGAAACAATGCAAAAAGAAAAATTAAAGAAATTATTACCAATAATAATATTTGCAGTACTTGTAATTATTATTCCATACTATATTAATAAACAAAACATTCAAAAAGAAATTGTATCGCAAAAACAACTAAAAACTGAAGAAAATACTAAATATGTTTTAGATATTATTAATAACGAAGAAAAGAAATTAGTTTTAAGTGTTAATGAAAATATTGATATTAATGATGTTTCATTACCTGAAACTTACATTAACTTAAATACAAATCTTAATTTAGCTAAAGAGGGTATTTATTATTTCAATTATGTTAAAAAAGATAATGGTGTTGAAACACAAATATCTAAAACAATTAAAGTGGTTAAAGATAAAGATACTTATTTAAAAGAAAAAGAAACTAAAGAAAAAGAATTAATAGCTTTTAGAGAAAAACTACAAAAAGAGAATGAGGAAAAAATTAAAGAACAAAAAGAATTAGAACAAGCTAAAATAAATAATTCAGTTGAAGAATACGGCACAATTGCTCAGCCTATAAATAATTATGTGGGTTCAGTTGATAGTTTGGATAATTCTAACCCTTTAGTAATAGCAGCTAAGGAATTGGTTGGTGTTGATGGTGTGTGTTCATCGGTAGTTCAATGGGCGTATGATAAAGCCTATCCTAATATGGTTCTTAAACAAGGAAGAGTTATTAATGGACAACCAACAGGAGATGGTTATGTTGTATCTGAAGCAGAAGCACAGATTGGAGATTTAGTAATGTGGGGATATAGTGAAGCTGCAGGAACAGACCATGTAGCTTTATATTTAGGAAATGGTATGGCTCTTCATGGAAATTTAAGAAGTTTTGGAAAAAAAGCAGCTATAACAGGTGTACATCTTAATAATATGGGAACTCCTTTATTCTTTAGACCTAATTTAATAACTAAAGAAGAAAACCAACAAAAACAACAAGAAGAAAAACAACGTGAACAACAAGAATTAGAAGTAGCTAGACAAAAGTTGAGAGAGGAAAACGAAAGAAGACGCAAAGAGGAAGAAGCAAGAGTTGCTGCTATGAGCGAAGAAGAAAAAGCACAATATGATATAGAGGTATGTAATGTGATAATAAATTCATATCACGATTCTTCTTTAAAAGAATATCAAAGTAAATTTAAAGAACATTACGATAATAACCAATGTTTTGAAAAAACAGGAAAACCATTAGAATAATATAATTAACCCTATATAATATCTAAACCGTATCTTAATACGGTTTTTTATTTTGAAAGGAAAAATAAAAAATGAAATATACTAATAAATCACCACCTTGTTTTTATTATTTTTTAGCTAAAAAATAATTTTAATATTAAATATCAAGAAAGGAAACTATGAAAAACATATTTAAAAAATTAATTAAATTATTAATAATACCAATAATAACTATTGGTATTTTTTCTTTTAATCCAAACATTATTAAAGCAGCTGTTCCTAGCGAATATCAAAGTTGTGCTAGGATAGATGAGTATATAGATGACAAAAGAACTGAACACATTTCAAGACCTAACCCTAATTCAGCTAATTTATTACTTGAAGCACAACAATGGAAAAGAGATAATTGTACTGCTTGTACTCCTCATAATAGTTTTAATGATGAAAACTTAAATATTCCACTTATAGAAAGTGGTTATATTATGCATAGATTTAGTGTTGATGGAAATTTACTATATTGTATAGAGCCAGATACTATATACAGAAGTTGTGCTACTTATGAAAAAAGAATATCTCAAGTTGGTGGTGAACAAAAACTGAAAATTGCTAAAATAATGAAAGCCGCAACTGAATTAGGAGCAAATAATAATACAGATGTTTATTTAGCAGCACAATTATATATTTGGGATATTTTAGGATTACACAGAAATATCTCAGGTATTGATAAAAATTCTATGAAATCAATGATAGATAACAAAATCAATGAATTAGAACAATCTTTTGCACCTACCTTTAGTCAAGAACATTACGAAGTAGAATTTGAACAAGATTTTATTGCACAAGGTACAAATGATGTTCTTACAAGAATAGGATATTCTCTTGAAAATTTAACTACAGGATTTTTAAAAAGTGAAATCACAAGTAATAATGTTATTGTTAATATCAATAAAATCTATCCAGTAATTAAAAAAGTTAAATTAAACCCTCATAACAACATATCTAATTATGAAAGTTCAATCTATGTGAGTACAAGTAGTCAAGATGTAATGGGTTTTGACCAACCATTAGATAATCTATATTTAGATAAAACAATTAGCTTCAAACACAAAACAGGAAACCTTACAATAACTAAAAAAGATGAATATGGTAATACCCAATCAGGTGTAGAATACAAGTTATATTTTGCTTTAGATGATAATACTAAAGGTGAAGAAATTAGAAAAGAAGATAATAGTAGTTTTGTAACTAATGAAAAAGGTATTATTGAAATTAACGAAACTTTACCTGTAGGAAAATATTTCATAGAAGAAGTTGTAACCACAAATCCTTTGGTGTTAAATAGTAAACCTTTTTTAGTTGAAATCAAACATAATCAGACATCTTACTTTACACAAGAAAATGATTTAAGGCTTGTTGATGCAGAAGTGTATAAAAATGATATAGAAGAACTTAATCATTTGAATGATACTTATTTTAAAGTGTTTGATATTTCAGAAACTTTGAAAGGTAAAGATACTGAAGAAATTATCTTGATTAAAGTTAATAAAACTTTAGCTTTAGATGATGTTTTTGGTACAAATAATGTAGTTTATGTAAAAGATGATTTACATACTACAAATTATCTAAATATCACAAATAACAATATCACTACCATTAAAACAAATAGAATTTCTTTATCGGTGGATGGAAAAGAAAAAGATGTATATATTATTAAAGATGATAGTTCTATAATGAATGAAGATTTTAAAGTAATTAGTGGTATAAATGTTTTTAATGGAAAAACAGGAAATTACTATTTACAAATTAAAGATAGAAACAATTTTAATTTGTTTAATGAAAACGTTAAAAGTATAAAATTATATTCAGATATTTCACTAAGTGAAGAAAGTTTAATAAAGGAATATCCTTTAAATGAATTAGCTACTTTAAATCTTACTGAAATTAAAGAAGAATTACCTGAAACTTTCTATTACAAAGAAATTTCATCTGTAAAAGATAAGGTTCATATTTTAGAACCTGAAAAGGAAGAAAAACATTATAATAATGATGATAATTTAGAAAAAATTAAAGAAGTTAAAAAAGAAAAAATAAATTATGTTGAAAATGGTAAATTGTTGATTGAAGATTTACTGCATAGTAGAAAATATTTAGTGCTAGAACATACGCCTACTCTTAATCATGATAATATAAGTACAGGTTATGTAATAGATACTAACTATCCTATAGATACTATCAAAACTAACTTAGATGTATCTAATGAAAAAGGAAAAGGAAATTTAAAAGTTTTAAAATTAGATGAATTTAAGGATAAATTACCTGGAGAAACAACTTTTAATATTTATAAAGCTAATCTAAATCCTAATACTAATCCTTATCATTTAAAATTCCAAGATTTAAGCTATGAAGAATTAAAAGGAATTAAAGGAGAATTAAAAGGAACTTATACTACCAATAATTCAGTACTTGATTTAAAAAATGAATTGGTGTTTGGTTATTATTTCTTAGAGGAAACATCTACTCATCAAAATTATGAAGTAAATAATACCTTGTATTTATTTGAAATCAAACACAATGAAGAAACTGAACTTGAATTTTTAAATAAAAATAAAGATTATGGTATTAAACTTGATAAGTATGATTTAGAAGAAATCACAAAAAAATTAGATGGTGCTAAATATACACTATATGATATTAGTGATAGTTTAGATTTTGATAATGAAAATACTTTATTGGGTAGCCCGAAAGAATTTACTAACACTGAAACAACTCTTTTAAATGAATACTACAATAAAAATTTTAATAACAACAATACTAATTCTTACAATGAAACTATTTTAACTTACGCTAAGACTAATACTGATTTAGACTTAAAGAAAATTGCGAAAGAAGTTAAAAAAGATTTAGATTTAGAATTGCCTGTTTATTTTAAAACCTCTAATAATAAAGATTTAACAATCACTACCAACTCAATTATTAATGTGAATAGTACAAATAGAGTTAAAATCCAAGTTTTTGGTGGGAATTTAGAACTTTATAGTGCAAAGAAAAACAATAAAATCTTACAAAATGATTATTTTAATCCTTACGATTTAGAATTTTTCAAAGACAAAGACGGTAAAGAAAAACTAAATATTAAATCTTTAACTTATGTAGGAACTTTAGATACCAGTATTTTAGGAAAAACTAAATTAGACTATGAATTAATTACTGTTGATAGCACCAAATATAATTTTTCTTTAGAATACGAAGTTGTTGAAAATAAAGAAAACAAACCTCTATACGATGTTAATAATGATGTTTATTATGTTATGAAAGACGGAGTTAAAGAGGTTGTAGACAAAAATACTATTAAAATTACTAAAAAAGAAATTGTGCCTATTATTGTAAGTAATAATAAAGATTTACCAAAATCTTATGTTAATAGTTTATTATTAGAATTTACTGTTGATTTTGTTAATAACGATACTATTTTAAAAGATAATGACTTCATAGTGATTAAAGGTTTAAAAGTTAATGAAGCAGTAACTGGTAAGAAATATCTAAACTATATTAATTATCTCAATCACAATTTAAATGTTAATAATGTTAAAGAACTTACTTTATATCATGATAGTGATTTAATAATTCCAGCTGCAATAATTAAATTAAATAATGAGGGAAGATTTGATTTAGGAAATTTAAAATTAAATAAGGATAGATTGATTGCTACAAGTGATCAGGCTAGAATTATTAACAACAATTTTAGAAAAGAAAAAGATGTAAATAATATCAATAGTGAAAATGCAATAGCTACAAATTATGAATTTAAAGATATTGATGGAAAAAATATTAAAATTACATTATTTAAAGATATTGAACTGAACAAAACATTATATTATAAGGATTATAATATTAAAGATAAAGTAAATAGTATTGTTTTAGATCATCAAGAAAGTGGAACTATTACTTTAGAAAATCTTTTGTATGGTAGAAAATACATTTTAGTAGAAACAGAGCTTCCTAATTCTTACGATTATATTGATACAACCTCAATTTTAATAGAAGATGGAAAGGTATATACTGATAGAAATACTAAAACAGAAGATTTAAACATCACAGATTATAACAAGCGTAGAAGAGTTGATGTGGTTGTATATAAGAGTGATGAAAGTAAAAGTATTAAATTAGATGGAGCTATTTTTGATGTTAATATTATTGAAAAAGATACTAATAACAAAATTGGTTTAGGAAAATATATTTCTGGTGGAATTATGCAAAGGTATTTAGATGATAATAATACTCCTCTAATTAACGCAAAAGTGCTAATTTACACTGATGATACTTTCACCAATTTAGTTAAAACAGCTACCACCGATAAAGATGGATATATTAAAGTTTTAGGTTTGCCGCAAGGAAAATATTTCTTGAAATTAGAAAGATTGTTAAAACCTACATTTAAACCTAAAGAAATCATAGATGGTAAAGAAATTATTAATATTGCTACTGAAAATGATTATATTGATAAAAATTCATTGCCTAAAGTATTTGATGAAACAAGAATTGCCTATATTAACAAAGGTATGATTTACCTTCCAGAAATTAAACATAATGATAAGATAGAGCTAATTGAACTAGAAGCTCCGATTGGTTATATTTTGGATAGAAATTCTTATATTATTGAAACAAATAGTCCTTACGGAATTAATAGAATAGAAAAATTTAGAGAAAATAAGAGTGAAAAACCTCACTTTACAGGAGTTAGATATGAGTAATGAAATTAGAGATTTTATATTGCGGCTTAAACAAAATCCAGATACAAAAAAATTAATGATACAAAAATACACCTATGATTTAGTTAAAAGTTATGGTGTTTGGAAAATCGGAAACGACGATTATTGGATTGATTATTATTTTGATAATGTTAAAAATTATAAAAGTTTTATTGAAATTGACAGAGATAAACGCCTAATTAATTATATTTATTTAGAAATTTCGTATAATGATTTGATTGAGGAAGTTAAAAAAACTATTGATTTGACTAATCTTGATGAAGAAGAATTATTAGATACTTTAGAAGAAAGATTTTGTGAAGTTGAAAGTCTTTTTCAGGTGCAGATAGATAATAGTAATTTTGAAAAAATCGCATTAAATTTTTTAAATAGATATGATGTTAGAGGTACTTATGATTTAGAGAAAATTAACGAGCATATTTTTGATGCAAGCGTTCGTGAATATTTAGATTATTTAGATAATCACATTGATTTATCTAATGTTAATAATTATCAAGATTTAAAAAGAGAAATAGAAAAAGAATTATTTTATATAGAAAAACACGATAGTTATTCAAATTTTTATTCACCTTCAGAGTTTGAAAAATTTAAAAATTATATCAACGAAATAATGGTTGTAGACGATTTAGAAAAATTTGTAAAAAACCTAAAAGATTTAGAAAATGATTTTGATGTAAGTTTTGATGAAATTGAAGAAATCATTAATAATCTAACTTTAGAAAATCAAAAACTACAAGAAGATTACGAACTTGACATTTAGGGGTTTAAATAAACCCCAACTAAGACAATGTTATATTGTCTTTTTTTTATAGAAAGGAAAATTAAAATGAAAAAAATTAAATATACATCAATAGGAAATTTTGATATTAACATAATTGATGAAAACAAAATTACAGGTACAAGAAAATTTGAATGTGATTATGAACTTTTAGAAACCATTATTAATTTTTGTAATATCCAAGGGAAAGAATTTAGTACAGGAAAAATCACTAATTTAAAAATATCAGGGAATAAATTTACTTTTACTGGTGGAGTTGGATATAACATTTTAGATACTGATTTATTTAATGATGAAACAGGGAAATTTAGAAAAGATTTAGAAAATTATATTTTTGATTTAGAAAAAGATAAAAATATAGAAATGGGTTTTTAATGATTTTTCCAGAAATTGATAACACCACCTTTTCTTTAGTAATACTTTTAATATTACAACTATCTTTTTTAATGTTTGGTGTTATATTTAAAAAATTAATGATTATTAATGTTTTTATATCTTTGTTTTGTTTTAGAATTTTGGTATGGAAAGGAAATTACGAAATGGACACTACATTAATAATAACTCTAACAACTTTATTCATCACTTTTTCAACAGCCTTATTTACTTATCTACAAGTTTTTGGTGCAATCAAAAAAGATAGTGAAAAATTAAATGAAATTAAGGAAAATACCTCTTTTGTAAACTTAATAGATATGAATACTAAAGAAATTAAATCCTTAACTTCTTCAACCCCACAAATATCATCTACCACAACTGAAATTAAAAAAATATTAAATGAGGGTAGTGATAGTATAGTATACAAACTTAATGATTTATATAATAATCACAAAAATACTATTTCTAATCAAGAAATATCAAGTAAACTAATTAATCAAAATGTAAGTGTTGTAAATACTATATTGAATGAACTAGTTAATAAGATTGTGTTTTTAGATAATCACAATAAAGAGTTAGAAAATAAAATTAAAATATTAAATGAAAAAATAATTATTTTAAATCAAGAATTAGAAAAATCTAATTTAAAACAAGAATTAAATCAAGATTACGAACCAAACATCTAGGAGTTCATTCGGACTCCAACCAAGACAATGCATATTGTCTTTTTTTTAAAGAAAGGAAACAAAAAAATGAATATAGAACAAAAATTAAAAGAATATAATATAAAATTAGAAGATTTTAATCCTCTGCAAATGGAACAAATTCGATATGGATTAGCTCAAGGACTAGACGTTAGTATCTACGCAAAACCTGAATTTAACGTTAATCAAATGAACCAAATCCGCAAAGGATTAGCTCAAGAACTAGACATCAGTGTGTACGCCGACCCAAAATTTGATTGGCTGCAAATGAAACAAATACTCAAAGGCTTAGAACAAGAACTAGACGTGAGCGTATATGCCAATCCAGAGTTTGATTGGCAGCAAATGCTGCAAATCCGCAAAGGATTAGAGCAAAGACTAGATGTAGATATATACGCTGACACAAAGTTTAATTCTAACCAAATGCACGAAATCCGCCAAGGATTAGAAGCCGGACTAGATGTAAGTATCTACGCTGACCCAAAATTTGATTGTTACCAAATGCAGCAAATCCTCTGGGGATTAGAACAAGGATTAGATGTGAGCGTCTATACTGACACAAGGTTTAATTCTCTGCAAATGAAAGAAATCCGTTTGGATTTAGAGTTCTATACTGACCCAAAATATAATCCTGACCAAATGAAACAAATCAGTTTGGGATTATTAAATGGGCTAGACGTTAGTATCTACGCTGACCCAAAATTTGATAGCTATCAAATGAACCAAATCCGCCAAGGATTAGAGCAAGGATTAGATGTGAGTGTCTATATTGATCCAAAATTTGATTGGGAACAAATGCAACAAATCCGTTTGGATTTAGAAAAAGAAAAACAAGAGAATTTTGAACTAAACATCTAGGAGTTCATATAAACCCCAAGGAAATTTTAAATTGTATTTTTTAAAAAAAAGGAAATAAAAATATGAAAAAAAGTAAATTAAAAAATATTCCTGAAGAGTTACAGTCTATTAAAAGATGGATTAATTACAAATTAATTTTTAACGAAGAAAGAGGAAAATTCGATAAAATTCCTTATGATGTAAAAACTAACAAACCAATTTCTATTATTGACAAAAATAATCATATTTCTTTTGATGAAGCATGTTATAATTTTTCAGAAAATATAGGAATAGGTTTTGTATTCAGTGATGAAGATGATATTATCGGTATTGATATAGATAATGTTCAGAATTTAGATAGCATGACTTTTAATGATATTATCGCTGGATTTAATTCATATTTTGAATACTCACCATCTAAAAATGGTGTACATATCATAGTAAAAGGTAAAATGCCTAAAAATTCAGGAAATAGAAAAGGAAATTTTGAGGTTTACGAAAAAGAACGTTTTTTTACCTTTACAGGTGATGTAGTTTTTCACGGTTATAACATAAATCATAATCAATCATTTTTAAATTATTTTTGCAATAGATTTTTAAATAGAAAAGTTATTGATATTAATATTGATGATGATTTTAAAAAAGTTAAACAATTAAAAAATTTTGATGTAAAAAAATATCAATCTTATCTAAATGGAACAAACGATTATTTTATTGAAAGCAGTAGTCATAAAGATTATTATGTGGCAATAGGATTATTGTTAGAAAATGAGTTTGATATAGAAAAAATTAAAAATATTATGAAAAATAATCCTTTTTTGTATCGTAAAAAATATGATAGAAAAGATTATTTAGATAGAACAATTAAAAACGCAATAAATTATATTAAAGGAGAATTAAACAAAATGAACTATATTAATAAAAGAGTAAAAATTATTAGAGATGTTGTAGAAATAGAGAATGAAAAAGGTACATATCTTTTAACATCTGGAATTTTTTACAACAAAGAAAAACAAGAAAGAGAATTTTTAAATATTGCTGTTAGAGATGATAGCCTTTTGTACGAACAATTAAAAGATAATAAAGGTAAAGAACAGTATATAAATTTAAAAGGTTATTTTAGTAAAAAAGAAAATACCATTATACACAACAATTTCTACTATTCATTTGTTGCGATTAGTGGAAAAATAGAAAAAGAAATCACTCTATATGGTAATATTTGTAAAGACTATGTCATCAAAACAGTAGGTGAGGGCGATAAAATTACTCATATCGCACAATTTTCAGTTGCGATTAACGATAGAGAAACTGAAAAATCAAAATTTTTAAACGCTTCTTATTTCTTAAAAGATGTTAATGAAGATTTATCACTTTTTACAAAAGGAACTTTTTTAAAAATTAATGGCAGAATTACACCTAATGAAAATCCTGAATTTAATGATAATTTAACTATTACAAGTTTTGAAAAAATAGAAAAAAAGTTGAATAAAGAAATTTCTGAAGATATAAGCGAAGAACTACAAGAAGATTACGAACCAAATATTTAGGAGTCCAAGTGAACTCCAAAACAATTTAAAATTGTTTTTTTAAAAGAAAGGAAAATTAAAATGAAAAAAATATTTATTGTTACAACTTTGATTGTTTTTACAATCGTTATGAAAGTAAGTGCTTTTAATGATAGTGGTACTGTTTCAGTTAATGAAAATTCTAATATAGAAATTATTAAATCAGAAGAAAACAATCAAATTACCAATCCTGAAAACAATATTAATCAAGAAAGTGAAACTACTGTTGAAACTCAAGTTACAAGTGCTGAAGCTCAAATTGACGAAACTGTAAATGTAGATGAGGTTGTTAGTGATGATGTAGAAAAAGTAGTACATGAAAATACTTTAAATGAAAGTGAAATTGAACCATTTAATCTAGAAATTTTAGAAAAGAAATTAGAGTATTTTAATAATGTTATTTCTAAACCTATGGCAGAATCAAGTTATGTGGTTGATGAAAGCCAATTATTTACTTTTGTTGAAATTAAATATGAAGAAGAAACTAATCATAGTGTTGATATTGAAATCAGCGAAGAAAATACGATTACTCATGAAGAAGTAATTGAAATCGAAATCAATCATAATGATATTGTGCATGGTGTTGAGATTGAGGAATAGAGATGAAAAAAATAATTAAATTAATGATGTTAAGCCTAGTTATTATAACTGGGCTTTTTAACACTAAAATTAATGCTCAAATACCTGAATTTAGAAAAATGATGGGTGATGAAAATGGTAGAACCCCTTTAACTGTTGATAATTCTTTAGAAAGAGGGTTAATACGCAAAAATTTTAATGGAGTAAGCATACCTGCTTATGAAGTTTCTAATCAATCTTGGGTGTCAAGACAAGAAAGGTTTTTATCTAAACCGTTTGGTTTTGGTGTAGATATTAATGGTAGAGATAAAAAAGGTGTTACATACGATTTCATAGATTTAGATGGTGCTGTTGTACAATTTTTTGATGATAATGGCATACAAAAACCGATTATAGAATATGAACGTAGAGTAGGAGCAACAGCAACCTTTAAAAGTTTAATTCCATTGACTCAAATTAACGGTAGAGATGTTGTTCAACATGTCAGATATAAAGTTGCTGTGTTAGACCCTAACCCTAGTAAAAGACCACATATAAGAACATTTGATAAATCAAATGTTATGAATTTAAATGGTGCTCTTTTTGATGTTAAAATTTCTTATCATTATTTAGATACAGGGGAAAAAGCACCTTTTCCTTTTAGACACGCATTTTTAGGTTTAAGTAAGGAAGATACCGATACAGAGGCACTTCAAGTTTTGAAAGGAAGTCGTATTCTTATTTCACATTATGATTTTGACCTTTACGGACCTATAGGCAGGGGGCATTTATCGAATGAAAATGCATTTAGAGTACCGGCAAATGTAGGACATCAGAATTTTGATTTATTAGTTGAACCGCTTAATGACGAGGTGGAAGTTAGAGTTTTGATGTCGGGTATGGATTTTGCGATTAGACAATATTCATTACATATTTTATATAGTCAACAAAATGGAATTTACGGACCAGAGTACAATCATATTCCTTACAATCCTGTTAAATATTGGGCGACTAAAGATGATGGTTTTACCACTAGACGAGGAAATATTGAAAATATTGTTGTTTCACAAAGATTTTTACATAACCCATCAGACGCAAAAAGAAAAGTTAATAGATTTACAATTATTGATGATGTTAGTACAGATGTTGAAGTTTTAAGTAGTAAGGTGTATAAAGTAAATAGAAATAAAGAAGTTACCGACATTAGTAATCAATTTGATATTAGAACTGTTACTCAAGACAGTAAAAAACAAATTCACGCTAATGCAAAATCAAGTTTTTTAAGTGAAGATGCTAATTATGACGGTTCTGATATAGTTCTTTATCATACAGTTAAGATTTTAAAGCAAAGTTCACAAGTTGAAACTATTAATATGAAAAGTGCTGTTAGTATTTTTGATGATTTAACATTAAATCCTACTGCTACTCCAACAGCTAGATTTATTCCTGATACATTCACCATCACTACTCAAATTGACAACGGTACAATCACTCCTAGTGATAATAATGTGGTTTATGGCAGTGATAGAGAGATTAGTTTTGATTTATCTACAGGATATGAACTAGCAGCTGCAAAAGTTAATGATGTACTTGTAACGCCTGTAGGTAATAGAATTTCATTATCAAACATTACAGAAAACAAAAATGTGGTAGTTACAACTAGATTAAAAACCTACAATATAACAACAAATATAGATGATGGTACAATTACACCATCACACACTAAAGAACATGGTTCAAGCAGCACTATAACCTTTACGCCACCAAATAATAAATTAATCTCAACTGTTTCAGTTAATGGAATACCACAAAATAGTACGGATAGTCCTTTAATTATTCCTAACATTACAGAAAACAAAACTGTTGATATTACAACGGAACTTAAAAAATTCACCATCACTACTCAAATTGATAACGGTACAATCACACCTAATGAGAATGATGTAGTTTATGGTAGTGATAGAGAGATTAGTTTTGATTTAGTTACAGGATATGAACTAGAAGCTGCAAAAGTTAATGATGTACCTGTAACTCCTGTAGGTAATAGAATTTCATTATCAAACATTACAGAAAACAAAAATGTCGTGGTTACAACTAGATTAAAAACCTACAATATAACAACAAATATAGATGATGGTACAATTACACCATCACACACTAAAGAACATGGTTCAAGCAGCACTATAACCTTTACGCCACCAAATAATAAATTAATCTCAACTGTTTCAGTTAATGGAATACCACAAAATAGTACGGATAGTCCTTTAATTATTCCTAACATTACAGAAAACAAAACTGTTGATATTACAACAGAACTTAAAAAATTTAACATCACTACTCAAATCGATAACGGTACAATCACTCCTAGTGATAATAATGTGGTTTATGGCAGTGATAGAGAGATTAGTTTTGTGGTAAAAAAAGGTTATAAATTAGTTGAGGCATTAGTTAATGATAAAACTGTTGAAATTAAGGATAATAAAGTTATTTTAAATGATATTACAGAAAATAAAGATGTAGTTATTAAAACAAGAAGAAATATATTTAACGTTACTACTGAAATTAACTACGGAACTATTGATAATTCATTTGAGATTGAGGAAAATAAACCTTTTACAGTTAATTTTTATCCACCTACAAGCTATCGTGTACATCAAGTATTTGTTAATGGTAAAGAATATAATCATCAATATCGTACATTTGTAGATATTTCTGGTATTTCTGAAGATACACATATTAAGGTTGTAATGCTTCCGCCTTTAGTCGTTAAAAAAGAATTACCAGAAACAGGTAATTCAATAATGGTTGATATTTTAGGTTGTGTATCTATAGTAATTGGTTTTATATTTATTTTTATTAGCATTTTTAAGCGAAAGGATATTTTGTAATGAAATTTTTTAAAAAAATAATATTATTAATTTTATCCTTAGCTGCCATTTCGTTTATTGGGATAAGAAAAAGTTTAAGCGAATTTACAGATTTTCATAGAAATTCACCAGAAGAAATAAACCAAAATTCTAATATTGAAACAAAAGAGGTTGTCAACGATGACAACCTTTTAATTTTAGTTAAAGTAATTAAAGTTTATGATGGCGATACAATAACTATTATTAATGAAAATGGTGAAAAAGAAAAAATAAGACTTTACGGAATTAATGCAAGGGAACTACAAGAAGATTACGGAACAAAAGCTAGAGATTATCTTAGAGAATTAATTTTAGAAAAAGAGATTAAATTAGAAAGGTTGTATAAAGATAGATATAATAGAACTGTTGGAAAAATTTTTTTAAATGATTTAGATATAAGTCAAGAAATGGTAAAACAAGGACAAGCCTTTATTTATCACAAATATAATCATGATTTAGATATATATAACCCTTTAGAAAATTATGCTAAAGAAAATAAATTAGGAATGTATGAACAAAATAATTAAAAATATTATTAATGAAATTATAGAAATAAACTATAAGTTATATCCTTTTGTTGCTATATATTTAATTTTATCGGGTTGCTTTGGTATTATTAATTATAAAGGAGATTTTATGGAAAATTATTTTAATAAAGAATTTGTGGCAATAGTTATTGGTTTTGTTTATACTTTAATATTTTTATTTAGGGATAGTAAAACAACTGAAAAGATTTACGATAAAGTTAAAAATAATAATTTAGACAGTGAAAAAATCAAAAAAGTTGAAGAAAACACATCTTCAACCCCACAAATATCATCTACTACAACTGAAATTAAAAAAATATTAAATGAGGGTAGTGATAGTATAGTGTACAAACTTAATGATTTATATAATAATCACAAAAATACTATTTCTAATCAAGAAATATCAAGTAAACTAATTAATCAAAATGTAAGTGTTGTAAATACTATATTGAATGAACTAGTTAATAAGATTGTGTTTTTAGATAATCACAATAAAGAGTTAGAAAATAAAATTAAAATATTAAATGAAAAAATAATTATTTTAAATCAAGAATTAGAAAAATCTAATTTAAAACAAGAATTAAATCAAGATTACGAACCAAACATCTAGGAGTTCATTCGGACTCCAACCAAGACAATGCATATTGTCTTTTTTTTAAAGAAAGGAAACAAAAAAATGAATATAGAACAAAAATTAAAAGAGTATGAACTAAAATTAGAAGATTTTAATCCTGACCAAATGCAGCAAATCCGTTTGGATTTAGAAAAAGAAAAACAAGAAGATTACGAACCAAACATCTAGGAGTTCATTCGGACTCTAACCAAGACAATGCATATTGTCTTTTTTTAAAGAAAGGAAACAAAAAAGATGAAAAATAAAATATATAATTCACTGGTTTTTTTAGAAACCAACAATTTACCAACTATCAATGATGTACAAGTTATTGATACTATTAGAAATTCCATATCTCCTGTTGTAAATATACTAATGGTTGTTTTACCACTATCTTTTTTCTTAGCGATTTTAATTACCGGAATTTCACATTTTTCTAAAGATGAAAGAGAAAGAGAACAAAAACCTATTGGCTCTTCCATAAAAGTTCTTTTGGTAGGTTATTTAATTTTACAAATTATTATAGTTATAGTAAAAGTATGGGTTGGTTTTTAAACTAAATTATGAACCCCAACCAAGACAATCTTAGATTGTCTTTTTTTTAAAAGAAAGGAAACAAAAAAGATGAAAAAATTAAAAATAATTATGGATAAAATTACAAAAAAACAAAAATCAATAAGTGAATTAAATAAAGAAATTGAAGAACTTCATATTCAAAAAATAGAAATTTTTAGAGAAATATTTGATGATATTATTAGAAACAAAAAAATGAATGATTATGAATTAATAGAATATTTTAAATTTTTAAAGGACGACAACAATTTACTTTTAAAGAAAAGTGATAAAAATTCTCATTTTCAAAATATTTTAAATGAAAATTTAGATGATGAAGAAAAAAATAATGATTTTAGTAATGAGATTACAATTAATGGTTTAGAGAATGTTGAATAATGAAGAAAAAATCGCACCTAACAATATAGATTTGGTGTATTCTTATATAAAACAAAATAGAAACAATAAAAATTCTTTATACAATAAAGAATTTACAGAAAAATTGGTTGTAATTTTAGAAGAAATGAAAACAAACAATGATTTTAAAAATTTAGATAGTATATATACGATTATTGAAGAAATTTTATTTGTTTTGTCTAATGTAGAAGAATAAGAAATAATAGATAGAAAAAATAGATGATAGAGAAAGGAAACAAAAAAATGAATATAGAACAAAAATTAAAAGAATATAAACTAAAATTAGAAGATTTTAATTCTGACCAAATGTATGAAATCCGTTTAGGTTTAGAAAATAATGTAGATGTGAATATCTATGCCCACCCAAAATTTTATTGGCAGCAAATGCGACAAATCCGCAAAGGATTAGAAAAAGAACTAGACGTGAGTATCTACGCCAATCCAAAATTTGATAGCTTTCAAATGGCTCAAATCCGCTTTGGATTAGAAGCCGGACTAGATGTTAGTGTTTACGCCAATCCAAAGTTTGATTGGGACCAAATGAACCAAATCCGCAAAGGATTAGAAAAAGAAAAACAAGAAGATTACGAACCAAACATTTAGGGTTCGTTTGAACCCCAACCAAGACAATTTTAATATCAAGAAAGGAAACAAAAAAGATGAAAAATAAAAAATTAATAATATTTTTACTTTTGATTCTCATTATAATTGTATTAAGTTTTTTTACAATCAAATTACATCAAAAACTTTTTAAAAACATATTTCATGAATATTCAAAATACGAAAATAATACTAGTGCTGTAATGTACGATAAAGAAACAAAAACTCTAAATGAATGGAAAAACATAAATAAAGATACATTATTCATTTTAAAAATTAACGGTAAAGAATTTCCTGTTGTAAAAGGTAATGATGAATATTATTTACACTATGATATATACAATAAAGAAGATAAATTTGGAACCGTATTTTTAGATAATGATTTTACAGATGAAAATTTACTAATTTACGGACACTCTAGTACTAAAAAAGATATTATTTTTACTTTTATGAAAAAATATCTAAATGATGATTTTTACAATGAAAACAATACTTTTAAAATTACTTTAGAAAATGAAGAAAAAGAATATCAAATAGTAGCTTTAAAAAGTTTAAATTTAGAAGTTGATAATGATAGAAGTTTTTTTAAAACTAATTTTGATACCTTAGAAAATAAATTAAATTATATTAATAATTTTTACGATAAAGCTGACAAAATTTTCACTGAAAATATATCAATTTCCAAAAATAATAGATTAATAACCTTTGTTACTTGTGATTTAGAAAAGAAAGACGCTAGATTTTTAATTTTAGCTAGTGAGGTTGTAAAAAATGACTAATATTTTTTCAGAAATAGTAGTATGGTTTTTAAGATTTCTCTTTTACGCATTTTTCATTCCAATCAATTCTTTTTTAGATTTAAGCTATAATGTTATTCTTTTTTTACTCACATATAATATTTTTGAAATTATTATTGTAAAAAAATTATATTATATATGCACACTATGTTTTTTGTTTTTATTTGGTTATGTCAAGAACACCCGTGACTTTAGTCATGGGATGAATTGACA
>CAMCKH010000012.1 GCA_945875435.1 uncultured Erysipelotrichaceae bacterium
AGTCTGGTAGCTCGTCGGGCTCATAACCCGAAGGTCGTTGGTTCAAATCCTTCTCTCGCAACCAATGGCTCTGTAGCTCAGTTGGTAGAGCAACGGTCTGAAGAACCGTGTGTGGTCAGTTCGATTCTGACCGGAGCCACCATTTATAAAAAAGCCCTTATAAATAGGGCTTTTTATTTTGTCTTATAATCTTAAATTTTACTTTTTTCATAATTCATTATATAATGGAGTTGTAACAGAAAAGGCTAAGCCTCTTCCGTTACCACAGAGTATTTGAACCTTATTATCACTAAATCGACTTCAATTTCAAATATAGTGGTTAAGGTTTTTTTATTTTGTTATTAAAAATAAAAGAGGATTTTATCCTCAATCATTTTGAATAGCTTTAATAATATTAAGTCCAGCAGCTCTTTTTGCAGGGAAATATCCAAAAATCATTCCTAGAGTAAGTGAAAATATTAAAGCACTTCCTACATACAATAAATTAATTGGCATTTCTAATTTTAATAATACTAGTGCAATTTTAATAATTAAAATACCTAAAATAATTCCAATAAAACCACCCACAAAAGTAATAACACTACTTTCAATAATAAATTGTAGTTGTATTTCTTTTTTACTAGCACCTAAAGCTCTTTTAATTCCAATTTCTCTAGTTCTTTCAACAACAGACACAAGCATTATATTCATAACACCAATACCCGCAACTAATAAAGAAATAGACCCTATAATAGACATTATAATTGATAAAGCTCCGGTAATTCCTTTAATTTGTTCAGTAATGAACGAAAGATCTTTAGTTACAAAACCATTTTTAGAATTATGATAATTATGTTTTTCATTTAAACTTGTGAGTACATTTTTAGAAACTTCTTCCAAACCATAACCATCTTTAACTTGAACGGTTATACTACTTATGTTTGATGAAAACATTTGATTATAAGCCTTACTAGAAATTAAAATCATTTGTTCACCAAAATTTATTCCTGCTCTGTTTTTAATAACTCCCACAATGGTAAATTCTCTGTTAATTAATTTAATTTTTTTACCAATAGCTTCTTCATTGGTTGAAATCTTTAAATTTTTTACAACAGATTCTTCTATAATTACAAGGTTTTGTTTTTGAGAATCAGGATAATCATCAATACTTTTGCCTGTTAAAAGCTCTGTATTATAAAATTCTAAATAATTTTCTCCATAATTTTTAACTGTCAGATTTAATGTTATTTTGTTGTAAGTTAAAGGAGAATAAGTTAAATAATTAACTCTAGCCTCTTTAACACCCTCAACCTCATTGATAACTTCAGTATCTTGTGGTTCAAAATAAAATTTATTTTCACTACCAAAATTAATACCTACCGAATCATTAAAAACAGTATCTTTATTCTTTTTATCTTTGGTGTAAATCACTTCAAAAGTAGCTTTACCTCCAGCTGCAGCATTACTAACCGCAACATTTGTAATATCACCAAGCGAAAGAATAATGTAAACAACCATAACCCCAATCACTATCCCAATCAGTGATAAAAAAGTTCTAAGTTTATTATTTAAAAGTTCTAAAATTGAAAGTTTAATATATTGAATAATCATTTTAATACCTCATCACTTTCTATCAAACCATCACTAATTCTAATAATTCTTTTAGCAGATTTTGCGACTTCATTGTCATGAGTAACAATGATGATGGTATTTCCAGCCTCATTTAACTCTTTTAAAATTTTTAAAATACTTTTAGTAGTTTCGCTATCCAAAGCTCCAGTAGGCTCATCCGCAAAAATAACTTCAGGACTATTCACAAGTGCTCTTGCGATTGCTACTCTTTGTCTTTGACCACCTGATAAAGTCATAGGTTTTTTGTGTGCTTGATTTTCAATTCCAAGCATCTTCATATACTTTAAAGATGTTTCCTGTCTTTGTTTTTTATTAACACCGTTATATATCATCGGAAGTTCTACATTATTTAAACAACTTGTGTTATTCATTAAATTAAACGATTGAAAAATAAAACCAAATTTTTTCAATCTTGTTTTGGTAAGCATTTCATCATCATACTTAGAAACATCAATACCGTTTAAAATATATTGTCCAGAGCTAGGATTGTCTAACAAACCAAGGGTATTTAGTAAAGTACTTTTACCACTACCGCTTGTCCCTACAATCGCAACATATTCTCCTTTTTTAATTTTAAAACTAACACCCCTTAAAGCATGAGTTATATTTTCTCCAATTTTAAACTCTTTTTTAATATCTTTACATTCAATAATTACTTCACTCATTTTCCACCCTCACAGCTACTGTATAACCGAATGGAACATCTTCGCTAACTGAAATATCAACATCATAATAAGAAACTCCAGGATTATCTAAATTGTTAGGGATATTATCAACGAAAATAACTTCTGCATCTATATTTTTTTGCATAGCGTCAACTTTAACTTTTAATTTTTGACCTTTATAAAAAGAAGCATATTCATATTCACTAACACTAATTCTTACTTTACGTGCTTTAGAAAACACTGTTACAAAAGCACTTGGTTTATCGCTTGGAGCTTGAGAATTATCTTCACTAATCTTATAAACAACACCATCTATTTCGCTTGTGATTTCTGTTTTGTTTTGTTCTCTCAATTGATCAATATTAGCTTTATTTTCAGCAATAGTAGCTTCGTTAAGTGCCATTGTAGCTTTTGCGGTTGCGATTTCTTTTTCTAAATAATAGATATAGTTTGCATCATTCTTATCAGCACCTTTTAATTCGTTTTCTTTTTCAATCAATTTCCAATAAGCTGTATCATCTTGATAAGTTAACAATTCATTTTGTTTTGATAATGAATTAATTTTAGCATAAGAATAATTATTATCTTTATAAGTAAATAATACTTGGTCTTTTGAAACCTCATCCCCTTGACTTACATTTATTTTTTCAACTTTGCGATTTGAATCTTTAATATAATATCTAGCTTGAAGAGGAACTACTTTCCCACTATAAATAACCCCTTTTTCAACTTCGCTAAATTCTGGTTGATTATTAACACTACCTAAAACAACAGTATCATCTTCTTTTTTAACTTCAACATTTTCTTTTGGTTTTAAAAAGAAAAATGCTACAATACTTAAAATAATTACCAATAATATAACTTTAATGTTCAAAAACTTTTTCATAAATCTCCTTTTATATTAACACATTAATACAATAACATATTAACAACATAAATGCAAGCATAAAATAAATATATATTATGAAATATATTTTTATTTTAATTAATTTCCTTTTATTTTTTGATATACATCTTTTAAATCAATATTATTCTCTTTTACTTTAAATTCCAACTCATCTGTACTAAATCTTGGAATTATATGAAAGTGAATATGATCTATAATTTGTCCTGATTTACTTCCTGCATTATGGATTATATTAAAATCATCACAATTTAATTTCTCTTTTAAAAGTTGATTAACTTTTTTTACAACCAAAATCATTCTTGAAAGTACATCATCTTCTATATCTAAAATATCTTTACTTAACTTTTTTGGAAATACTAAGGTATGACCGTAGCTAATAGGGTTAATATCTAAAATAGCTAGAAACTCATCATCTTCATAAATACGATATGAAGGAAGCTCTCCCTTCGCAATCTTTACAAATACACTCATTATTTTAAAGCACCTGGATATGCAGTGTTAATTTGTTCATAAAGATTTTGTTCATAAACTTTAAAATCATATTTTTCAAAATAATATTTATAAACATTAGCTAAATCAATAGTTTGTGCTATATCTTTAAGAGCTTCATCAAGGAATGCGTTCGCATCTGTTTCGATGATATTTACAATGTAATAATTAGTGCTACCACTAGCAGTTAAAAGCTGTAAAACTTCAGAAGTTCCAATAGTTCTATTATTGTTTATGTATTCTTTTAAAGCAGTGTCTAAATTTGTTTTATCATTAACTAATATAACTTGAGCGTTATTTAATGGTGTTTTTTCTAACGCAACATCTTCAAAACTCTTACCAGCTTTAATTTCAACTAAAGCAGCATCAGCTTCTTCCTTACTTCCGTAAGCTAAGTATTGTACTTTAGTAGGTTTGTATTGATTTAAAATATTTTCTAAATCTGTTTTAATATAAGCTATTTTAATTGCTTCTTGTTTTAAACTAATTGCTAATTCTTCTTTAAATGCATCCACATTTTCATAACCAAAATTAGCTAGTTGTGTTTCAAAATTTTCTCCTAAAATAGTTTTATACTGTTCAACTTGCGAATCCACAATAGTTTGATCGTAAGTTAACTTTTCAAGTTCAAATAATTTCGCATCAATTTTCTTCATCAAAAAACTAAGTGTTGATTGATTAAGTAATCTATTTAATAAATCTTGATTGCTTAAAACTTCTTTACCGTTCTCACTAATAATAGTAGTTTTTTCTGTTGACATTGTATAAGTTGTGTTTTTAGCACAACCAGTTGCTATAAACAATACTAATAATATACTAACAATTCTTTTCATCTTACTCTCCGATTATATTATTTGCGTAGGCATTAAATTCTTCATCTTTAACTTCAATATTTAACTCTTTAGCCTTTAATAAGATAGGTAATAGCGGGTTATTGTTTGCGTCAGAAAAATATGCACTCACAAAGGTATCATTTTCTACTAATTTTTCAGCTGTCGCAGCATCTACCTTGATGATGTGATAACCGAATTGAGTTTCTACAACACCAGAAACTTCTCCCTCTTTTAAACTTTTGGCTGCAGTCGCAAATTCTGTTACAAAATTAGCCATTGAAGCATCATTTACATAACCAAGTGAGCCTCCATTTGAAGCACTTCCGGTATCATCACTATTTTCAGCCGCAACTTTCGCAAAATCAGTAGTTTTAATCAATTCTAAAACTTTTTCTAACTTCGCTTTTTCATCAGCTGTAGGATTTAAAGTGTGAGTAGTTGTACCATCTTCTTTAGTTTCACTTGTAACATCAGCTACTTTAACTAAAATATGTGAAATGATTTTACCATTACCAGCAGCAACATAAGGTGTTACAATATTTTCTAAATTAGCCTTTAAATATTCCTTATTTAATTGATTGGTTTTAAATTGTAAAAGAACTAAATCTTTTAAATCTTCTATAGAATCATAACCAAATTTTTTAAGTTCACTTAAAAGTTGACTTTGAGAATATGTTTGTTTTAAATAAGCTACTGAATTTAATGCTTGATTATTAAGTTCATCACTTAATTTAATATCTTTAGTAACAAGTTTTTGAAGTTCTACTAAAATTGAAATATTAGAACCAATTTTCTTAAAATCTTCATAAAAATCTTTTGCAAGATATGATTCACCATTTAATTCATAAATAACCGAATCATTATCTATAGTTTTGTTTGCGATTTTAGTTTCCGCATTATTGCTTAATTCTTGGCCCAAGTAATAAAAACTAAACACCAACATAAACAATGCTACTAAACCTACAAACCAATATTTTTTAATATTTTCATTCATAATTAACTCCTTAATCTATAATATTATAATTTATTTTTTTTACACTTTCAAACTTTAAAAATATTCTATTTTCATCAAGTAAAGACCTTCCCCTGTAATGTTGTATCTGCGGTATTTTGTTTTACTTGGTTCCTGAAGCATTTGTTTTACCGTATCAATATCTATTTTATTTCTAGCAACCTCCACGCTAATTCCCGTAAGCATTCTAATCATATGCCTTAAAAAACTGTTGCCATAATAATCAATAATAATTAAATTACCTTCTTTTCTAACTTTAATATCTAAAATTTTTCTTGTTTGATCCTTTTTAACTTCATAAGGAGTTGAATTAAAACTGCTAAAATCGTGATAACCTATAAATTGAGATAGTGTTAAACAAAGCAAATCATAGTTTAATTCAAAAGGACAAACATAGCTATACTTGTATTTAAAAACATCGGTAACATCACAACAAATTAAATAACGATAATGTTTATATTTAATATTGTGATGACTGTGAAAAAGTTCATTTACCTTTTCAATACTTTTTAACTTAATATCATCTGGAAGCATTCTATTTAGATGGTGAAGCATATATTTTGTTTCAACTTCTTTATCGGTATCAAAATGAAATACTTGATCATAAGCATGGACTTTCGCATCGGTTCTTGAAGCGAACACTATTTTAATACCTTGATTAAAAAATTTAGTTAAAACCTTTTCAATCTCAACTTGAACTGTTCTGTTATTTTTTTGAGCTTGAAAACCCATAAAATCTTTTCCATCATAGCAACATCTTACTTTATATCGCATAATAACTCACCCATACTAGTAAGACCACCAATAATACTCCAATTAAAAATACTATATAATCTTTAATATTATATTTTAAATCACGATACCTAGTTCTTGGCTCTTGCGGAATATAACCCCTAGCTTCCATAGCAGAGGCTAAATCTTCTGCCATATTTAAAGAAGTACTAAAAAGTGGAACAATTAAAGACAAGACAGCTTGGATTTTTTCTTTAATTTTACCCTCTTCATAATCTACACCCCTAGACCTTTGAGCATTCATTATTTTTTGAGTTTCTTCGATAATTGTAGGAATAAATCTTAAAGCAATACTTATCATCATCGCTACATCTTCATAGGGAAAATTAAATCTTCCAAGTGGTTTTAATAATTTTTCAATTCCAACGGTAAGATCTAAAGGATTGCTGCTCATGGTTAAAATAGTAGAAGCACTTATCATTATCAAAAGCCTAACAGATATATATAGAGTGTCTAATATGGCTTTATCATAAATTTTAATAAAACCGTAACTAAAAATTAAATTACCTTCTTTAATTACTAAAACATTAATTACAATCAAAAAAACCATCATCATAATTAAAGGTTTAAAGGCATTTAAAACATAACTTATTTTAATTTTAGATAATATTAATGATAATGCTATAAATCCTAAAATAATAAAATATCCAATCCATCCCGATTTAATAAATACTGCTCCCATTATCAGAAGCAACATGATAATTTTAGTTCTAGGATCTAATTTGTGAACAAAAGAATCTAAGGGAAGATATTTACCTATGGTAAAATTATTCATAAATAACCTCCTTAATTAAATCTTTTAAATTTTTATGTTTTTTAGTAAAAGAAAATCCTTTTTCACTTAGTTTATTTTGAAAATTTAACAATGAAGGAAGTTCTAATTGATATTTACTTATTAATTCATCATCAGTAAAAAAATCAACTGTTTCCCTTTTAGTAATAAGATTGCCATTATCTAAAAAAATAACTTCATCCGCATAACTATAAACAAGATCAAAATCATGGGTTACCAAAATAATTGTTTTATTTAAACTAAAAAATATTTCCAAAATCTCTTTAGCACTTTCAGGATCTAAACCTGCGGTAGGCTCATCTAAAACTAAAATTTGTGGTTCCAAAGCTAAAATTCCTGCGATTGCTACTTTTCTTTTTTGACCACCAGATAACTCAAAAGGTGATTTTTCAAATAATTTTTCATCAATTCCTACTAATTTTAAATATTTAATAGCTTTAGCTTTTGCTTCTGATTCGCTAACTTTAAAATTCAAAGGACCAAACATCACATCTTTTAAAACTGTTTCTTCAAAAAGTTGTTGTTCGGAAAATTGAAAAACAACTCCTACTTCTTTTCTTAAATTTTTAAGATTTTTATTTTTTTTATCAGTATAAATTTCAAAATTATTAACCTTAATTTTACCACTACTACCAATTAAAAGTGCGTTTAAATGTTGAATCAGAGTGCTTTTGCCACTACCAGTTTTACCTATTAAAGCATAAAATTTATTATCCTGTAATTTCAAATCAATATCTTTTAATGCAGTATACTCAAAAGGCATATCTTTAGCGTATATAAAATTTAATTTTTCAATTTCAATCGGCATAAATTCTCCACTATCTCTTCAACACTATTGTAGCTTTCAATTTTAATTTTATTTTTTTCTAACTCTTCTTTAATTTTAACGTTAAAAGGCACATCAAGTTTAATATTATTTAATTCTTTACTGTTATTAAAAATCTCATTTGGTTTACCTTTTTTAAAAATCTTGCCTTTATTTAAAACATAAATATAATCACTATGATACGCCTCTTCAATATCATGAGTAATTGAAATTATTGTTTTATCACTATCTTTATGAAGGTTTTTAATTAAATCTTTAATTTCTTTTTTACCTTTTGGATCAAGCATTGAAGTTGCTTCATCAAAAATAATAATGCTGGGATTAATCGCCAAAACACTAGCGATCGCAACTCTTTGTTTCTGACCACCGCTTAAAAGGTGTGGTTCTTTATCTAAAAAATTTTCCATCCCAACTCTACTTGCGTATTTAAAAATAATATCATCCATTTCTTTCGGATTAATACATTTATTCTCTAAACCAAAGGCAATATCATCTTTTACACTTGATCCTATAAACTGATTATCAGGATTTTGAAAAACAATCCCTATTTCTTTTCTAATGTGTTTAAGATTTTCTTCTTTTAATAAAAGACCATTTACCCAAATATCGCCACCACTTTTGTCTAAAAGTCCTGCAATAAGTCTAGCAAGCGTGCTTTTACCACTGCCGTTATGACCAATTATAGTGGTGTAACTACCTTTCTTTATTTCTAAACTAACATCATCTAAAATAACTTCTTTATTATCGTAAGTAAATTTTAAATTTTTGATTTCAATAATATTCATACCTAAAAAATTATAACATAAATAAAAAAACCCATATGGGATTTTACAATGGGGCGATCGACGGGACTCGAACCCGCGAATGCTAGAGCCACAATCTAGTGTGTTGACCAACTTCACCACGACCGCCGTAATTAATATTATACATCATTTTTTTAAAAAGTAAATAGAAGGTGTTAAAAGATATTGTTTTTGAAAAGTTAAGGGTTAAATGATAAATCTATTTAGAAAGTCCTTTGTTTAAGGGATTTTTCTGTGAAAAATTTATAAATATTAATTAACTATATTTTAGCAATATTAAAAGAAAAGGTCAATAATTTTTGACAAAAAAATGTTATAAAATTATATGTTTTTGCATTATTAATAATATTAATAATTATTTTTCTTTTTTGTATAGTTCTTGATTGATAATTCCTAATTCTTTTAACTCATTATTGTATAGTTCATTTGATGTTTTGTAATCAAAAATACCTCTAGGATAATTATTAATAAAATCTTCAATTCCTAAAATATATTTTTCATCATAATTTTCTATTGGTTCGGATTTTGGAATGTATCTTCTAATCATCTTATTAGTATTTTCATTAGATCCACGTTGCCAAGACGAATATGGTCGACAATAATATAATGTAGTTCTTTTTTTATTTTTATATAATACACTTCTTTCTGTTTTAACATCGTTACTAAATTCAACACCATTATCGCAAGTGATAGTTTTGAAAATTTTTGGAAAATCTTTTCTAAATTTTCTTTCTAATCTATCTAAAGCATTTATAACGCTATCACTTGTGCCATCTTTCAATTTAGTTATAATTTCTTGTCTAGTTTTTCTTTCTGTTAGAACTAATAGACAATTTTTGTTTCCTTTCTTTCCTTTTACAGTGTCCATTTCCCAATGTCCGAACTCTTTCCTATTAACTATATCAATGTTAGTATCTCTTTCATCTATATAGTTTTTATTTTCTTTTTTCTTAAATATTTTTATCTTTTGATATTTTTGTTTCTTATCTTTTTTAACTACTAAATTTTTATTACTGATTTTTAAAAATAATTCACTATCAATATATTTGTAAATAGTTACGTGAGATAAACTCACATTGAATTTAATTTTTAAAAGTTTACTAATGACTTTTGGAGATAGATGTTTTTTTAATATCATCTCCTCAATATAATTAGCCACTTTGTGATTATGGCTTATCTTAATGTCAGGTCCTTTTGACTTCAACATATCTTGATATTCTTTTTCACCAATATCAGCAGAATAGCTATCAACATAAACTAGATCAGAGTTTAATTTTAAATACAAACCCTTTTCTAATTCTCTTTTGATTGTTGAATAACTAAATTTTAAAATTTTAGAAATTTCTGTTACAGTATATTTTTTTGAAAACAGTTCTTCAATTTTCAATCTGTCTTTGTACTGTAGATGTTTAAAGTATCGCAAAAAAATAATTCCCCCTTTCATAAATTAATTATATTAATTGATGAATTATTTTTCCAACTCTTTTAAAAATTTTTCTAATTCTGTTTCTAGTTTATTTTTAATTTTGTAATTTGTTTTATCCACAACACGATTATTAAATAAAATATTTTTTGTTTTAATGTGTGCGTGTTTAATATTTTTCAATTTATTTTTTTCATCACTGAATAAATTTGGAAAATTATTTTTTAACACTTCATCAAAATTTTGTTTCGCAACATTACCCCTATGTGCAAATTTCTTATTTATTATTTTTTCTTTTTTAAATAAATTAGGAAAATCTTTTTGTAATTTAAAAACATTTAATTTTTCTTTTTGATTTATTTTTTTTAGCCGCAAAATTTTGTTTCCTATATGTTCATAAAGTTCTTCAAGTTTTGTTTCTTTTAAATTATAAACATTAACACCTATATTTTCATTTCTTTTGGTATCGTAATTTTCTAAATCCTTTAAATATTTTTCATAATATTTTTTTAAAGATGTGTTAGTTAAAATATTTTTTACGATTGTATCCAATTCTTTTTTGTGTTCTTTTAGATGAAATGAATTGTACTGTAATCTTCCTTGTGAATTTAATTTTTTTAAAAAATTATTTATTTCATTTTTTATTTCTTCATTTTTTAAAGAAAATTGAAAATCATTTTTTAATAATTTAAGTGACTGATTTATTTCATTAATATACAAATTCTTTTCTAAAATATTAATAGTATCAAATTCATTTTCAATAAAAATATTATGAATATGTTTTTTAATATTTTTAAAAGTCTTTTTATTTATTGTAGATATCTGTTTAAAATTTTTGTTAAACCAGAAAGTTAAATGAATGTGTGGTTGAATATTATCTGTGTCAATTTTTTTCTCATTGATTTCATAATTGCATTTAAAATTTATATCTTCTTTGTTTAAATAAAATTCTTTTGCGATTTTAGGAATTAGTAAATCAACTTTGTCATACCAATCTTTGCAATCAAATAGATTATATTTTTCTGCTGCTTTTAAACTCTCAAGAGAAATCACAAAATCAAAAACAGTATTTCCATTTACTATATATTTTCTTTCGTTCTTTTTAAATTCTTCATATTGTTCTTTGGTTTTGATTGCTCCTAAATGTGTATGAGTGTAAATGTTGTTAGTTTCTTTTTCTGAAATTTTATTAGTGTAATCAAAATAATTTTTAAAATTAGATGATTTATTATTATCTAAAATATTTTGTTTTTCTAAATAATCCCAATAAGAATTATCACCCAATATAGTTTCGGTAGTTATAATTCCTTTAAACCTACTTCCTTTTGGAGCAGGTTTACCAATAACTAAATTTCTGATAAAAGGAATTATTAATGGTTTAGATTTTTTCATTTTATTTAATTCTCCTTTCCAACTTTTTAAAAAATAATTTTTTGTATTTGAAAAAATTTTTATCGCTACAAAAAATCAATGCAAAAAAAATTACGATAAAAAAATTGCTGCAAAAAAAATTTTCATCAAAAAAATTTATCGCTAAAAAAATTATCACTAAAAAATTTTTGCAAAAAAATTTACAGAAAAAAATTTTATGATAAAAAAATTCGTAAAAAAATTTATCAACAAAAATTTTTTATCGTTACAAAAAAATTCGATACAAAAAAATTTTGCAAAAAAAATTTTTATCGCTACAAAAAACAATTTAAAAAATATTAAAAACAACAAGATAAGATAGCCTACATGCGTTGCCTACGCATTTTTTGCTATCATTTGGACAAAATCGCAAGCGATTTTTCGGGACTTTTTAAAGATTTTACCTTGTAGGCAAACCGTCCTACAAACCCCTATGTAAGCGTTTCAATTCGCCTACAAATGTAGGCGAACCGTCCTACAAGCGTCCTACAGCCGCCTACAAATGTAGGCGGTATTTTTTTTAAAAAAATATTCCTATTAATTTTTAAAAAATTAATAGTTTAATCAAAAATTTTAAGTGTATTATATTCATAATACATACTTTATTGTTATATTATTTTTAAAAAACAAAATATTTTTTTATTTTTTTAATTTTCTTTATCTAAAATTTCATCAACGATGGTAGGATTTAAAAATATATTTTGTTTAATATCTTCATCAGGGAAAATATAATTGAAATTAAAAAATATTAAACACAATAAAAGATTTTTTTCAAAAATTTTTAAATTTTCTTGTTTAATCTGATTGAATTTTTTTGTAATATCATTTAAACCTTTTATACAATTATATTTTTTTAAGTTAAAAGCTGATGTAAAATTATTTTTTTCTTTCATTTCTTTTTCTATAGCTTGTTTAATAATATCACTCACAGTTATCTCATAATTATGATTTTCTTTTTTGTATTTTAATATTTGTTTTAATTTGAAATTAGTTTCTCTATCTAATCTAAACGTTATAACTTTATCTAAATCATTCATATTCTTCCTCGTATTTACTTTCGTGCCTATTATTTTTAAAATCATTATTCATTAATTTTTTTGTATTAGTTTTAAAATCATCTAAAGAATGTTTTTCTAAAATTTCATTTATTTTTTCAGCTGACAATTTTTCTTTATCAAAATGAATTAAAAGTTTTAAAATATTATTTAAAATTAAATTTTTTTCTGTAATCATTTTTGTATAATCAAACATTATTTTTTGAATTTTGTTTACCTCGCCATTTAGTAAATTATTAATTTCTTTTTCCAATTTATTTGTGGTTTCATTTAAAAAAATTTCACTATAAATTTTATTTATTCCATTTCTTATTAAATCTTTTTCACTAACATACAAAGAACCATTTTGTGCTATGAAATTTTTAATTATTTTTAATTCTTTTTCTTTTAACCTTATATTGATTTTGTTTTCTTCTTTTTTCATTCTTTTACCTCCACTATTGTTTTAACTTCTAAATTTTCCTCATTTCTAAAATACACATCATATTTACCTGGTACAGTTAAATTTACCGTTGCATAATCAACCTCAACACCACTACTACTAGTAATATCGCTTGTTAATAAAAAAATTAAATCTTGCATTGATGAGTTTATTTTTATTTCAAAATAATCATTAACTTTTAAAAAAATATTTTGATTATTAACTTTTGTATTATCATTATTGTCTATAATTTCATTAGTATCATTTTCTGAATGGTTAGTTTGATTGATCGTGTTTTGAATTATTGGTTTAGGTTTTTCTTTGATTGTTAATACTAAATTTTTAACTATTGAATTTTTTGTTTTATCTGATAGTGAATATTTAATAATATTTTCCCCTACTTTTAAATCTTGATAATCAATTTTTACATCATCAATATTTAGATTGTCTAAGTTGTCCTCAACTAAAGCAATATTATTTTTAAAATCAAAATTCATTAATTCATCATCAAAAATTTCAATGTTATCATTTTTTAAAATTAATTTTGGATTTATATCATCTAAAATTTCTACACTGAAATTATAATTTTTTGTTTGAAAAAAATTTGTGATTGATATTATATAATCTTTATTTTTTGAATAATCAAATTCAGGTATTATTAATTTCACATTTTCTTTTTTTGTATGATCTAAAATATAATCATTAAAATTAAATTCTTTTTCAGATAATTTAAAAATCACTTTTTCAGTTTTTAATTTGATAAATAAATCAACCATTATATATTTTTTAATAAAAATAATTATTGCTGCAAAAGAAATTATTGAAATCAAAGAAATTAAAAATTTAAAAGAAAAAGAAATTATTTTGAAACTTTTTTTAGTTTCTACTTTAATTTCTTCTAGTTCTTGTTCTTCAATTTGTTTCAGTTTATTATCTAATAAATTTTTGTAAATAATTTCCATTTCTTCATAGGTAATATTTGGAATTGCATACAGTTTATAATCTAAACCGTTGATAATTCCATCTAAAATAATTTCCATTTGTTTGTTATCAAAATTAGGATTTGCAATATATTCATCAATTATAGTTTTTTCAATATCATATTTAATAGCTTTTTTAATTATCTCTAATTGATAATAAGAAAATCCTTTTTCTTTATATTTTTTTATCATATATTATATTCCTATCTCTAAATCTTCTTCATTTTCTATTGTTTTTTCTTCTTCTAATTTTTGGTGAAATTCCATTAATAATTTTTGATTTTTTTCTTCATCAAAAGAAAAAGGTACATACATTTCTAACTGTTCGTCATATCTTTCTATTGAAATTATTTTTTCATTGGTTTTAGAATTTTGGAAATAATCTTGATTATTTTCCACAAAATAAGTTTTTAGAATGTCATTATCTTTCATTTTTCCAAAAGTATCTAAGATAGAACCACTTTCACCTTTGTATATACCTAAATGGTAATATTCATTGTCTTTGTTTTGAATAATTAGATAATTTACATTCATTTTACTTTCTAATGTTTTTTCTACTACAATTCCTTTTTCTAGATTTTCCATAAATTCTTTAAAGGTATTAATTCTGTTTTTGATGTTTTCTAATTTTTCTAAAGGTATTTGATTATAAAATTCTTCATCACTAATATTATTTTTGAGAAAATAATTAAATAATCTTTTTCCTATTAATAAGTTATCATTTTTGTCTTTGATTTTTCCATAATGTAATCCTAAAAGATGTGGTAAAATTTTATTTTCAATATCTATTTTAAATTTATCTTTGTTATAATTGATAATAATTTGATTATTGTTATAATTATCAAACCACTTTAAAATTTCTATAATTTTATTATTATTCATCTTAATTCTCCTTTATAAAAATAAAAAAGTTAGTATTCACTAACTTTTTAAAATAGATTTTAACAAATTTCGGCTGGTTTTACAGCTCACTTCTCCTTTGCTTTGGTCTACCGATAAATCTTAACGGTAATGGGTTTCGCTGCGTTGCCTATATTTCTAACCCCTGACAACACACAAGTATAAACTTGTTAAGGACAAGGATTTCCCATATCCTCTGTACTTATCTTACATATAAATTTTAGCATTTATAATTATTATTGTAAATAGATGTTTTATTTATTTTTTGTATAATCATAGTTTTAGAAATTTATAGTAACAATATTTGTTTTAAAATATTAAAAGACATATAATTACTTCTTTTCGTTAAAAAAAGAGAATAAGTCTTTACTCATTCTCCTTAATATTCAGTTTCACTTTTTTGTCGGTATCCGATTCCACTAAAGTTGAAGTACATTGAACTCTGAAAAAACAATGACAAATCTCCGGAGGGCAATTAGTATTTCTGACCCCCTATTGCCGAATGGGAGTGTGGACTTGCTCACACTAGCTCTTTTCTAAATATATTATATCTTTTATTTATAGTTTTTTCAATATCATATTTAATAGCTTTTTTGATAACTTCTAATTGATAATAAGAAAATCCTTTTTCTTTATATTTTTTTATCATATATTATATTCCTATCTCTAAATCTTCTTCATTTTCTATTGTTTTTTCTTCTTCTAATTTTTGGTGAAATTCCATTAATAATTTTTGATTTTTTTCTTCATCAAAAGAAAAAGGTAGAAATTTATCATTTTCAAAGTCGTATATTTCTAAAGAATTTATTTTAAATTCATTTATAGAATTTAAAAAGTAATCATTTTTATCTCTAAGAAAATAAGTTTCAAATATATGTTTATCACTTATAAATAAACTATCAAATTCAAAACCTTTTTCATCTTCTTTAATTCCTAAATGTAAATATTTACCATCTTTATTTTGAATAATTAGAATTTTACTCTTGATACTTGATGTGGTTTTAGTCATATCAACAATAACGCCATTTTCTAAATTTTTCATAAATTCAACAAAAGTAAAAATTCTTTTTTCAACAGCTTCTATCATTTTGGGATTATTTTTCTTAATCTTATCAAATATTAATAAATCATCTAATTTATTTTTTAAAATATAATTAATTAAATGTTTACCTCTCAAAATTTTACCTTGTTCTTTAAATTCACAATATTGTAGACCTAATAAGTGAGGTAAAGCTGATTTATTTACATCTACATATAAAAATTCCTTATTAAAAGATATACGAATAATGTTGTTATCAAATTGTTCATACCATTTAATAATATTAATAACAGTATAAGACATATTTTTAAAATCTCCCTTTATATTAAAATTTTAATAATTATAAAAAAATGGGATCTTTCCCATTTAATAATTGCATTCACTTTTCTTGTGCTAAGCATCCACCAAAGTTGAAGTATGTTGATGCAATAAACAACAACAAACGCTCTAAGGGCAATTAGTATTTCTGACCCCCTATTGCCGAATGGGAGTGTGCGTTTGTTCACACTAGCTCTTTTCTAAATATATTATATCTTTTATTTATATTTTTTTCAATAAAATATCCAAAATTATTGTAGATTGTTAATTTTCTGTATTATCGTAAATATAATCGCAATTCTAAAATCTATTACTAAATCTATGATAGAACTATCAAATTTGTTGTACCAGTATATTCCATCTGTGTAAATATGATTTAATAATATTTTAGTTTCATACAGATTAGATTTAATATAACCACTTTCTTTTTTTAAAATAAAATTAGATATAGAATGAATACCATTATACACTACACAAATATCTAAAACATCATAATATTTAGACAAATGATTAGTAGGACTATAACTAAATTTATCTTTAATTTTTAAAGCATTTAACATTTTTTTAATTATACAAGGACTAACTAATACACAATCTTTTTCTAAATCAATATATTGTCCTTGTATTATGCTATTGATTTCTTTTATATCTCCATTTTCATCTTTATAACTTTCAGGGAGATAAAAATATAGAAATGGGTTTTTATACTTTTTATAATAAAAAGCAGATACTAATGTTTCATATTGTAAATCTAATTTTATCATTTTAATAATATTTTCTAATAAGGATATTTTTTCAGAAATAGTAAAATTATTATTTTCTATTATTTCATCTACTCTTTTAATTGCATAATCAAATTCTTTTTTAAATATTTGATAACCATTCTTTTTTAAGCTATTTAAAATTATTTGTCTTTCAAAATATTTTTTAATTCTTTCCACAAAAGCACCTCTAAAATTTCTTTTAAATTATAGTATATCCTAGGTTCTAAAATATCAAATGTTACTTCTATATTATCTAAAATTTCATATATATTGTAGTATTCTTGATTTTTAATGAAAATATTCAAGTTATGGAAATAATAGACATACCCCATATAATTTGTATTCATAGAATAATTGAATTTTTTAGTAAAATCATATTGTTTAAAATCATTTTTTAAAATTAATTCATAATAAAATTTACCTATTTCATACAAATATACATCTTTTTTTTGAAAAGTGAATAAAATTTCATCTTTAAAATTTAAAATGATTTTGTTTTTATTATTGTCATTAAAAAAATTTTCCATAAAATCTCCTTTCTTACAAAATAAAAAAACGATTAATCGTTTTTTCAATAATTCTTTTTAATTCTATCTTGCAAAGTATCTAAAAATCTATTAACTTCTTCTTTATTAGTAAAATCTAAATATTTTCTAGTTGTTAATCCAGAAAAAATTTCATCTAAATTAACATCATCTAGTTTTATAATTATAATTTTTTCATTTTTTGAATTTATCATTTTTAAATATAATAAATCTAGTTCGTGTTTAGCATATTTTGAATTTAAAGTATTTTTACTAACAAATACAAGAAATAATTTACATTCATTTATCCCTTTATTGATTAGTTCGTTAATGCTATCACCATAATCTATTTCATTTTTGTCTATCCAAATATTGATGTTTCTTTTTAAACACTCTTTTTCAAATTCATATACAATTTCTTTATCTTTATAAGAATAAGAGAAAAATATTTTATGATGGTTTACAACAGTTTTATACCCTGATTTTTCTAATTCTAGTTCTGATTTAAAAAAACAAAGAGTATTTAATAGCTTTTTAATTTCTTCTTTTGTAGTATCTTTTAATAAAATTTATATAATTTTCTCTTTTCCCATAAGGCAACACTAAAACTAAATCTTTAAATTCTTTTTTCATAACAAATAATCTCTTATTAATTTTATCATATACACACTTAAAATTAATATCATTAAATAATGTCATTACCATATAGAAAATAAAATCAATTTCAGCATAAGAAATTTTAATGTTTATCAAATCATCATTAAAAATAATAGCCTCTCTATCAACGATAATACTATTTAAAAATGTAATCATATTTTCATTTTTAGTTAATGTAGATTGTTTTTTTAATTGATTTAATCTATATTTTATTAGTTTTTCCATATTTCTCCTTTATAATAAAAAAAGACAATCTGAAATTGTTTTGGTTGGGGTTCACACGGATTCCTAAAAGTTCACTTAATTTTCTTTTTGATAACTACTTCCTAAAATTTCATAATTATTCAATAAATCAATAAAATCAACCCAACCATAAGAACCGTCATTTTGAGGAATAGAAATTTGCATATGTAAATGTGTTCCTGTAGAAAAGCCGCTATTCCCCATAAATCCTAATATATCTTCTGTTGTAACATTGCTTCCAACTTCATAATAACTTTTTAAAAGCAAATGGGAATAATTTACTCTAATTTTGGTTTTATCATCTTCCACAGTAATGAAATATCCACTAGCTGCATTATATCCATTTTCTACAACTTTACCATTCACAAATGATTTTAAATAAGGATTAGCACCTAAACCTAAATCTTTTGCAGCTATAATATCAATCGCTCCATGACTACGAGAATTATCATAATAACCAGGTACTTTTGCAAGTTGAGTAATTATTATTTTAGAAAATGGTTGATTATATTTTAATTCTTTTAGTAAATGCAAATTTTCAGTAGCTTCTTTTAAAGGTACATTTTTATTTCCAAAGAATTTGTTTAATTTTAATGAGCTTCTTTCACTCAAAATAAATATAGCTGGATTTATAGATAATTCTTTATATTTAACATACATTTTAAAATAATTTCCATTATTTAATGCTATATTTTCTCCAGGTAAAATTTCCTTACCTGGTTCAATTAAAGGATCAAAATTTCCTTGGTAAATAACTTTTAAATCATCATCTATTTTTTGGATTAATTCTGTTTTTGTAACTACCTCAAAAGTTCCTTTTCCAAAGGATTTTAAGTGTCCGATATATACTTGAAAATCATTTAAAACAAACACATTATCTTGAACATTATATCCGTAATTTTTTAAAATCCCCTCAGTTGATGGATTGGAAAATGGATAAATCAATTTTTCAGAAGATACTAATTTACAATTACCATTCGCATTAACATTAGCTAAATTACTACTAAAATTATTACATTCATATTTAGCAGGAATTAAAATATCTGTAAAATAATGTCTAGGTATTTCCCCTATATATTCTTTAATATCATTAGTTAAAAATAACGACGATAGTGATGTTTCGCTTTTGTGATCATATTTTTTATTTTTAATAAGCTCCATACATACATTTAATTTTTTATAATATTTTTTACTGCCTACGCAATGTATTATATTTTTATAATCAAAATTATATTTTTCATTATAGTAAAAATCATCTAATTTTTCATTTAAGGCTAAAGTGCTTTTATTTGAATGTTTAACACCGTAAAGATTATCGCCAATAAAATTAAAAAGTTCAGCTACTAAAAAAATTGGAGCAATAATTAAACAAAAAATCGCAAGTATCGGAAAAAATGTTGCTATTAATTTTATAATTTTTTTCATCATTAACCTCTATTAAAAATATTAACTAATTTTGATTTTTTAAGTTCTCTTTCGGTTGGTAATGGATATTTATTTTCTTTTTTTAGTTTTAAATATCTCTTATAATATTTAAACCTTGTGTAATCACGATGTTTAGATAAAAAGGGGTCTTTTCTTTGAGATAGGAAAATTATTTCTCCAAATTTTAATTTTCTAAGCCTACTTATTGAAAATAATAGTTTTTCTTCGTATTTTTTAGTAACTTCATTATATACAATTTCTTTATCTGAAATTTCGGATAAATCTTTGTTAGTCTTATTATCCCCCGCTAAAAGAAACACCGTGTGCATTACATTACTTTTAATCGTGCTTGCTTTATCTTTGTATAAATATTCTAACTGTCCATAGTCCTGAATAACTAAATAGAATCTGGTTTTAATTGCTCTTGATGATGCTAAAGCGTTAGTAATTTCTTCAAATTTACTACCATTCGCAAACTCATCCCAAATGAAATTTAAAGGAATCAAAAGTCTTGGAACGGGGGTTAAACCATTTTTAAAATTATTTCTAGCTTTCGCATACATCGTTTCGTAAATCTGTTTAAAAATAATGGTAGTTAAAGAATAATAAGTACTTTTTTCATCGTGAACAACAATAAAAATCGCTGTTTTTTTACTATCCATATTAAAAAAATCAATATCGCTATAAGACATCATATTAATAATATCTTGGCTCATGAATAATTTTTTCACTATATTCCCTAAAACAAAAAGGACGCTTTTACTAACGTTTGCCGAACTATCTAAATTACTAATAATCCTATCATAACTATCATTTTTAAGCGTTCTATTTTCTTTCACAAATTCAGCTAAGCGATTTTTTCCTTTTAAATTAAATTTATTGGCGTAAGAAAATACTAATTTTAATGCATCAAAATTAATTTCTTCTTCACTTAAAAAAATTTTTTCACCATTTTTGATTACAAAATCTTCCAAAAGTAAAAACAAAATACCCTCTATTACACTACCTGCAGAAGCAATCCAAGTACCGTCATTTGTTTGAGTTTCTTTATCCATGGAAATATTTCTTGCGATATCTACAATTTCCATTGCAACTAAGGAAAAATTAGGATTTGGAAGCATTGAAAATAAAATCTCTATTTGTTCTATATTTTTTTCTATTTTTTTAACATCTTGATTTTCAACCTTTTTCCCACCGTGATTTACTTCTTTAGAATTTTTACTTAAAAAATCAATTAAATTTTCTAAAATGTTAATAATTTCTTGTTTATAATTCTGTAGTGCTTCTTTAAATTCAATATACGCACTTCTATATTTTTTTGTAATACTTAATATAGGGTTGTAGTAAGAGCTTGTTTTTGGTTCGATAAAATCAATGGTATATATTTCATAACCATTATCTTTTAAAAATTGATAGTGATTTCTGTAAAGTTCTTTTTTAACATCATTCACAACAATATTTTCTCCTGCCATTACACAAAGAGAAATTAAAGTATTGATAATAAAATAACCCTTACCTGAATTTGTTGTACCAACGATAATGCTATGGTTATCTCCGCCATCAACGTAAATTTCTCCTCTATTAGTTACTATCGGCAAGCCTGCTCTTTTTCTACTTTTAATACCATTATTTTCATAATAACTCAAAGTAGGGAGTAAAAAATTAATATTCATTAAACTAAACAAACTATTTATAGTGATTTTTACAAAATTAATTTTTTCATCAATTCTATCTTTAATAGTGTTTTCCAATAATTTTCCATTAGAATTAAATTCCAATCTTACCAACCCTTTTTTAGCTTCAGCTTTTGTTAAAATTTTACTGTAATTTTTTTTATTAATGTGTTCTTTTGCTAAATTATCACTAAAAAAGAAATTGATAAAAAGTGCTAGTAAAGAAATTAAATAGAATTGAAAAGTTAAATTTAAAAATTTATTATTTTTTAAAATACTTGAAAAATCAAAAAAAGTTAAATAATTTATGTTTTGTGCATTATTACCGATAAGGCTTTCTATAAATAACTCTTTTTGAAGATAGACATTAAAAATAATTGTCATCGTTATATACAACAAAACTGCAATTAGAAAAGCAAAAAGAATGAATTTTTTAATATTTCTAAACATATCACTCTATCTCACTTAATTCTTTGTTTGTAGCTATTATATGGATAGGTATTTTTCTTGTTCCTAAGAAAAATAAACAATCACCAGTTTTAGAATTGATGATAAAAGATTTTTCATTATCATTTAATGGGACTAAATCTTGTAGATCCTCAACAGCGTTTTTATCTAAATACATTAAGATTTTATAAGTAGTGGCATTGAAAATAGCTTTAGAATTAGTTAGATTTTTGATATCAGCAAAATCTTTTGGTTCTTGAGTAGCTAAAACAAGACTAGTAAGATATTTTCTAGCTCTACGAGAAGCATTAGCAACTTTTTTACTAGTTTCTTCTTCTAAAATAACTAAATGTGCTTCATCTATTATTAATGCAGATTGGCTTTTATAATCTCTTATACAATTACTCCAAGCAAAAGAAAACACTATATGATTTATAGCGTTTTTTAAATTATCAGATTTAGTAAATAGTTCTTTTATCCCAAAAGAGATTATAGAATTATTACTTATTGATGTTGTTCCGTCAAAATAAACACCCCATTGATTAATAATTTTATAGATTTTCAACTTTAAAATTTCCAATGTTGAAATTTCTAAAGCAGAAATTTCATATAATGCTGGTACTGAAATCATATCCTGAATGACTTGGTAAACGGTAGTAAAAGTAGGATAATCTTGCGATGTATAATTATTAAATGTTTTGTATTTTCCATCAACATTCTTATCAATTCCTTTTCTTTTGTATGCTTCAATAATAATTTTACTCAAAATAGAACTTTCATTATCACTAAAATTACTAAAAAGATATTTCAACACAATATCAACTTCTTCAATTGCATTTTTAATAGCTAAATCAGTATCATACATCAACTCAATATCTTCTTTAGTCAAAATTGTATTTTCTTTTCCGTCAGTGGTTATCGGTATTAAATCAAAAACATTAATAATATTCTCTCTTTTTCCAAATTCTATGTAGCTTCCACCATAATGTTTAGTTAATTTTTCGTTTTTGTTTTCTGGGTCTACCCAAACAACTTTAACTCCATTTTTAATAAAATCTCTAACTAATAGTCCAGTGGTTATTGACTTACCACTACCACTTTTTCCTAAAATAATAATATTTCCGTTAATTCTTTGATTGAAATTTCTTTCTTCTCTTTCATTTACATAGTAAAAAGGGTCAAAAGAAATCAAGCCACCGTTATAATATTCGTGTCCTAACAAAAATCCTTTACTGTCTTTTAAAGTTTCAAAAACAAATGGGTGTAAACCTACAAGGCTTTCACTTGTCAAAGGGGTAAATAAATTTTCTTGAATATTATTGTTGAAAGTGAAATTGGAAAAAATAGGTAACGACATTTTGTACACTTCTTCTTGCAAGCAAAAACAATTTGTCAACAAAAAGTCAATCGCATTCATTTTCGTTTTAAAATCTTTTCTGTTTTCCCTAAGCTCTTCTAGGCTATCAGCTTGAATAGAAAAAACTAAAACTGTTTCAAGTGTTTTATCGTTATTAGCGATAGAACGCTTCAAATATTCATTTAAAGCTATTAATTCTTTTTCCAATCTAACCTTTATACTAGGGTCTGTAGTTTTGTTGTATTCGTATAATTTAGCGTGGTAGTCTTTTTTAATTATTGGTGATAAAGGAAAATTTATTGGCTTAAAAGATAAAAACATTTTGATATTTTTGTTGTATGTGTAAGGAATTAAAAAACCTAAATTGTATTGTTCTGGGAATTGCAAAACCAAATAATTACTAACAAATTTATCCCCTATCAGCATATAATCATCATAAACTTTCAATGATGTTGGTACTAATTTTGATTTTGTAGTTAAAGTGTCATCATTACCTAAAGTCAAAACTTCACTATCTACATCAATGTCATTTAGATTTGTTTTAGTATTTAATTTTTTGAAAATACCTTTAGTAAAATGAAAATCATTAATTAAAGGATTTTCAAACAAATAATTCAGATAATTTTGATAATCTAACCTAGTCAAGTCTTTAGGATTAAAACCATTTGTCGCTAATTCATTTTTTAAAGTACTGTAGTTTTTTTCTAAAAATTTGTAATCTTTTTCTTTAACAAAAAAGTAAAATTCAGTTTCGGTGAAATTACTTTTAAAAATATTAAATTTTTCATAATCATTTTCCAACAAATTTTTTATCGGATAATCATTAGTATGTTCATTTAGAAAATGTATGTGTGCCAAATATTTATCAATATTTATGGGTATATGAACAAAATTTATATAAACTTTAAAATTTAATTTGTTTAATGAAATTCTAAAATTGTTAATAAAATCATTTTGATTAGTTTCTTCTTTTAACAATATATTAAACGGGGTTATTTTTAAGCCTTTCACCACCGATTTATCTTTTAGTATTATGCAATCATTTTCTATTTTTTCAATATCACACCAGTCAAGAGTTGTTTTAACTTTTTTGTAGATTTTTTCAGTTGTTTTGTATTTTTTTAATTCTTTTTTTATTTTATTTTTTTCTTTATTTTGAAAAAACATTTTAATTCTCCTTTCGTAAAAAAAGATAATCCGAGATTATCTTGGTTGGAGTCCGAATGAACTCCTAAAAGTTCACTTAATTTTCTTTTTGTTTTTGTTTAATCCTTTGCGTATTTCAGCCATTTGGTCAGAACTAAACTTTGTGTCGGCATATACGTTCACGTCTAGTCTTTGTTTTAATCCCAAACGGATTTGATACATTTGCATATAATCAAATCTTGGGTTGGCGTAGATACTGACATCTACATTATTTTCTAAACCCAAACGGATTTCACACATTTGTTGATAATTAAATTTTGGGTCGGCATATACACTCACGTATAGTTCTTGATCTAATCCTTTCCGGATTTGTCGCATTTGGTAACAATCAAATTTTGGGTGGGCATAGATACTCACGTCTAGTTCTTGAACTAATCCATAGTAAATTTCAATCATTTGATATTCATTAAATTTTGGGTCAGCGTAGATACTAACATCTACACCTTTTTCTAATCCTTTGCGGATTTGTTCCATTTGATTAACGTTAAATTCAGGTTTTGCGTAGATACTAACGTCTAGTCCGTCTTCTAATCCTTGGCGGATTTCACACATTTGTTCAGAATTAAAATCTTCTAATTTTAATTTATACTCTTTTAATTTTTGTTCTATATTCATTTTTTTTGTTTCCTTTCTTTAAAAAAAGACAATTCAAAATTGTCTTGGTTGGAGTTTAAATGGACTCTAGATATTTAGTTCGTAATCTTCTTGTAGTTCTTTTTCTAAATCCAAACGGATTTGGTTCATTTGATAGCTATCAAATTTTGGATTGGCGTAAATACTCACGTCTAGATCTTGAGCTAATCCTTTGTGGATTTCGTGCATTTGATAACAATCAAATTTTGTATCAGCGTAGATACCGATGTCTACATTATTTTCTAATCCTAAACGGATTTGTTCCATTTGAGAGCTATTAAACTTTGGATTGGCGTAGATATTTACATCTATATTATTTTCTAAACCTAAGCGGATTTGTTCCATTTGATATTCATTAAATTTTAGGTTGGCATATACACTCACATCTACATTATTTTCTAAACCCAAACGGATTTGAAACATTTGGTTAGAAGTATACTTTGTATCGGAATAGATGCTAACATCTAGCCTTTGCTCTAATCCCTAGCGGATTTGAGCCATTTGATATTCATCGAATTTTGTATCAGCGTAGACACTCACATCTAGTCCGGCTTCTAATCCCAAACGGATTTGCTGCATTTGCTCATAATTATATTTTGGGTTGGTGTAGATACTAACGTCTACACCTTGTTTTAATCCATATCGGATTTGAAACATTTGGTTATAATTATATTTTGTGTCAGTGTAGATATCTACGTCTAGTCCGTTTTCTAATCCTTGGCGGATTTGAGCCATTTGAGAGCTATTAAACTTTGTATTAGCGTAGATATTTACATCTAGTCCGGCTTCTAATCCCCAACGGATTTCTTGCATTTGCATATAATTAAACTTTGGATTGGCGTAGATACTCACGTCTAGCCCTTGCTCTAATCCTAAACGGATTTGGTTCATTTGCTCAGAATTAAACTTTGTGTCAGTATAGACGCTCACATCTATATTATTTTCTAAACCTAAGCGGATTATCTGCATTTGTTCCCAATAAAATTTTGGGTGGGCATATATATCTACGTCTAGTCCGGCTTCTAATCCCCATAGGATTTCTTCCATTTGTTTCCAATCAAATTTTGGGTGGGCATAGATACTAACGTCTAGTTCTTTTTCTAATCCTTTGCGGATTTGTCGCATTTGGTTAGAATCAAATTTTTTTAACATTAAACTAAACTCTTTTAATTTCTGAATTATATTCATCTTTTTTATTTCCTTTCTTTAAAAAAAGACAATATACATTGTCTTGGTTGGGGTTCGTTTGAACTCCTAGATGTTGGGTTCGTAATCCTCTTGTTGTTTTTGATTTTCTAAAGTTAGATTATCAATACTAAAATTGTAAGTGGTGTTATCAATTTCTGGAAAAATCATTTGTATATTACACCTTTAAAAATATATTTATCTTTTCTTATTTTTTTATTAATGACTATTTTTAAAAAATTATAGACATTGTGATAGATATTAAAAGGAAAAGTTAAAGTATAAGCAGCAACAATTATAAATAAACCAATAGTGATAAAAACACCACTTACATAATCAAATTCTTTTATTAAAGTTATTACAATTAAAGATATTGATGAGATGGCACTTAAAATTAATATTATTAAATCTATGATTTTATATTTAGAAAATATTAGTTTTCCTTTAGTAAAATTTTTAGGTGCATTAAAAATATAACTCATTATACTTCTAACTCCATTTCACAATTAATAATATAATTTATTTCTTCTTTTAAATATTCTTTAAATTCATCTATATTATCTACATATTCTTTTTCTTTTTTTATAAAATCATATTTATTTAAACTAATTGATACATCTTGATAAAATTCATCAATATTTTTATCTATAATTTGTAGTTGCTCCATTAAATCCAAAATTTGATCATTAATATCATATTCATTTTTATTTAATTTTTTTGCTTTCAATAAATAATCTTTTAATTCTTCTATTTGTTTAGGTAAATCAATATCACTCACATAATCAAAATTTAATTTTACTTTTTTAATATAGTCATCATTTTTGTATACTTGTATTCGATAAGGTTCTTTTAAAATAAAAGAACTTGTATTAAAATAAGGTAAAATATTTTCGTCATTTGAAAAATTAATATTAAATTCTTCATAATAATTTTGTTTAAATATCTCATACATATTGTCGCAATATCTGTAAAACACTTCATTTAATATAGTAGATTTTGTTTCATAATCGGTAATTCTATAATCATCAAAACATTCATCATATTCACCACTTAAAGCATAGTAAATATTTTTTAATTTAAAATTAAAAGTTTGAGTAAAAACATTTAATCTTTCACCTAAACCATTTTCTAAATCAATAATAAAATCTTCTAAATTTGTTATATACTTCTGCAATGAATTTTTATCAATATTATTTTTAATTTCAAATTCCATTAATAATTTTTGATTTTTTTCTTCATCAAAAGAAAAAGGTACATACATTTCTAACTGTTCGTCATATCTTTCTATTGAAATTATTTTTTCATTGGTTTTAGAATTTTGGAAATAATCTTGATTATTTTCCACAAAATAAGTTTTTAGAATGTCATTATCTTTCATTTTTCCAAAAGTATCTAAGATAGAACCACTTTCACCTTTGTATATACCTAAATGGTAATATTCATTGTCTTTGTTTTGAATAATTAGATAATTTACATTCATTTTACTTTCTAATGTTTTTTCTACTACAATTCCTTTTTCTAAATTTTCCATAAATTCCTTAAAGGTATTGATACGGTTTTTGATGTTTTCTAATTGATTTTTACCATGATATTTTTCTATTTTAGTAAAAATATCATTATCTGTAATTGTTTTATCTAGTACATAATTAAAAAGTTCTTTTCCTCTTGTTTTTCTAGTGTCTTCATTAATATATTGTAATCCTAAAAGATGAGGAATATATTCATTTTTAATATAAAAATTAAATTCTTTAGCTTCAGATTTTATTAAAATATTAAAATTATGATATTTTTTCATATCTTTTAAAATATTAATTATTTTGTTTTGTTTTTCCATATTTCTCCTTAAAATAAAAAAAGATTAGACTTAATCTAATCTTTTGATTGTTTTTCGCATATTCTTGGTAATACTACTCTCACCTATGCTCTGGGTCTACCGATAAACATAAACGGTAATGGGTTTCGCTGCGTTGCCTATATTTCTAACCCCTGACAACACACAAGTATAAACTTGTTAAGGACAAGGATTTCCCATATCCTCTGTACTTATCTTACATATAAATTTTAGCATTTATAATTATTATTGTAAATAGATGTTTTATTTATTTTTTGTATAATCATAGTTTTAGAAATTTATAGTAACAATATTTGTTTTAATATCGCTTCTAAAACATCTACGATAATACTATTACCTACTTGTTTGTATAAAATAGATGATGTCGTATTTTCTTTTTCTTGATATATTTCTCTTAATTTATTGAAATCATCATCTGTAAATCCCATTAACCTAAAACATTCTCTTTCTGTTAGATAGCGATATTTACCATTACCTAAATCTACAATCCCAGCGTTCGGCACTCTCATTTGTTTTGTAGATATTGTGTAACAAAAATCTTTTATGATTTTTAATTTACCTTTAAATTTAGATTTATATCCTTGATTTACTAAATGAGATAGCATTGATTTTTGTTTCACTATATATTTATCATCTACTTTATCTTCTAAAAAATAACTAATATTTTTCATTTCTTTTTTATCTAACTTATCAAAATCAAATATGTTTTGACCTAAAAAACTTATAGCGAATATTCTCTCCCTATTTTGTGGTATTCCAAAATCTTTTGCATTTAACACTTGATATTTTGTTTCGTAACCTAAATTTTTTAAATAATTTAGATAACTACAAAAAACTTTTAGATGATTAGAAGATAATACATTGACTACATTTTCCCATATAATCCATTTAGGTTTATATTTTGCGTATTTAATTATTTGTATTGTTTTGAAAAGTAGTGAACTTCTTGTATTTGTATTTTCTTTTCCACCTTTGTTTTTTCCTATTGAACTAAAATCTTGACAAGGGCTGCCATGTATTAAAATATCAACTTCTTCATTAGGCAATTCATAATCTACAACTGATTTAGGTTTGAAATTTTCTTGGTATAGTTTGTTGTAGCTTTTGACACAGTTTTTGTCTATTTCTACATAGTCAATTACTTTATAAGGAATTTTTAAATTTATGAGTGCTTTTCTAAACGCTCCTATCCCTCCAAAAAGTTCTACTACTTTTAATTTCATTCTTTCATTTCCTTTCGTAAAAAAAGACAATCTAAGATTGTCTTGGTTGGAGTTTATTTAAACCCCTAGATGTTGGGTTCGTAATCTTCTTGTAGTTTTTGATTTTCTAAATCCAAACGGATTTGTTCCATTTGTTCCCAATTAAACTCTGGATTGGCGTAAATACTAACGTCTAGTTCTTTTTCTAATCCTTTGCGGATTTGTCGCATTTGGTCATCATCAAATTTTGGATTGGCGTAGATACTAACGTCTACACCTTGTTTTAATCCTTGGCGGATTTCTTGCATTTGTTCATAATTAAAATTTTCTAATTTTAGTTCATATTCTTTTAATTTTTGAATTATATTCATCTTTCAGTTTCCTTTATTTTAAAAAAACAATCTTAGATTGTTTTAAACCCCTAAATTATAACATAACCAATCTTTATATTTTCACTATTCTTTAGTTGAATCTGATTTAGGTGTTGGAACATTAAATTTATCCATTACCTTATCAAAACCTTGTATCATATTATTATTAACATTATTATACAAAGTACTTATTCCGTTTTTCATTTGATTTAAAGGGTTTGCAGGATTTTGCATAGCATTATTAAAATTTTCTTTAATAGTATTTCCTATGTGTTTTCCTATCGGTGTATTTCCAATCGCTTTAAAAGGTGCTGAAGCTACAGACATAATATTATCTTTATTTTTTAACATGGCATTACCAACCATTCCAGCACCAACACCAATGCCTACAGCTGTCTTACCCATTGTAGCAACATCTTTTTCATTTTGTTGACTATTTGCGTTTGCTCCGATTAATTGTTGTAGTTTTTCAGGTCCTTTATCAATAGAAAATATAAATCCTAAAAATATTAACACCTTCGCAAGTTCTACCATTGTTGGATTTTTAATTACCTTTATCAAACCATCGTAATTTAACACAAAAGGTAAATTAAAACTTATGTATAAAGTAATAATTTGAATATAGTTAATCAAAATATTAGCCGATATTAAAGATGTTAAAGTTTTGATTTTTTCGTAATCATTTTCTAAAATTTTTGCGGATGCCCAAGAAATAAGTAAACAAAATTGTACAATTGTACCTATTATTCTTTCGATAATTTGAAAAACTATACCAATAAAATTTTGGATAATTAAAAAACTAGAAGCCAATAACACAAATAATATTATTTCTAAATTGTCAAAATATGGTATTTCTTTACTAGCGAATTTAAAAGCATTTGATAAAAAACCATTAAAATCAAATTTAAAAAAATCGCTACATTGACTAGCTTCTATGTTTCCAATACTACATACCATTTTAGAAAATAATGAGAAATTATTACCAGTAAAAGAATTAATTAATGAAGATGTTAATTTAGATAGATTTGTGTATAAAAGTGGTAAAAACAATATCACTACAAATATTATTAAAAAATTTTTAAGATAATTAAAAGGTGGTGATTTGTCAAATTCTTCTTCATTTATTATTTTTTTTAAAATTATTTTATTGGCAGAAATCATAATAATTGAACCTCTCATGGCTAAAGCCACGAGATTCTTGGGAACTCCTTTCTACTGAAA
>CAMCKH010000013.1 GCA_945875435.1 uncultured Erysipelotrichaceae bacterium
TTATAAAAAATATAGATTGATAATATAAGTGTTATTATTAATAATTTTGTTATTACTTTTCCCATTTGTTATTCTCCTATTTTTTATAATTTATTTAAATTCATCTTGGTATATTAAATTGAATAACCATTGTAGGTTGATGAAAGGTTTTGGTTGTTGATCTATAATTGGTTTTACAAATTCTTCTATTTCTTTTATAAGTTTATTTTTATCTATTGAGCTGATATCAATTACTTCCATTACTCTTAACCTTGTAGCGTGTTTTAGGTCAAAACCCTTAGTAAATCTGTGAACAATATCATCTCTATTTGAATAAACATATTCCGTATAGTCTGAATATATATTCCCAAATCTTTTAAATTCTAATGCATTAATAATATTCTTTGTTCCATCAAAATCATACTTTATCCCTTCTATATCAGGTGTATACACCCAATCTAAATTATCTATTAACATAACTAATTCAGGATATTGCCCTTCTCCTTTTGGCATATTTTTTGCATAATAAACAGAGTTTGATTTTAAATTATAAAAAATATAGATTGATAATATAAGTGTTATTATTAATAATTTTGTTATTATTTTTCCCATTTGTTATTCTCCTATTTTTTTATGAATAATTTATTTAAAAAGTTTCCTATTGGTTTTACTATATTTTTATTAATAAAACTACCTACTGGCTTTACAACTTTATCGTAAGCATAATTACTAACCTTTTGTATAGGTTTAATAATGGTTTTATCCACAAGATTGACAGTAGGTTTTACAATTTCTTTAGAAATAAAATTTGTAACTTTTTTAATTGGTTCTATTATTGGTTTTACGATTGGTTTAACTGTATTATTTAAAGCATCATTAACTTTGTTTTCTACAATTTTCGCCACAATTCCTCCAGCACTCGATACTCCTGTCGCAAATTTATTCACAGGATATAATACTCTATTTCCAATAAATTTTAAAGGATTGTTTGTGAATTCTTTTTTTCCTTCTGTTAAAGGTATCCATACTTTTTTATTGAGATAAACTAATTTTCCTTTATTAAATTCTTCCCATTCTTTTTCTAGTTTTCTAAAAGCCATTATCCCTATTAAACCTAATCCAGCTAAACTAATAGCACTTCCCCAATTAATAAAACCAGAATAATCTTTTGCTTTATTTCCAATCCCTCTTAACTCTAATACTTCTTTATAATATATTTGGCGTTTTGCTTCCAAATTATCTATACTGTAATACTGTTCTATTCTTTCATCTAAAAGTAAGTCTTTAAATTTAGGATGATATCTAAAAATATATGCATCAATGTCTGTTCTGGTATCTTTATCATCTATATTTGTTAATAAATCCCCTGTCATAGAATTATTCATAAACATTACATCTGATGGACCTTCTCCTAATAAATTTAAAGGCGATAAACCCGCAATAGTTTTACCTAACTCTTTCCACCAAACGCTTTTTTCAGCTGTTGCTAGTGGGGCGGCTAGATGAGGGAAGTCAATAATATATTCAGAATTCGAATGTACTTTTCTAAAAAGTTTTTCTATCTCTGTATTCAACCCTAAAGGCTTCTCACCAAAGTCATTTGTCATTTTCTGCAAAGTATCTGTATGATACACACTATACGCCAAAGCATTCGCAATATCGTGATTAATTTTATTCTTATCATTCCCATTCCTTTTTTTAGAATCTTTAGCCACAGCTTTAATATATTTTAAGAAAATTTCTTTTTCCTCTTTTGACATCCCTGTATTTTCTAGGAAAGTATCTTTAATATTTAATTTTTCTTTCAACGCTTCATTGTTAATAGAGTTAGTTATATTTTTTTTGAAAATTTACTAAAGATGTATTTGCATTATTGATATAACTATTTTTAACACTATTTATCTGCCTTATATTAGTTTGTGATTTTTCTTTAATTTGCTCTTTAAAATCTATCTTTATATCCTCTTTTTTATCAACTGGTTTTATGATTTTCTTATACACAAACGCATATTCAATATCGTTCGCAACTTCTATATTAAATGTTTTTGGAGTCGTATAATTATCAATAGTTGGTGCTTCGTATGAGAATAAATATCCTTTTTCTGCTAAAAAAGTTTTATCATCTAATAATTTATTTCCATTTTCATCTAAAAATTTAAACATCACTGTATATACTGGTCTATACACAAATTGAATTTTAGAATGATTTAATGTTGTTTCATCTTTTATGACATCAATCAATTTATATTTAGGAATTGTTACTGATTCAAAGAAATATTTTTCATCATTAAAACCCACAAAATTTTCGCTTGGTTTAATCTCATTTCCTAATTCATCTATATAACTAACTGTAATATGATTTTTTATTCTTGTATAAAGTTTAGCTTGTAAGCTACTACCGAAAATATCATATCGTACTAATTTAGGATAATAATGCAAATCATTCATTCTAGATGGTGCAGGTGCATAAAACTTATAATCAAAACTTGATAAAAACCCTGCTCCTAAATATCCACCTTTTGGTAAATCTACTGATCCATTTAAATCCAAGATCTCTTTCGATCTATCATAAATAATATTATCATCTTTAGCCAACCCCGATTCATTTGGAATAATTTCTGTAATATTAGCCAAATTAGTACCTACACCCTGTGCAACATCAATGTCTGTTAAAATAAAACTTAGTACCACAGGCATTTTTTCCATCGTTCCATGCTTTACTATCTTATAATTAATTCCTAAATTATTCGCATTATTATATAGCACTACAATAGAATTACCAACTGATCCAGGAATAAATTGTTCTCCTGTAAAACCAAGACCTTTAATATGCCCATCGTTCGCATAACCTGAATTTGCTGCCCAATCATCCTTATTTGAATCAATAACTGTCCAAATTAAATCTAAATCCTCATTAGATTTTGTTCTTCCTACAAAATTAATTCTGCCTGAATCTCCATTATTATTGCTGTACGCTTTAATTTCCATAACTGATGAGTCTTGTGTTTTAAATGTACCTAAATCATCAAATACACCTAGTTCTTGCCCTTTAATTAACTCTACATAAGTTTTATCAGACCAATGCAATCCTTCTTCTGTCAAAAAATTTCTATCTGTTAAATTATCTCCTATTAATGTAATAGAAATATTTTTATAAAAATCTATACCTGTTTTTGCACTATCGCCGTTTCCCTCAACTACAAAATGCGTAATTTGTGGCGAAATAGAAAGATTATCCTTCTCTATAATTTTAATTGGTGTACCAGGATTTAATGCATCATCTCCAATTAATACAGAATCTATTTGGTTATTTATACTACTAGAATTATTTAATAATTCTTGTGCAAAAACAACATTTTTTAAAATCATTAAAATTAAAACTATACTAAATAATATTTTTAGTATCTTTTTGTGTTTCATATTATCCCCTTTTAAAACAAGTTAATTATATCGCAATCTTTTTTCTAACCAAATTCTAATACACTTTAAACCAAAATAAAAAGATTTTTAAGTAAATCCATATCACTTAAAAATCTTTTATTCATCAAGATACTCTAATCCGTATGTTACAATTTTTCTAGTTGTTTTGTTTGATCTCTTTTCGCATAAATTATAGCGATAATTTGAACTTCATTCTTATTTTCATCAATCCAAAAATATATATAATAATTTTTTAATTGTATTTTTCTAAAACCTAAATCGTGCCATGGTTGTTCATCGATACATTTAACACGATGCGGCATAGTTTCTAAAGAATACATTTCCATTTTTAATAACTCAAGCATTTTCTTGGCGATAGTTGGTTCTTTTAATTCTAAAGCAATATAATCACGAATTAACGCAAGATGTTCTTTTGTTTGTTTTGTAATTCTTATTTTATATGAATCCATCAGATTCCTTTATCAAGTTCTTCAAAAACATCCTCTATATCATAAGAATCTCCTTGAATCGCCTGTGCATACCCATTCGCCATAAGTGAATTAAAAAATTTTTCATCCATATTTTCTCTTATTGATAACTCTTTAGGTATCTTTAAAGAAAAAGGAATTCCATTATTTAAAATAATTTGCCTATAAAACATATCAATTGCTGTGGCTCTAGAAATCCCCATTGTTTCAAGAATTTGCTCAGCTTGCTGTTTTATATGTCCTTGTATTCTTACATTTATATTTGCAGTTTTGGTAAGTGCCATATTAATCACTCTCCTTTAAAAATATTATACAATATTGTATCGCATATCGCAATACAATTAATCATAGACCAAAATAAAAAGACAACTAGATTTTTATCTAATCGTCTATATTGCTCAATGCAAGTGTAAGAACGTCCTTTAAGGTGTATAAATTATGTTATTATCAACTTCTGTATTTTTATCTTTTTCTTTCTTCAATTTCATTATCTTAATTTTAAAATTATCTAGTGTACTTGCGTATGCTATCAGTTCGTAAAATTCATCTTTAGAAAATTTATTTGTTGTATTAAAAATACTTTCAAATACTGCCCCTTTTTCTATCATTTGTTTTGTTCTTTTTTACGATTTTCTTCTGCATATTTTTTCTTGAGTAATTTTAATTCATTAGTTTCTTGTTGTAACTTTTCTGCTTTTATTTATTCTATATTTATTTTCTTTTAAGCAAAGCCACACACTCTACATGAGGAGTTTGAGCAAAAATATCAAACAATTTAATACTTTTAACATGATATTTTTTACTCAAAATTGCTAAATCCTTACTCATACTAGACATCCCACAAGACATATAAACAATATTGCTTATATCTTTATCCATAATTTCTTTAATCATTTTATCCTCCAAGCCATCTCTTGAAGGATCCACAATTAAATAATCAATTTTTTCCTTTATACTTTTTAAATGTTTATACGATTCTTCTGCCCTAACACTAATATTATCGATATTATTCAAAAGTATATTTTCTTTAAAATCCTTAACCGCATATTTATTAACTTCACCTGCATATATTTTTTTAGCCATATCATTGAATAGTATTGACATAAAACCAATACCACTATATTCTTCAACCAAAACATCACAAGGTTTAATTAAGGATTTAATATAATTAAAAATATTTTTAGCTTGGTTTAAATTTAATTGCACAAAAGATTCATTAGACACCATAAAATTATAATTATTCATAGTCAACGATAATTTATCATTGCCAAAAATCTTTATAATATCAGTCGGATTAGCTAATGGATTTTTGTGATTATTAAAAGAAAAAAATAAACCATTAATCTCTTTAATTTTTTTAAGTTCTTCAACCATTTTTTCGTTATGATATTTTTCATTAAAAATTATATGAACATTATATTTGTTATTAAAACCTCTAATAATTAAATATCTAACACCATTCTTTACCTTATCATAACTTTTGACTTGAAAATTATTTAAAACATTAAGTATTTTTAATTTAATATTTTCCAAACCTTCTTCATGAGCAACACATTTCTTAATCTCAACAAATTTATTACTATTTTTTTGATAAATCCCTGCAACCAATTTACCATTAATAGTTTTAAGTGGTAATTTCAAACTATTTCTATAATTAGTAATCATTTCACTTTTAACATAACCTTTTAAAACATCAGGTTTTATTTTGGTATATTTATTTAAACATTGTAAAAATAGTTCATTTTTTAATTCTATTTGTTTATCATAATCCACAAAAGACAAATTACAGCTATCACAGTTTAAACATAAAGGTTTAATACGATGTTTAGACTCTTTTAAAATTTTAACTTTACTACCTAAAATATAAGTATCTGCTTCTTTTTCAATTTTAAATTCAACCTCTTCTTCAGGGATTACACCGTCAATAAAAATTGGTTTTTTGTAATAATAACCAATACCCTCGCCATTAATTCCAATTTTTTTAATGGTAACTTTCATTATATCCTCCCCATACCTTCAACTATATTGATGAATACCTGCACAAACTTTTCATTAAAACTTAAACTACTACCGAAAGGATTTATTACTAATCCGTAGTTTTCTTTATTATTTTTAATATATTTTAAAACTTCAATGAAAGTTAAATACTTCATTTCAAAATCACCTTGAAATTTTAAAACCTCTTCAATATCGCTGCATAAAGGAAAAAATATCTTTTTACCATCATCACTTAACGTAATAACTTCTTCCTCATTATTTTTAGCATCCTTGCTAAAAAAAGGTACATAAAAACTCTCTTCCATTAAAATACTATAAAAATTTTCAGGAGTTTCTTTATTTTCTTTAAAATTTTCAATTAATTTTTTAAACATATTACTTTATTAAATCCTTAAAATATTTTTCCAAATCTTCTGATAAAGGTATCTCAACCCTTATAAGATCACTGTGTAACATAGAATCAATTTCAAGCGAATAGGCTTGAAGCGATAATCTAATATCTTTTTTAATATTATTATATAATAAATCACCCACAATAGCGTGTTTTATTGAAGCTAAATGCACTCTTAATTGATGCGTTCTTCCGCTATCTAAACTCATTTTAAGTAAAGTTAATTTATTTTTAAAACTACTTTTAATCGCAACACCATAACTAACAGCCTCTTTACCACTTTCACTAATTCTAAAAGCTCCACTTCTATGTCTATCTCTCCCAATCTTCTTAGCTATCTTAATTTTTTGATTAACTTTAAAATAACCATCCACAAAAGCATAATAATCTCTTTTTATTTTTCTTGTTACTAATAAGCTATCAAAATAAGGAATTAAACTTTTATATTTTACAAAAATTAATAAACCACTAGTATCTTTATCTAATCTATGCAAAGGATAACTTTTAAACCCTAAATAGTTATTAACTCTAAAGTTTAAATTATCCTTACAAACACCATCGCTATGAACTAAAAGGAAAGGGGGCTTATCCACAATTAATATAAAATCGTCTTCATAAACTACTTTAACACTTTCCAAAACAGCCTCAAATTCAAATTCACAATTTAAAATAGGAAACCAAAGCTCATCATTTTTGAATACATTTTCATCAAAAACTTCTTTATTGCCTCTTAAATGTTTATAACTATACTTATTTAATTTTAAAATATTTAAAATTTCTTCTAACTTTCTTTCTCTTTCGCAAATAATAACCAAATTATTATTGATTTTTCTAATTTTCATTTTTAACCTCTACTAAATAAAAGAAGAATTTTTCTTGGTATATATTAGTATCTTTTTCTAATCTAATATAATCATTTTCCTTATTTTCAACTGGTAAAGTAGTTAATAATATTGTGAAAACAAAAATTATAAAAAGCATAAAAATATTAAACAAAAATAAGTAAACAAATTTATATTTAATTTTTTTTATTCTTTCTAAATAAAGACTATACAAAAAAATAATTACACCTACAAAAAATAAAGTTAATAAAATGAAAATAGTTTTTGGTCTAATCACCAAATCTAAAATATAACTAAATAGCGATAACAACAAGAAAATAATTACGGAAGCAACAATATTAATCAGAGAAATTTTTTTAATCATTACAGTTCCTTGTACATTAAAATACTACCTAAAATTTCTCCATTTTTTAAAACCATAGTATTTTGACGATTCCCATATTCTATAAAACCATATTTTTTATATAAACTATATGCCTTATCATTTCCGTAAATAACTTCTAATTCTAGTTGTGTAAAACCCTTTTCTTTAGAAACTTTCAAAAGATCTTGCATAAGCAAGCTACCATAACCTTTTCCTTGGTATTTATTTAAAACCGCAATCCCAAAATAAGCTCTATGTTTAGATTTTAATTTATTTTCCATTTCTCCAGCTACAATATAACCAATTATTTCATTTTCATAATATAAAACTTTAGTAAAACCTTTAGAATCACTCTCACTTATTTTTACTAATTTATCTGCGATAATTTCTTTATCAGTTTCAACTTCTTCCGGATAAAGATTCATAGTATATTCAGTTTCATTCGCAAGTTTTAATCTAAATTCTATATATTTTTCTATATCATTAATTTCTAAAAATTTTAAAATAACATTATTCTTCATTATTAACCTCTACAATATCTTTGATAGCTTCTAATACATTTTCAACTTCTTTATAAAAACCTTTTTTGAATTCAACATCGGAATGCGACATTACATAAGAATATTTAACTTTTTTAAGCATTCTATAATCATTATAAGAATCTCCAATAGCCGCAATTTCATCTTCTTTTAAATCATATTTTTTCATCAAATAATCAATAAAATATTCTTTATCAGCTTTATAGTTGCTAAACTCTACATAAACCTTGGTTGATGTATTTATATTAAAACGATCTTGAAAAATATCTTTCATTAAATTTCTAATTTTAAAAGCACTTTCTGAATCTTTTGCTATAATGCTGTATTTACCTATTTGTTCATCATATTTATTAACAAATTCATCAATACTACATGGGTAAAGCTTAACATTCATATTATCTGTTTTGATTAAATCTAAATATTTTTGGTAGTATTTACTATTTGGATTATCTAAAATACGATTTCCTTCAATAGTTTGAATGAAAGATGTTTCATACTCTAAATTGTGTTTTTTAATCTCATTAAAAATATCTAAAACATCTTCTCGATTTAAAGTATGAGTTTCTATGATATTTCCATCATCATACATAACAGCACCATTGTATGCACATATTTTGGGATTATCAATATTATTAAGTTGCATTAATTTATAAGAATAAGGAAGTGCCCTTCCTGAAGCTATAGCAAAAATTACACCTTCTTTTTTCGACAGCTTTATAGCTTCATCGCTTTCTTTTGATAAATCATAAATTGATTTTCCGTGATTTAATAAAAGCGTTCCATCTAAATCTACTACAACTAACTTTATCATCAACTTTCCCTTTCTTTATTTAATTATTTATATTATAACAAAATCTAAGGATTAGCGACAAAACATATATTTATAATTAATTGAATTTATCTAAAAGAAATACATTTAAAAAACGACTAAACAACAATAAGTTTAGTCGTAGTTTTATTTTAAACTTTTAGATAATCAAAAATATAACTATTTAAAAAATATTTTTTCTTTATTTCTTCGGTAAAAGGCACTATTTCTTTATTTAAAATGATATAAAGTTCATCACATATCTTTTCTAAATATTCGTGTTGATGAGAAGTTAATAAAATAGTTTTGGTTTCTTTTTTTAAATCCAAAAGCAATGAAACAACTTCAACATTAGTTTGGAAATCAAGAGAATTAAACGGCTCATCTAATAATATGATATCTTGATTTTCCATAATAGATTGCGTTATTCCTAATTTTTGTTTCATACCTACAGAAAAGTTTTTAACCTTTGTTTTATCGTTAGGATTTAGTCCGACTCTTTCCATACATTTTTTAATATCATCATCATTAATTTTATCCTGAATACTTGCGAGTAATTTAAGATTAGTAAAACCATCGTAAAAATCTATATATCCTGGTTGATTCACAAACAATCCAGTATTTGTTGGAAAATCTAAATTTTTACCTACCCTTCTTCCTCTAACATATATTTCGCCTTCATCCACAAACTCTAAACCTGTAATCAATTTAAAAAGTACACTTTTGCCAACTCCATTCCCTCCTACAATACCTATTGTTTTTCCTGATTTAATGGTAAGTGAAGCATTTTTATATAAAACATTATCTTTAAATTTCTTACTTATATTTTTTATTTCAATTATTGACATTTTTAAACCTCCTAATAAAATACAGAATTATTATTATTGCTAAAATTATAATTTTTAATATTAATAAATGATCGTTACTATATAAATTAAGTATACCGAAATTCAAATATATAAAATTAAATTGCGGAAACAAAAATAAAATAAATTTATAAAATATTATAAATAATATTGAAAATATATTATTAAAATATTTATTAATAATAGAAAATAATACATAATCAAATAGTAAATAGACAGTGAAAATTAAAAAATACAGATTTAATACCGTATTAGAAATTTTAAAATAAAATAAATTATCGCTTGTTTTAAAAAATGGTAAATTAAAAAATAAGTTACTAAATACAATTATGACTAAAACATAAAGTAAAATGTATTTTAAATATTTATTTTCCACTCTATAAAGAAAATCTGCTTTATTTTTAAACCTAATTAAAAATGGAAATTGCCCGTATTGTTTTAACCTACTATCTGAAATTGATATAAAAAACAACGGTGTTAGATATAATATTAAAAGCGATAACCACGATACAAAAGAAGGAAAATTCTCACTACTTCCAACAAAAATATATGCAACAACATTTTTAAAATCTACTTTTGATATAAAAACATTTTTAGAAACTTCTAAAAGTATTATAGAAATTGGAACTATTAAAGTTAATAAAATTTCTTTTTTAGTAACAATTATGTTATCAAAGTTATTTTTTATATTAATTTTACCTAAACAAAATAAAATTATGATGACACCTATAAGCACAACAAATATAAAATTTATAACATTATCCACAAATAAAATATGATGGAGTAGAATAAAATTATTGAAACACATTATAGGTAAAATATTTTTTATTTCTGTTTTAAATCCTATAAAAGTAAAAATATAAATTAAAATCATAAATAAGATAGTTTTCTTATATCCATATTTATAATTAATATATGAAAGTAAAGAAATTAAAACTGTAAAACCAAAAACCATATAAACCACTATCAAAATAATCGCAAAAACCATATTACCATTAAAAAAATAAATATATTTATTTAATACAGAAATAAGCTCATCATACATAGTTTGGTTGATTATTACTTGATTGGATGATAATTTAAAAACATTAAAACCAATGGTTGAGATCAATATCAAATGAGAAAGTGAATATATAAACAAAAATATTATAAATATTTTTACTGATTTTGAAATTTGTTGAAAAAAGTTTTTATACCTAATTATCTCAATACTACTAATATTTTTAATGTATTTTGTGATTATTATCAAAATAATTGGAAGCATACAATACAAAATATAATAATGATTTGTCAAAATAATTACTATATAACTAAAAATATTAATATTTATACCTTGGTATTGTTTAAGTTCATAACCGCAAATAAAACATAATATTAAAAAATTTATTATAAGTAAAATCTTATTGTCTAAAACAATTCTTTTAACCCTGTTTATCATAATAATTCCTTAAACCAACCCAGAAAATAAACATCATAAGCAAAAAAATTATAATAGCTAATACTATATTATAGACACTCATAGATGTATGTGTTAAACGATTTAAAACAAAAGCTGTTGTAATGCTGTATCTAGATATACCTAGAATTGATGTTAAAAAATTTTCTAATACAACATATACAAAAGGAATAAAAAGTGTTAGGAATAAATTTTTAATATTTAGTGCTGCTATTTGTGCAAATAAACAGATTAATACCCCTATGCTAGCTTTATAAAATGACCATATAAAACCAAACATAATAGGATTTTTCATTTGCATTGTTCCTAAAATATAATTTTCTAATGTATGTTTTGACTCTAAAAAGTGAATAGTTGCGATATTATTTGAAAAAAATATACCACTAATATTCACAAAAAACACCATCAAAAAACACAATGTTAATGTAGCTAAAAAATAAATATTTAGATATTTATTTTTAGGAATTCTTACAGAAACATAATCTAAAAATCTATCTTTTATCATAAAGTGTGTATAGTATGAAAACGGAATAGTAACAATTAAAGCGAAGAAAAAATCTATAATTTCAGACGCATAGATATATGGACTTATTTTGTAATAGATATAACTATTAGAATTAATTATAAAAATTAACGAAAATAAAACTAAAGCATACAACACGCTTGCTAAAACTGTGATTAGTATTTGATTTTTTATAAACTTAAAATATAATTTCATATTTTTATTCTTTTTTTAGATAGAGGTATTCAAATAACTTTATCTAAAAATTTTAATTACTTCTCCAATTGCCAGTTACTTGAACATCAACAACTGTATTCCAATCATTTGAAAATTGAATTCTTATATTATCTCCACTAAAATGATTTACATGACCATCTAAATCATAATATCTATCATCTGTGATATCTCTGGTCCATTTTCCTGATACACCATCATCTTTTTGCATTCTTGCATCAACTAGATAATCTCCACCTACCATTGATGACTGTAAATTACCATTAGCTCCACTTACTGATTTTGTTTGAAAACTAGTATATCCATTTCCGTTTAATTTACCAACTGTAGTACTATATTCTCTATAGCTAGTTCCCGCTTTTACCATAATGGTTCCTGCAGCAAAAATAATAAATATAAATAATAATACATTTAATTTTTTCATAAAACCTCCTTTTAAATTATTTTTGCTTAAATTAGCTAATCTCCATTCTTATATCTATGGAGATTATAAAGTATAACTTTCATAATAACCTCCTATTACTACTTATATTATATAAGTTATATCAACTTAATATAAGCCTTATATTAAATATCTATTTATGGTATAATTTAATTTAAGAGTTAAAAAAGAAACCAAAACTATTTTATTAACTTTTCATCAACACGAATATTTAGAAAAGATATGTGATGAACTTTATATCATTTTAAATAAAGAAATAGTGCCTTTTACCGAAGAAATAAAGAAAAAATATTTTTTAAATAGTTATATTTTTGATTATCTAAAAGTTTAAAATAAAACTACGACTAAATTTATTATTAATTTAGTCGTAGTTTGTTTTATTATCTTCACACTTTTAATGTGATTTTAGATTTTTCTATATTTTAATTTACAATAATATCTATATTTAAATTTAAAAATTTTAATATAGTATTTAATATTAAATCAGAATTTTTACCACTAAGATTGACACTAGTTCCATCTTTTATTTTTATAGTTAAAATATATTCTGTTTGTAAAGATGGGCTTATCTTAGGAGACCAAGGACCCAACGAAAAACTATTTTCCATATTAAATCCATTTGTTTTAGAAGTCAATTCAACATTAACTATATCGCTTAACATAATTTCTTGATCATTATTTTTAACAATTATATTAAAAGGCAACAATGTTGAAATTATTTTTTGATTCTTAGAAAATAATATTTTTTTATCAGTAAGTACCCATTCGTTAAAAACACTATCTAAAGGAATAGGATATGTATATACGAGGAATATATAAAACATTAAACCTGACACCAAAGAGTATAACCATCCTAACGGATTTGAATACATCATAAAATATAAAATTATGGTTACTATTACTGGTATAACTAAATAAATAAACAATATTTGTATTTTATTAGTATTAGACAACTGATTCTCCACAGAATAATCAACATCATTTCTATTTAAACTGTGTCCTCTTTTTTTAGCAATTAAAGTTTCTAAATAAGAACTTTTACCATTAAAAACATCTGATTTTGCAATATGACTCATATCATTTTCTCCTTTCTTTTCCTATAAAACTATTATACACTAAATTTGAAAGCGTTTCAAAATTAAATATTATAAAAAATATATGTTAAACAACAATATAATTATACAAAACAAAACCATTCTTTTAGAATGGTTTTTATTCATTTATAGGGATTGACGGAACACTTGGTTGACTTAAATCAGCAAAATTATTTTTTTCAATTTCTTTAATTGCGGCAGCTCCTATCATTAAAGCATTATCGGTAGTATAAGCTAATGGTGGTAAAATCAAATCACAATATTTAGTAAATTCTTGGCTCGCAAGTTCCCTAAGCCTTGAATTACAAGCTACCCCACCAGCTAAAACAACTTGTTTTACATTATAATTTTTAATCGCTAAAATAGTTTTATCAATTAAAATTTTTAAAGCTACTTCTTGGAAGGAACAAGCTAAATCTTCTTTAATTAACTCTTCGTTATTTCTTTCAAGTTTATTTATTAGTTGAATTACTGCATTTTTTAAACCACTAAAACTAAAATTATAACCATCAACTTTAGGAGTTGGTAATTTATAAGTATTTTTTCCTAGTTTTGCTAGTTTATCAATTTGTGGACCCCCAGGATAAGGAAGATTTAAAACTCTTGCTACTTTATCGTAAGCCTCGCCTATCGCATCATCTAAAGTTGTTCCGATTATTTCATAGCTATAAGCATCTTTCATATAAACAATCTCGCTATGACCACCACTCACAACCAATGAAATTAATGGAAATTCTAAATTTTTAACTAATTGATTAATAAAAATATGACCTTTTAAATGGTGAACTGCTATTAGAGGTTTTTGGTGAAAAAAAGCTAAAGTTTTCGCAGCAATACTACCAATATGAAGTGACCCAATTAATCCAGGACCATAGGTATAAGCAATATAATCAATATCCTTCATTGTTAAACCAGCTTTTAAAAGTGCTTCTTTAATCACCACAGAAATTTGCTCAATATGCATCCTACTCGCAACTTCAGGAATTACTCCTCCAAAACGTTTATGAATATCAATCTGACTAGTAACAACACTGCTTTTAAAATTATAATCAGTGTCTATAATCGCACACGCAGTTTCATCACAGCTCGTTTCAATAGCTAAAATATTTTTCATAACTCACCTATAACTTTCTTCATTTCAAGACCATCTTTTCCTTGATAGTAATTTTTTCTGATTCTTATTTGCTTAAAACCTAATTTTAAGTAAAACTCAATCGCACTACGGTTGGTAACATCAACCTCTAAATTAATAACTTTAAAATCTTTTAATTTAAAAATATTTTTAAATAACTCACTCGCAATTTTATTTCTTCTAAATTCTTCTTTTACTACAATATAATTAATTTCTATTTCATCTAAAATTTTTAAATAACTTAAAACTCCTACCAATTCTGTTCCGACAAAAAAACCAATTATCTCATTATCTAAATTAGTCAATTCATTTTTAATATATTTATAATCAATAAAATTCAAATAATTATTGACTAATAAATAAATATCATCTAAATAATCAATATCTAAAAACTTTATCATTTTAAATAATCATTTTCTGATTTTAAATATTTTGGAATTAAAAAAGAAACATCTTTTACAAGCTCAAAATTATTCAAATTATTTAAAAAACATTCGCTAATTTCAAAATAAAAATCTTCTTTACCTACTAAACTAAGATCGCCTACCAAATTATAGTTATTTAACTCAATTAAAGAAATTAAATTTACACTATCTTCCTTAATAGTTATCCCCTTATCATACACACCATAATAAGCTCTATTAGCCCTGGCATCAAATAAAACCAAACAATTTTCTAGATTATTTGCATATAATTTTAAAGTACTGATTTTATATAATTCAATCTCTGGATTTAATTCGCACAAAACTTTTCCAATGGTAAGCCCAATTCTAACACCGGTGTAAGAACCTGGACCTTCGCTAACACAAACAGCCTTAATATCATTAAGACTAACATTTTTATCTTGAAATAACTTTTCCAACCTTACAAAAATAAGTTCACTTTGTTTCTTTAAACAAACTTCATTTATCTTTCCAACAATTTTTCCATCTTTAATTAAAGTCAAAGACAAAAATTTAGTAGCGGTATCAATACAAAGTATCATAAAACTCCTTTAATATTTGATTTTCACTTTCAAAATTACTTCTAAAAATAATTTCTCTAGTAACATCATCAATATGTTTAAAATCGATTTCAATATAAGGATAATTATAAAATTGTTTTAAAAATTTTGGCCACTCAACCACAACTACTGAATCTGGTGTTACCAACTCTTCAAACCCTAAATCATATAAATTATCTTCTAAACGATAAGCATCAATGTGATGCAACTTCATCCTTCCTTGGTAGTTTTTTAAAATAGTAAAAGTAGGGCTACTGACAATGCTGCTTACCCCCAAACCTTTCGCAATACCTTTGGTAAAATGAGTTTTTCCTGAAGCAAGATCGCCATTTAAATAAATAATTACATTTTTATTTATGTTATTTGCGAGTTTAAAACCTAAATTTAAAGTTTCATCAATCGATTTAGAAATAATTTTAAATTCCATTAAATCAACCTCTTTTCAAATCCGCCATCAACATTTAATTCACCAGAAATTATAATAAAAGCATTAGAATCCAATTCTTTAATTTTTCTTCTGATATTCGCAACTTCATATTTTGACACCACAGTTACCAAAACCTCAGTAGAACTTTCAGTAAAAGCACCTAGGCCTTGCCAATAAGTAACACCTCTTTTAAATTCTTCAATAATTGTCTTTTTAACCAATTTATTCTTAGTAAAAATCATCAAACTGACTTGAATATTTTGAAGATGTAATTTATCAATCACAAATGAATATAAAAATGTATAAAACAACGAGTATATAGCAATCTCAACATTAAAGAAAACAGCACATATCGTATAAAGCACACAGTTGTAATAAAGTGCAAATTTGCCTACGGTCATGGTTCGATATCTATCACTTACCAACATTCCTGTAACATCATTGCCTCCTGCAGTAGCTTTTTGCACTAAAATCATTCCTGAACCAAAAGCAGAAGAAATAGCACAAATAAAGATAGATGCAAACAAATCACTAACTAAAGGTTTTTCAAAAATAGGAACAATACTAAAAACTATGGTTTGAATAACTAAAGAAAAAATTGTTTTATTAACAAAAGATAATTTGAATCTTTTATATGCTAAAAAGATTAAAGGTATATTAAAAATAAAATTTAAGATACCCGCAATATCAAAATTAAACACAATATTAAAATTATTAGTTAAAAAAGTTCTAATAATTTGAGCAGTTCCTGTCATTCCACCGCTATATAAACTGTAAGGAATTAAAAATAGGTTCAAAGAAGCCGCGTAAATAAACGATCCTAATGCTACTATCAAATACTCCTTAAATGTTTCATTTATCTTTAATTTATTCATAATAATTCAATTGAAGCGATCACATCGCCATTTCTCATTTTAATTACTGCATCTAGATTAGCTGTAACTTTTCCAAATACAGTATGAACACCATCTAAGTGAGGTTGAGGTAAATGGCAAATAAAGAATTGACAAGAACCAGTATCTTTGCCTCTATGAGCCATTGAAATAGCTCCTTCTAAATGTTTTAAAGGGTTGTTTAAAGTTTCGCATTTAATACTTTCTGTTTCTCCCATTCCATTCCCCAAAGGACAACCACCTTGAGAAACAAAACCTGGTATTACACGATGAAATGTTAAGCCATTATAAAAACCTTTATTAACTAAATTAATAAAATTTTCTACTGTTTTAGGTGCATATTCCTCATAAAGTTCAAACTCAATCACATCACCTTTTTGCATTTTCATTATTAATTTTTTCATTTTTCCTCCCAAATTCTTGCATTTAAATTTCTTAATTTTTCAACAATATTTTCATATCCACGATAAATATGATAGGCATTTGAAATAGTTGTGGTTCCTTTTGCTAGAAGTCCTGCAATAATTAAAGCTGCACCACACCTTAAATCAGTAGCTGAAACCTCTGTACCTTTAAGTTGACTAACACCTTCAATAAAACAAACTGGACTTTTAACTTTAATATTTGCCCCCATCTTATTTAACTCTTCACAATACTTAAATCTTTCAGGATAAATTGTTTCTTCAATCATACTAACCCCTTTAGCTTGAGTTAAAAAGGCACCTAAAAGCGATTGAAGATCTGTAGCAAAACCAGGATATGGTTGAGTTTTGATTTTAATAGCTTTAATCTCTTTGTTACCAACAATAGTAATACTGTCATCTCCAAGTTCCATAGCTACATTCGCATCTTCTAACTTTGAAATCAAACCTTCTAAATGATGTGGAATTATATTAGTTATTTTCATTTTTTTAGCACAAGCTGCCGCAATAACAATATAAGTTCCTGCCTCAATTCTATCTGGTATTATTTCGTGAAAACATCCACCTAAACTAGAAACTCCATCAATTATAATTTCATCAGTACCAGCACCCCTAACCTTAGCACCCATTTTATTAAGCATTATCGCAAGGTCTACAATTTCAGGTTCTTTAGCACTATTTTCAATCACGGTTCTACCATTCGCAAATATAGCTGCCATCATAATATTAATAGTAGCTCCAACACTTGGGAAATCTAAATAAATATTTGTACCTAAAAGTTCATTAGCACTTATTTCATAAATTCCATCATCATCAAGTTTAACTTCAGCACCCAAGGCTTTAAAACCTTTTAAATGCAAATCAATAGGTCTAGGACCTAAAAAACAACCTCCAGGCATTTTAATCTTTACTTTTTTAAATCTTCCAAGTAAAGCTCCCATAAAATAATATGAAGCTCTTAATTTTGTAACATTATCTTGTACCAAATCAATATTTTTAATCTTACTAGGATCAATTATTAAATGATCTTTTTGTCTATTTACCTCTACATTTAAACTTCTTAAAATATCGCTAAGTGCTTCGACATCGCTAATATCAGGCACATCATAAATCGTAACTACGGAAGATGCTAGTACTGTTGCAGGAATTAAAGCAACCGTAGCATTTTTAGCTCCACTTATTCTAACTTCACCTTCTAATTCATATCCGCCTTCAATTATTATTTTCTCACTCATTATTTTTACTCCAAACTATTTCGTATAATTCTTGCATATTATCAATTACTCTATCTGCCATACTTTGATCAATTTCAAAGTCTTTGTTTTTTCTAGCAAGTGTATAAATATTTGCGTTTTTGGCAGCTAAAATACCAATATATGAATCTTCAAATACTATGGCCTCATCATTTTTTAAATTAAAATAGTCTAATGCTCTTAAATAAATTTCAGGATTAGGTTTAGCCTCTAAAACATCATCACTACTCAACACAAAATCAAAAACATCAGTTAATTTATTTTCATTTAAAAATTTAGTTACTAATTTTCTTTCACTAAGAGAACATAGTGCTAATTTATAATTTTCTTGTTTTAACTTTAAAAGTATTTCTATTACTTCTTTAAAAATTAATTTTTGGTAATCTATGGGATTAAAACATTCAAAATGATAAGTATTTTCCTTAATAATAGTTTCTCTATCAATTTTATATTCTAATAACTTTTCTAAAATATCATAGGTTTTTTCCATATTAGTTCCAACTATTGATAAAACTTCCTGTTTACTTCCTTTAAAACCTAGTTTTTTTAGTAGAATATAAGTATTTTCGATATAGTAACTTTCACTATCAATAAGTGTTCCATCAAGGTCAAAAAAAATTGCTTTAATCACCTTATTATTATAATTAAAATCCAAAAATAAAACAATAAAAAGAAGCCTTATCAAAGGCTTCTTTCATTTAATATAAGGGGGATCGAATATGAAACAAATAGATAAAAGGGGGGGTAATCTATTTTGAAGGATTTATTATTTCCTTCTATAAATATCATATAAATTAAATATGTTTTAAATATCAAAACAATATAGAAAATTATGTGATGTTTAATTTTTTAAATAAATTAATCGCAACTTCAATACTTGGTCCAATTAAAAAAATACTAATAACTGTACCTATTCCAAAAGTAGCACCAAAAATAATACCAAATATTAAAGCTGTAGTATCTATTATCATTCTAATATACTTAATACTAATTTTTGTGTTTTCACAAATAATCATCATCACAGCTTCAAGTGGACTACAACCAAAATTACCACTTAAACAAATTCCAAGTCCAAGTCCTGTAATGATTGAAGCGATGATTGTTAAAACGATAGGATGAACATGAATATAATTAGCTAATTGAATGAAATTAAAAAATTCTATTGATATACCTAAAAGTAAAGCACTTAAAATACTACCAACACCAATTTTTTTACGATCTAAAATCAAAGCTAATATAACCATTGATATATTGAAAATTTGAGAAACATAACCAAATTTTAAAAATGGTAATAAATTATTTAAACCAGCCACAAAAGTACTAATGCAATCCACCCCTTTATTAGCTAAAAGATTAAGATAAATTCCTAATGCTGCAATAAAAGTTCCAAAAACTACTAAAAATGTTTTAATAAAATAATTGTTTTTCATAATTAACTACCTCTTTCCTTTAGATAATAAAAGAATGTATACACATTCTTATATTAAGTTATTTTTCTTTAATGATTTTAAAGTTCTTGCGGTAACTCTAACTTTTTTTCCATCTATTGTAACTGTTTGTAGATTTACATTCCATTTACGACGAGTAGCACGTAATGAGTGAGAACGATTGTTTCCAGATAACGCTCTAGTGCCTGAGATTGAACATACTCTTGACATTGATAAAACCTCCTCTAATATAGCTATATAAGTTTAACATAAAAATTTTTATTTTACAACAAAGATATTTCTAATTCTGAAAGTGTTGTATTTCCAGACATTGGTCCTCTTTTACTAACCGCAATAGAACCAGCTTTGTTGGCGTATATTAAAGATTTTTCAAATCCAAAATTCTGATTTAAACAAGATATAAAAGTTCCACCAAAACAATCTCCAGCACCGGTAGGATCTATCTCAATACTTTCAAATGCCTTAATTTCATAAATTTTACCTTCAAAAGCACCAATACACCCTTTTGCACCTTTTTTAAGAACCACAATTTCTTTTCCACTATTTAAAAGTGCTTCTTTTTCACTAAAACCAGGGATAAACATTGAAAGTTCTGCTTCGCTAGGTAAAAAAATATCGCACTTATCATAAATATATAAAAGCACTTCTTTCATTTTATTATCATTTAAAAGCTCTTTTCTAATATTAGGATCAAAAGATATTTTAATACCTTTATTCTTACAATAATCAACTATTTTTTTAGCACATTCTATTAAAGAGTCATTAAAAAGTGAACTTCCCATAATATGAAAATATTTACAATCATCAAATATCGACATATCTATCATTTCATATCTTAATTTACTAGTAGCAGAATTTTTTAAATGAAAAATAAAATCACGATTTCCATCTAAATGATAGGTTACAAAGGCAACTCCTGTGGCTAGATTTTTATCAATAAAAACATTGCTGATATCAACACCATCTTCTTTTAATTTATTCAAATTAACTCTACCAAAATCATCATCCCCAACAACTGATATTATTCCGCAACTACTCCCCATTTTAGCAGCTTGGTCAATAAAAATTGCAGGAGCACCACTCGGATATGGTCCTAATAACTCTTGGGTATTTAAAAAACTTTTTCCTTTTTCTTTAGCAAGTATCTCAACTAAAATTTCACCTATAGTAACTATATTTGACATCATTTACCTCCTTTACTTAAGATACTTTTCTTATTTTTAATATCTAAATAAACTGCAATTAAAATAATAATTCCTTTCACGATTTGTTGATAGTAGTAAGGAAGTCTAATTAAATTCATACCGTTATTAATAACTCCCATTACAATAGATCCAAGCAAGGTTCCAATAACACTACCATAACCCCCAGAAAGACTAGTACCACCTAAAACAGCTGAAGCAATCGCATCTAGTTCGTATCCTTGTGCTATGTTTGGTTGCGATGAATACAGTCTTGATGCCAGCAATATCCCACTAATCGCAGCCATAATTCCTGAAATCATAAAAACTTTTAAATAAATTGATTTTGTATTTATCCCAACATACTCAGCAGCAACCTTATTGCCACCCATCATTTTGGCGTTTCTTCCAAATCTGGTTTTCGCAAGCACGATTTGTGCTAAATGCATTAGTACCAACATCACAATAACAGTATAAGGTATTAGGTTAAACAGCTTTGAATTTCCTAATGCCAGTATAAATGTATCTTCAATAACTACCGGTTTTGAATCAGTAATTGTATAAACTAAACCTCTAAAAATACCAACTGTCGCAACAGTGATTATAAATCCTGGAGCATTCAGTTTAATTCCCAAAATACCATTGATAAGTCCGGCACCTAAACCTGATAAAATAGCTATCAAAATCGCTAAAAGTGTAGGAACTTTTAAATTAAGCATAACTCCTAAAACTAAGCTGCTAAGTGCAGCAATAGCCCCTACAGATAAATCGGTTTGTCCTAACATTAAAACATAAGTCATCCCAAATGCCATAATCGCAATTATTGAAACTTGAGATAGAATTGTCAAAAGATTATCAACATTGAAAAAATATGGACTCAAGATAGAAAATAAAACAACCAGAACCGAAAGAGCTAATAAAGCCCCACCATAATTTTTTAAAATCTTATTATTTATCATAAATTAACCTCTTTTTTATTTGTTATATAAGTCATTATTTCTTCTTGATTTGTTTTATCAGCATCAAGTTTAGTTATTACTTTTTTATCATTAATTACTAAAATTTTATCAGCCATATTTAATACTTCAGGAAGTTCTGAAGATATTAAAATAATTCCAACACCACTTTTTGAAAGTTCGTTAATAAATTTATATATTTCAAACTTGGCACCCACATCAATACCCCTAGTCGGCTCATCTAAAATGAGTATTTTTGGTTTAATTTCAAACCATTTTGAAAGCACAACTTTCTGTTGATTACCTCCGCTTAAATTATTGACTATTTGTTCAAAATTAGGGGTTTTAATATTTAATTTTTTAATATAATGATTCGCAAGGTTAGTTTCTTTTTGGTAACTTAAAAAACCAAACTTATTAATAATTGATTCTATTCTAACAGAAGAAATATTTTCAGCTACGGAAGATGTTAAAACCAAGCCTTCCTCTTTTCTATTTTCTGTAACAAAGGCAATACCACAATTAATCGCATCTTTACTAGAATTAATCTCAACTTTTTGATTTTCAATAAATATTTCGCCAGAATCTTTTTTCAAAATACCAAAAATACCTTTGACAATCTCGGTTCTTCCTGAACCCATTAGTCCATACATTCCTAAGATTTCACCTTTTTTTAAGGCAAGAGAAATATTATGGTAGTAATCTTTTTTAGTTAGATTTTTTAATTCCAAAACAACATCGTTATCTTGGTAATTAAAATCTCTTTTAGGATAAATTTCAAGCATATCACGACCAACCATCATTGATATTAATTCATCAACACTAGTATCGCTTATCTTAACGGTGTTAATATACTTACCATCTCTTAAAACCGTCACAAAATCTGCGATTTTAAACAATTCTTCCATTCTATGAGAAATATAAATAATAGATTTTCCCTCATTTTTTAGCTTATTAATAATATTAAATAGTAATTCTGTTTCTTTATTACTTAAAGCAGATGTAGGTTCATCCATAATGATTATTTTCGGGTTTGTAACAAGACCTTTCGCAATTTCTACCAACTGTTTTTGTGCTATTGATAAATTACTTACTAAAATTTTAGGATCCATTTCAATTCCTAAACTAACTAAATAATTTTTACATTCTTCATTTAGCTTTTTATCATCAATTAAACCGTATTTTGTAGGTTCTTTATTGGCATAGATATTTTCCGCAATAGTCAAATTATCACTAAGGCTAAGCTCTTGAAAAATTATAGAAATACCGTTTGTTTTCGCAACATTTACATTATCAATTTTAACTTCTTTACCAAAAATCTCTATTACACCTTCATCTTGAGGACAAACTCCTGCCAATATTTTCATTAAAGTTGATTTTCCAGCACCATTTTCACCTAAAAGTGCTAAAACACTACCTTTTAAAAGTTCAATATTAACTCCATCTAACGCAATAACTCCAGGGAATTGTTTCCTGATATTTTTCATTTTTAATGTTATAGACATTTTAGTTCTCCTTAATATATTAGAAAGTGTCATAGACACTTTCTAATTAAAATTATTCACTTATTATAACTTTGTTGTTTTCAACCTTAACATCCACAAATCCTTTGCCTTCCACAAAAAGACCTGGGGTGATTGGAATTTCTTTTTCAACAGTTTTACCTGCTAAAATATCAAGTGCTACTTCAACAGATTTTTTACCCATTTCATTAGGGAATTGAACTACTACCGCTTTAAATGCATTATCTGAACTAACTGATTTTTGAGCTTCTTCTAAACCATCAAAACCAATTACAATCGCACTACTATTTCTTTCAGCAATCGCAGCAGTTGCAGAAATCGCCATATCATCACCAAAACCGAAAATACCTTTTAGATTTGGATTAGCTGTAAGCATATCTTCAGAAGCAGTTTTAGCAGCTTGTCTATCTCTACCTGGAAGTTCACTAACTATTTTTAAATTTGGATGATTTTTAGCATTTTCTTTAAATCCATCAATTCTATCTCTTACTGATTGAACTTCAGGATAAGTGATTAAACCTATTTCAGATTCTCCTTCTAAATATTTAGCCATAATTTCTGAAGCAATCATACCACCTGAATAATTATCTGTAGCAATATGAGAATCTACATCTACTCCGTTAGCTTTAATATCAACAGTAATTACTGGAATATTAGCATCTTTAGCCTTTTTAATTGCTCCAGTAATACCATCAGAATCTACTGGAACCACAATAATAACATCTACTTTTTGTGTAATGAAATCTTCAATAGCTGATATTTGTCTATTCAAATCTTGATCAGCAATCGAAACACTTACAGTTGCGTTATTTTTTTCAGCTTCCGCAACAATAGATTCTTGAATCGCAACTTGGAAAGGATGTGCTTGAGTTAAAAGTGATGCACCAATCACAATTTTTTTAGCTTCTTCAGTTTTAGTTTCAGTTGTTGGTTTTGCATTACAACCAGTTAAAATAAACAACACAGCTAATAGTAAAATAATTATTTTTTTCATTTTTCCTCCTATTTACTTACTATTTCTTTGATGGAACTACCCTCTAAAATTTTAGTTTTTAATTTTTTAATCAAAGGATAGTCATTATAATCGCCATTAATTCTTCTATTTAATATTTTTACCGACTCCTTTCCTATTTCTATAATTGGTTGAACAACGGTAGTGATAGATGGAGAAACAATATCTAAAATATCAAAATTATCAAAACCAAAAAATGAAATATCTTTACCTATCTTGATATTATTCATAAGCATATATTTAATACAAGAATAGGTAGTTTCATAATTTGTAGCTAAGATTGCGGTAGGTTTATCTTTTAAATTAATGAGCTCTTTAATTTCTTCCAAACCCTCTCCTTTTTGATACATAACATATTTAATCAGTGAATTATCGACTATCAAATTGCTGTCTTGGAAAGCATCTAAATAACCTTGAAGCCGTTTATAACCAGTATAAATGTTTGTATGTCCTGATACTATCCCTATTCTAGTATGTCCTTTTTTAATTAAATACTTAGTTGCATTATAGGTAGCTTCAGTATTTTCAATCACAACCGCATCACTACTAATAGAAGTTAATAACCTATCTATTAAGACTATTGGAATGTCTTTTTCAAAATATTTCAAAATATGTGTGCTATCACTATTAATCGGCATAATTATAATTCCATCAACTCTTTTATTTTTCAGTAATTTAATCTTTTCTTTTTCTAACTCTACTGAATTTCTAGAACTACAGGTAATTAAACTATAATTAATATTTTCAAGTTCAGAATCAATACCTTCAATTAAATAATTACAGAAAGGGTCAGTTACACTTGGAACCACCACACCTATGGTATAGGTTTTGTTTGTCTTTAAACCCTTTGCAATCATATTGATTTTAAAGTTCAATTCTTTAATTGCTTCTTCTATTTTTCTGCGATTAACTTCTTTTACATAATAACCGTTTAAATATCTAGAAACTGTACCGATTGAAACCTTAGCAACATTTGAAACATCTTTTATTGTAGCCATACCAACCTCTTAATAACAAAATTGAATCGTTTCAATTTTGTTTTAAAATAAAATGAAATCTCATTTCTTAATTTAAAAATAACACATTATAAAATAATTTGTCAATAGTTTTTTGTAAGCGATTATAAAACAACCATTATATATTTTTTAACAAAAATAATTATTGAAATTAAAGAAATTAAAAATTTAAAAGAAAAAGAAATTATTTTAAAACTTTTTTTAGTTTCTTCTTTTAACATAATCTCTCCTATTTTATTTGGTTATGTCAAGAACACCCGTGACTTTAGTCATGGGATGAATTGAC
>CAMCKH010000014.1 GCA_945875435.1 uncultured Erysipelotrichaceae bacterium
CACTGATAAAATCGTCTGCACTTTTGTGGGACAATAAAACACACGTCTCAACGTGCAAAGTCTGCGGAAACATATCAACAGGAACAACACTATCAATCATATATCCTAAGGTCTTAAAAATCTTAATATCCCTAATCAAAGTCAAGTAATTACAACTAACATACACTACCTTTTCTGGTTTTATGGTTGAAAAACTGTTGAAAAAATCAGGATCTATCCCTTTTCTTGCTGGATCCACAATTAATTTAGTGAATTTAAAATTACGATATCTCTTTATAACTTCTTCAACCTTACCAACCTCAAAAACAATATTATTCACCCCATTGATCTTAGCATTAGTTTTCGCATTAGAAACGGCTTGAGAAACAACTTCTATCCCAACAACTTTTTTAACTTTATTCGCAGCTAAAATTCCAATAGTTCCAATCCCACAATACGCATCTAAAACAATATCTTCCTTATTAAAATCAGCTAAATCAAAAACTGTTTCATACAATCTTTCAGTTTGAAGTGGATTTATTTGGTAAAAAGATTTTGAATTTATTAAAAACTTCATCCCCAAAAGTTTATCACAAATATAATTTTCACCACTTAAACAAATATCTTCATCGCCCATTATTACATTATTTTTGAAATAATTAATATTTTGAATAATGCTACTAACATTAATTTCTTTTTTAATATCTAAAACAATTTCTTTTAAAAATTTAATCTGTTTAGTTCTAGTAACTAAAACAATCTGCATATCACTAGAAAATTTAGCTTTTCTAATCACAATATGCCTAATATCTCCACTATCATTTACTTCATCGTAAGCCTTTAATGAATATCTTCTTAAAATATCTCTTACTTTTAAAAGTGCCTCATCAATATAATCATCTTGAATTAAAAAATCATCTATTTCAATAAAATCATGACTATTTTTTCTAAATAAACCTAGGCACAGTAAACCATTTTTTTCTCTAACCACAACACTAGCTTTGTTTCTATATTTAGTTTCTTCTTTAGAAAAAATTATTTCTTTAAACTTAAAATCATCATCAAATTCTTTTTTAAAAGCATTTAATATTAAATTTTCTTTAAATTTTAACTGCTCCTTATAATCTAAATGAACTAAAGGGGCACTTGCTGTTATTAAATGTTTCCTATCAACATCAAAAACCCTGCTATTAGAGGGTTTAAGTATTTCTATATTTTTTCCTATCGCATAATTTTTTAAAATTTTAATTATTTTAACTTTAACAACTTCCCCAGGTAACGCATTATCTACAAAAATCGCAAATTCATCAATTTTTGAAAAACCCATACCTTCAAAAGTTAAATCTAAAATTTCTAAAATAAACTCTTGATTTTTTAAAAATTGCATCCTAATTTCCGCTATTTCTTAATTCGTTTGCTAGATCTTTATTTAAAGGTTCAGATACAAGTTGATATTTAACTTCGCTCATCGATGAATTTTTATTCGCAATATAGTAAATAAATGTTTCACCTTCCTGTTCAGGTATCTTGGTATAAACATGAACTTCTAAATCATACATTTTCTTTAAATCACTTGAGGTAAAATAAGTATTTAAAGGTAATTTTTCAAAAATTTTCGCGACAACCGCTTTTGATACATTTTGAACATCACCACCACCAATAGAATCTAGTGTATCTACATAAACTCTAAAAGCTGAGGTTTTTAACACGATTTCTACATTTTCAACATTAGAAATGCTTTTTAAAACTTCTTTAGTATTTTTTATATCATCATTAGTTATTGCAGGATCTAAATCTCCATTAAATCTATCTCCATTAATGGGTTTACCAGTGTTAAAAAACGCACTTCCAAGAATCCAAACCAAAATAATTACAGGTATTGCTAAAGTTACTAGTCCCGCAATCAATACAATTCCTGCTTTTGATAATTTTTTTCTATTTTTTATATTTTTTTTCATAACTAAATTTTATCACACTATTTAAACTTTTCTAATTCTTTTTTCAAAATACTAGAAGCTAAAGCGGGATTAGCTTGACCTTTGGTTTTTTTCATTAATTGACCTACTAAAAATCCTAAAGCTCTATCTTTTCCGTTATGATAATCAATAACTGATTGTTTTTGTTCGTCAATAACTTCTAAAACAGCTTGTAAAATAAAACTCTCATCAGATATTTGTTTAAATCCTTTAGTCTCAACTATCACATCTACATCATCACCTGAAAGCATTAACTCTAAAACTTCTTTTCCTTGTTTACCAGAAATTTCTTGACCAACTATAAGATCAGATAATCTTGAAAAATTTTTAGGACTTATTTTTAAATCACTAAATTTAATGTTATTTTTAGTCATTAAACCTAAAAGTTCACTATTAATAAGATTACTGATATTTTTAGGATTGTTGCTAAAAACCATTACTTTTTCAAAATAATCCATTACATCATAATTAGATAAAATCAAACTAATATCATAATCATTTAATCCATAAACTTGACTATAGCGTTCTATCTTAGAATCAGGAAGTTCTTTAAGGTTATTTTTAACATTTTTAATAAATTCATCACTTAAAAGTATAGGTTTAATATTTGGTTCTGGAAAATATTTGTAATCAACATTCCCTTCTTTTTTTCTCATTAAAACGGTTGTTTGTGTAGCTTCGTCAAATCTTCTGGTTTCTTGAGTTACTTTTTCATTTTTATTTAAAATCTCACTCTGTCTTAAAATTTCATATTCAATCGCATTCTTGATGTTAGAAATACTATTTAAGTTCTTAATTTCAACCTTGGTACCAAAAGTACTACTTCCCTTTTCTTTAAGAGAGATATTAACATCACATCTCATCGACCCTTCTTCCATTCTACAGTCCGAAACGCCTAAAAATAATAATGTTTGTCTTAATTTTTCAACATACAAACTAGCTTCTAATCCACTACTCATATCAGCTTCTGATACAATTTCAATCAAGGGATTTCCTGCACGATTAAAATCAATATATGTTTTATCGTTTAAATGAAATTGTTTTGCGGTATCTTCTTCTAAATGGATTCTATTGATTCTAATTTCTTTATTTGCACCATCAATCTTAATATTCAATTTACCGTTTCTGCCAATAGGGAAAAATTGTTGAGTAATTTGAAACCCTTTTGGAAGATCACTATAAAAATAATTTTTACGATCAAATTTAAGTAATTTATCTATTTCTAAACCAAAGGCAAAACAAACCTCTAATGCTTTTTTAACAGCTTCTTTATTAACACTAGGTAAGGTTCCTGGAAACGCAAAATCAATCTCGTTAACTGCACTATTAGCTTTTGAAGCAAAAGTTGTAGGAGCTGAGCTAAACATTTTAGTTTTTGTTTTTAATTCTAAATGAATTTCAATACCTATCACAACGTCATAATTCATTAAAAATCCTCCTTGATAACATCTTTAATACCTGTTATATTTTCAATTGCATAGGCGATATTAAACATTGTGCTTTCTTTAAATACATTAGTGGTAATATTAACGCCCACCGGTAGATTAGACACATAACCCATCGGAACAGTTATGCTTGGTAGGCCCGCAAAATTTCCAATCACCATATGGTTTTCACCAATCAAATACTCATCGCTATAATCAAAATTTCCTTTGTCATCAACTAAAGGTGCGACAGATAATGAAGCAGGGGCGATAATCGCATCCGCATTTTTCAACTTATTTAAAAATTCATCAACTATTAATCGTCTAACTTTTTGAGCTTTTTTAAGCACAAATTCTTGATTTTCTTCATAAAGACCGTATGATCCAATGATAAATCTTTTCTTAACATTAGTTCCAAACCCAATAGTTCTATTTGTAATCACAATATCTTCAAAACTATCTTTTTGAATTTGACTGCCATATCTAACTCCATCAAGATTCGCATGATTTGCGGTAGCTTCGCAATTTGAAATTATATAATAAGTGGGGAAAATAGACCTCATCAAATCATTATTAAAATAAACTTCTTCAACAATTGCACCCTTGTTTTTTAATTCAACAACTAAATTATTAAAATGTTTTACAATCTCTAAAGCAACATCGCTTTTAGCACTATCGATAACATTTTTAAAAATTAAAATTTTTTTCCCTCTAATATCATCACTTAATAAAGAAGCATAATTATCTACATTTTCAAATGATGAAGTAGGATCTTTATCATCTCTTCCAGCTAAAATTTCAAGTAAAAAAGCACTGTCCTTAACATTGTTAGTAAAATACGCAACATGATCCAAAGAACTCGCATAAGGAATAACACCGTATCTTGAGATTCTGCCATAAGTCGGTTTAACACCTACTATATTATTATATCCTGCAGGTTTTCTAACACTATCCCCAGTATCACTACCTATAGAAAAAGCACAGGCTCCTGAAGATACTAAAACCGCACTTCCCCCACTACTACCACCACTTATTCTTTTTAAATCATAGGGGTTATAACATTTTCCATAATACGAAGATAAGTTAGTTCCGCCCATCGCAAGCTCATCCATATTCGCTTTAGAAATTAGCACAGCACCTTCCTTGCGTAACTTATCATAAACAGTTGCATTAAAAACAGGTTTATAATTAGCTAAAATTTTTGAACAGGCAGTTGTTAAAATACCATCAGTAGAAATATTATCTTTTAAGGCATACGGTATTTTATAAAGTTTACCTCTAATAACATTTTCAAGTTCTGGTTCTATCATTGTAACTGAAGCATTCAATTTTTCTTGAAACTTAACAACTTTACCATAACTATCTAAACATCTTTTGTTTTCATCCTGTTTTAATATATTTTTAAAAGCCATTATTTCACCACCTTAGGCAACACTAAATGCCCTTCAATCACATTTTCACTATTTGACAACAATCTATCTCTTTCAATAATATGAATATTTTCATCATCTCTTAAAAAAGTTGTGTATTCATCTAAGGGATAAATCATTTCACTTACATTTGTCGTATCTATTTTATTTAAAATATCTAAATATTTCTCAAATTTTTCAATCTCTTGATTAACTTCAATTAGTTGTTCATCATTTAATTTAAACATTATTTGAGATGCTAAAGCATTTACATTAATTTCTTTTTTCATATCTAAATCTTACCATTTTTCCGCTAAAATTTTAATAAATTCTGCTTCATTTATAATTTTAACACCTAAACTTTTAGCTTTTTCAAGTTTACTACCACTATCTTTACCGCACAATAAATAGTCAGTTTTTTTAGAAACACTTCCACTTACCTTAGCACCTAATTTCACCAGATAATCTTCAATTTCTTTGCGACTATAATTTTCTAAAGTTCCTGTAACCACAACTATTTTTTCATTGAAAATTGAATTTTCAATTTCAATTTCTTGATTTATAGGATTTACACCCAAACTTAAAAGTTCATTAATTAAAACACGATTTTCAAAATTTTGGAAAAAATCATATATTATTTTTGAACTAATTTTACCAATGTCATCAATTTGTAATAATTCTTCCATTTGAACATTAAATAAATTTTCCAAATTCTTAAATTTACTAGCTAAAATTTTACTTGTCTTTTCACCAACCTGTCTAATTCCAAGACCAAAAATAAATTTATCTAAACTGCTATTTTTACTGTTGTTAATAGAATTTATTAAATTATTAAAAGATTTCTCACCACTTCTTTCTAAATTTAAAATTTCTTCCTTTTTATTTTCTAATCTGTAAATATCCGCAATAGATTTTAAAATATTTTCATTATAAAGTTTTGTAACTGTAGAAAAACCTAAACCTTCAATATTTAAAGCATCTCTACTTGCATAATGTGATATAGATTCTATAATTTTAGCTGAACAATTAATATTGTTACAAAAATGGTGTGCTTCTTCCGCCATTCTTTCGACTAAACCGTTACAATTAGGACATTTTTTAGGAAATTCATAAACAATACTATTGCTTGGTCTTTTTTCAAAATTAACCCTCACAACCTCAGGAATAATATCTCCAGCCTTTCTAACCACTACCACATCATTTATTCTAACATCTTTATTTTTAATCATATCTTCATTGTGAAGTGTTGCGTAACTAACATTGGTTCCTGCAAGTTTCACGGTTTTTAGCTTAGCATTTGGGGTGCATTTGCCACTGCGACCTACTGTTATAAAAATATCTTCAACTACAGTTTCAACTTCTTCTGCCGGAAATTTATACGCAACCGCCCATTTAGGAACTCTTGAAGTATAACCTATTTCTTCTTGAAGTGAATAATCATTAACCTTGATTACTAAACCATCAATTTCATAGTTAAAACTATCCCTAAGAGCATTAAGTTCTTTAACATATTCACACATCACATCAATATCATCAAAAAGCTTAGTATAAGGATTGATTTTAAAACCTAAATCTCTAGCACTTAAAAGTGAATCATAATGACTATTTTTATCACTATTTAAAACATTATATAAATAAACATCTAACTTTCTTTCAAAAACTACACTACTATCAAGTTGTCTCATAGTTCCGCTAGCTGCATTTCTAGGATTGGCTAATAACTCTAAACCATCTAACTGCCTTTTTTGATTAATTTCATTAAAAATATTTTTAGGCATATAAACCTCTCCTCTGATTTCAAAATCTTCTTTAAAATCAATTTTTAAAGGTATTGACTTAATAGTTTTTACATTATTAGTAACATTTTCACCAACACTACCATCTCCTCTTGTGATTCCATATTTCAATATTCCATTTTCATATCTTAAAGAAATCGCAAGTCCATCTATCTTGTGTTCAACACAGAATTGTAAGTTACCATAATTTTTTACTAATTTATTTGCCCAACTCTTTAATTCTTCAATACTAAAAACATCTTCAAGTGAAAGCATTGGTTCTTTATGCGTTACTTTTTCAAAATAATCTAAAACTTTACCTCCAACCCTTTGACTTGGGCTATTTTCATCATAAAGTTCTGGATATTTTTCTTCTAATTCTTGAAGTTTTTTAAATAAATTATCATACTCATAATCGCTAATACTTGGGCTATCTAAGGTATAGTATTCCTTTTGATATATTTCAATATCTTTTCTTAATTTTAATAATTGTTCCTTACTCATTTTCGCCTCTTACATAAAATTCATAATACTCATCAAAGGTAATATCATTTTCTTTCAAATATTTCGCAACAGTATCACCGACATAACGATAATGCCAACTCTCAGCAGCATAACCAGTATATTTTTCCTTACCTAATTGATAGTGTTGGATAAATCCATATTTATATGCATTTTTAACCATCCATTGATAAGCCTTAGTGTTTTCAAAAGCATCCATTGATTCTGATTCATCAGCCGATACTACATCAATTACATAACCAGTTTGATGTTCACTAAAACCAGCTCTTGCACTATATTTTTCAGCATAAACTTCACCAATACTGCTACTATATTCATTATATAATTGATATTGAGAAGTAAAACTTCGATAAGGGCTATTGATGTATAAAGATATTCCTTCACTTAAAGCATCACTATACATTTTTTTAAAATTATCATAAGCTACTTGATTTAATTTACCAACACCTAAATTATAATCAATATCCACAAGATCTAGAGCTACATAATTATTATCTAAATAATAATACTTATTCACCAACATCAATTCTTTTTTACTAATATCTGCTTTTAAAGTATCGCTATAAAATTCTCGGTCAACATTTGTGTTAACACTCGCAACAGTATCTCTAATATTTTGTACGCTTTCTGTATATCCATTTTTTTCAAAATAAATCTTATAACGATCATAATTTCGTATTAAATAATATTTATCATTACTAAAAATATTATTATTAAGTTCACGATATCTTTCAATAGTAATACTATGGTTTGTTGCATAAACAATTTCATAAGGTTCAGCATCTTTATATTTTTCAATATAATCATAATAAAGTTTAATATTTTCAAATTTATAATCTTTTTCTAAAGAAATTTGATAGTATCTTATATCATAATCCTTTTCAAGAATTATTTTTTGAATATCTTTATCATACGTTTTAAAAAAGATAGCTTCTTCTTTACTATATCCCTTATCAATAAAAGGATCTTTAAAAACCAAAATAAACAACAAAACAAAAACACTAACGATTAAAGAAAATAATGTTATTAATAAAAATAATCTATCCAATCTAACTTTGTTTTTCTTTTTTTTCAAAACTCTTTTTTTCATAAAAACCTCTCATAACTGCATATGTAAAACTTCCAAGCATATCAATTAAAACATCAATAAAACTCATAACCCTACCAGCTACATAATTTTGATGTAATTCATCACTCAAAGCAAAAAATAATGAAAATAAAATAGCTTTTTTCTTGCTTTTAAAACAATTAAAAGCTAAGAAAGTTAAAATAAAATATTCACTAAAATGAGCTATTTTTCTTAAAATAAGTACTATTAATTTTAAATGATTATAACTTATAAAATCTTGAAAATACGAAACCAGAAATAAACTTTGTTTATAAGAATCATTACCTTTAACACTTGAAAAATAGATAATTACTATACACCATACAATTAATAAAAAATAATTAAAAATACTTCTTAATAATTTCTTTGACACAAGCTACCTCATTATTTAAATCTTCGCTATTATGTTTTTTTAATATCATTTCATATTTATTGATATTGAATTTTAAATATTCTAAAAAAACTTGATTTTTATTTTTTAAATTAAATGGACCATACTTAATTTCAAGATCACTGTAATTTTGATGATAATCAGTATTAAAAACTAAAATTTCATAATAATAATCTTCATAAACAACAGCTTCGTTTAAAATAGTGTAATTATTATCACTAATAAATTTTCTCATAAGGTTCATATCACGATTCACTTGAACTATAATTTTTTTATATTTGGTCAAATCCTTGTTTTCTAATATTTTTTGTGCTGTATATTGACCCATCCCTGCGATTACTATTACATCTACATCATCTTTAATATTTTCTAAACCATCACTTAATACAGGAATAACCTTATCGTGCAGATTGTATTTATCAATAGTTTCTTTAGCTTTTAAGAGCGGTCCTTCTTTATTATCCGCAGCATAAGTTTTAAAACATATATTGTGATAAACCAAAAAAGAAGGTAGTAGTGCGTGGTCGCTACCAACATCAAACACTACCTCATCTTTTTCAATAAAATCAATAATTTTTAATAATCTCTTTGAAATTTTCATTAAATTATATCATCCAAAAAATCTACTAATCTCTTAGATCTATTAGGGTGTTTCAATTTTCTTAAGGCTTTAGCTTCGATTTGTCTAATTCTTTCACGAGTAACATTAAACTTTTTACCAACTTCTTCTAATGTTCTGCTTCTACCATCTTCCAAGCCAAATCTTAATCTTAAAACTTTCTCTTCTCTATCAGTAAGTCCTTTTAAAACTGCTGAAATTTCTTCTCTAAGCAATTGAGCGTTTGCGTATTGTTCAGGTGTTTGAGCATTTTTATCTTCTAAAAAATCTCCTAAATGAGAATCATCTTCTTCACCAATAGGTGTTTCTAAAGAAACTGGATCAAGTGCTATTTTTTGAATTTCCCTAACTTTTTCCGGAGAAAGATTACCCATTTTCTCAGCTATTTCTTCAGAACTTGGATCTCTTCCTAAAATTTGAATTAATTCTTTTTGAATTCTGTTCATTTTATTAATTGTTTCAACCATATGAACAGGAATACGAATAGTACGAGCTTGATCGGCTATAGCACGAGTTATCGCTTGTCTAATCCACCATGTAGCATAGGTACTAAATTTAAACCCTTTACGATAATCGAATTTATCGACAGCTTTCGCAAGACCCATATTACCTTCTTGGATTAAATCAAGGAAAAGCATACCTCTACCTGTATATTTTTTCGCAATTGAAACTACTAAACGAAGGTTAGATTGGATAAGAGTTTTTCTAGCTTCTTCATCGCCTTCTTCTATGGCTTTTGCGACATCAATTTCTTCATCAGCCTTCAATAAACTCACAGATCCTATTTCTTTTAAATACATTTTTACAGGATCATTTATTTTTGAATAAGTATTAGTTGAACCAAAATTAATATTAAGATCTAATTCTTCTTCATTAAAATCTTCTTCAATATCATCAAAAATCATAGCCTCAACATCTTCATCTTCGTTTACTTCGATTTTATTATCGTTTAACCATAAATAAAATTCTTCAGTATCGTCATCACTAAGATCAAATCTATCTAGTGCCGCAATTACGTCTTGCTGCTTCAAGAAACCGTCTTTTTTAAAAATATGTAAACAAGTCTTTTTTAAATCTTCAATAGTATTTATCTTTTTTAAATTCTTGAGAGAATCCACAACTTCTTCATTAACTATTTCAATTTTATTTTTTTCTTCTTTAGATTTTTTAGTTGCCTTTTCTTTTTTCATTTTTTCCTCCTAATTGAAGATTTATTTCTGATAATTTAAGTAATAATTCCTTCTTTTTATCACTATCTAATTCTGAATTTATTGCTTTAATTATAAAATCCCTTCTTTCTATTATAACACTTCTTTTAATAGAATTAATGGCATCTTGTAATATTTCATAATGATATTCTTTAGGGAATATTTCATTATTACCTATTCCGCTGATGATTTTTATAAGCTGTTCATCTTCAAGTTCATCAATCAAACAGCTGTAACTAATTTTTTTATTTTTATATTTATTTTCTATCAATATATTCGCAATCTTATTATTATTAATATCTGTTAAATAGCCTAAATTATTGATAAATTCTTCAATAGCTCTATTATCAAGCATCATTTGTGAAATCACGATGTATTCCGCTTTAATAATCCCTGAATAATCGTTTTCTATTTGAAAATTATTTTGTTTTATTTTTGTTTTGTTTATAGCACTATTTCGTTGAATTTTGCTTTTTTCTTGAAGCAATAAATTATAATTAACTCTATCAACCTCATCACTAAGTAAATCAATTAAAGATCCAATATTTTGAGAAAATATTTTTCTGTCATTATAAGTTCTTAAACCGTTATCGTAATAATCGAAACCAAATTCAATCAAACTTATTTCTTTAGTAATTAAATCTCTTAAAGCATTTTTACCATATTCATTCACTATTTCATCAGGATCTTTGTTAGTATTATTTAGAATAGTAAATACATTAAAATTATTTTCTAAAGCCATAATCCCAGCTTTAATAGTGGCATCTTTACCTGCCTTATCACCATCATAAACAATAACTATATTATCGGTGTAATGCTTTAATATTTCTAGTTGTTTTTTAGTAAGACTGGTTCCTAAGGTAGAAATTGCATTATTAATTCCAGCTTTTTTAAAAGCCAAAACATCTATAACTCCTTCTACTAAATAAATTCTATTTTTCTTTTTAACTTCTTCTTTACAATTGTTGAGATTGTACAAAACATTACCTTTTGTATAAATAATTGTTTCGCTAGTATTAATATATTTAGCACCATTACCATCTAAAGATCTTGCACTAAAACCTAAAGGATTGTTGTTTTCATCAAAAATAGGGAATAAAACTCTATTATAAAAAACATCTTTAATTCCATATTCACTATCCCTACAAACATTCACATCTATCAAATCACTATCTTGGTAATTTAAACTCTTTAAAAAATTATAAGTAGAATTTTTAGCATCATTATAACCAATTTTAAAATATTTAATAAGTTCATCATCAATACCTCTATTTTCTAAATATTTTTTAGCTTCACTTCCAATATCCGTATAAAGCAAATAATTGGTATGATTAATGGTTTCGTTTAAAATATCATAGTATTTTTGGTTTTTTGATTGGTAATTTTTTTTAGTCTTAACATCAATATCTAAACTTTGACCACTAATTTTCGCAACCTCAACCACAGCCTCTAAAAAGCTACAAGATTTATATTTTTTTACAAAACTAAAAACATTTCCACCTTCACCACACACAAAACATTTGTATATTTGTTTTTCTTCGCTTATAGAAAGAGAAGGATCGTGATCATCGTGAAAAGGACATACCGCAGCAAAAGATCTACCCTTTTTAACTAAAGGTATATAATTAGATATTACTTGAGATATCGAACTATTATCTCTAATGCTTTCAATAATTTCGGTATTGATTTTATTCATAATTAAAATTTAGTTTTTGTTTTTAAATATTCTTTTAATTCACTGATAGGGATTCTTATTTGTTGCATAGTGTCTCTTTCTCTAACAGTAACGGCACCATCTTGTAAAGAATCAAAATCAAAAGTAATGCAATAAGGTGTTCCTATCATATCTTGTCTACGGTATCTTTTACCAATAGCACCACTTTCATCAAACTCAACATCAAATTCCTGCATTAAATCATGATAAATCTTTAAACTTTCATCGCTAAGTTTTTTAGTTAGTGGTAAAATCGCAGCTTTAATAGGTGCAATGCTAGGATGGATTTTTAAAACAATGCGTTCTTCATCATTTACCATTTCTTTTTCATAACCATCACAAAGTATCATTAAAAACATTCTTTCCACCCCAACAGATGGCTCAATACAATAAGGGATAAATTTTTCATTAGTGTATGGATCTAAATATTCTAAAGATTTTTTAGAACCGTCTTGGTGTTGTTTTAAGTCATAATCAGTTCTATTCGCAATACCCCAAAGTTCTCCCCAGCTAGTGAAAGGATAAGCGTATTCAATATCACTAGTACCCTTGCTGTAAAAAGAAAGCTCATCTTCACTATGTTGTCTAATTCTTAAATTTTCTTTTTTAATACCTAATTTCAAAACAAAGTTGTAACAATAATCAACCCAATATTGATACCACTTCATATCTTCTCCTGGGTGAGTAAAAAATTCTAATTCCATTTGTTCAAACTCTCTAACTCTAAAAATAAAATTTCCTGGGGTGATTTCATTTCTAAAAGATTTACCAATTTGTCCAATCCCTAATGGTAATTTTTTTCTAGTAGTTCTTAAAATATTTGCAAAATTCACAAAAATACCTTGGGCAGTTTCTGGTCTTAAATAAACACTAGATTTTGAATCTTCTAAAGTACCGATAAAAGTTTTAAACATTAAATTAAATGCCCTAGCATTAGTGAAATTATTTGAATTACATTTTGGACACTTAATATTATTTGTTTTAATAATTTCATCTAATTCCTCACTGCTCTTACCGTCTAGTTGCGTGATTGAGGTATTTTCTTCTATCAATTTATCAGCACGAAATCTGCTTTGACAATTTTTACAATCCACCATCATATCCGCAAATCCACCTAAATGGCCTGAAGATTTCCAAACATTTGGGTTCATTAAAATAGCACTATCAATACCTACATTATTAGGTTGTTTTTTGATAAATTCATTCCACCATAATTGTTTAATATTGTTTTTTAAAGAAACACCTAAAGGTCCAAAATCCCAAGAATTCTGTAACCCTCCATAAATTTCACTTCCTTGATAAACATAGCCAGTAGCTTTTAAATGATTTACAATTTCTTCAAAATTTTTTATTTTTTCCATATATTCCCTCAATTCTTATGTATATAATATCATTATTGTTCTTTTTTTTCATTATTAATATAATTCTTTAAGTAGTTTTAATGAATTTAATTTTAATTCAAAATTATAACTTATAAATTCTAGTAAAAAAGTTAAATCTTTAAAATCATAATTATATTCTTTGATACTTACTAATTGTTCATTTTTTACTAGATTAATCATTCTAAATTTTTTTAAAAAAGTTATTGATTTTTCATTGTGATGATCTTTATGTTCCTGACACACAAAACCGTAAGGAATGTATATTGAACTTATTTTTTTATTATCACAAACATAACACTTATCAACTATCGGATTTAAACCCTCATATTTTAAAATATTCACAACAAAAAAACACATAGCTAAATAATTGAAATCAAGTATATTTTGATATAAATTTATTAAATTATCGTAATAAAAATCATAATCTGCACTATCTTTTAAAATATTTAAAGTTATTTCGTTTCCTAACTGTAATAAAAGTATTGTTTCTAAATCGTAATCTTTATGATAATTGTTGATAATCCTGGTATTTTTAATGTTAAATATATTTTTATGTTCGCTATAATCAAAAATGATTTCAATTTCTAAAAAATTGCTTACATAATGTTTATTAGTTATTTTTTTAACACCTTTTGCGATAAAAGATAAAACTCCGTATTCTTTAGTGAGTATTTTTAAAATTTCATCATTATCTTTATAATCTATCTTTTCTAAAACTATTCCTATTACTTTATCATTCATCTTGCATTTTAAAATCAAAACCGTATTGAATTAATTTGTTTTCTTTATTGAACCAATCTTCATCAACCTTGACATATATATCTAAATTAACTTTTCTTTTCAACAGTACTTTAATATCTTTAGAGCTTTCATAGTTAATTCTTTTTAAACTCTCCCCACCTTTTCCAATAATCATTGATTTATGGTTTTCTTTACCAACAATAATAACAACCGAAATAAAAGCTTTTGCCTCGGTATATCTAATATTTTCTACTAGTATAGTAACCATATAAGGTATTTCTTGGTGGAAATTGTTTAAAATTTTTTCTCTTATAAGTTCAGAAATTCTAAAATTTAAACTCACATTGGTTTTACTATCAAAATATTTAATATCTTCAATTAAATATTTTTTAGTAATATCAATTAGTCTATTCAAGTTATTATTTTTAATACTTGATATAGGTATGATTTCCTTAAAAGATTGTTTTTGCGATAACTCAGTAATCTTATCTAACAATTCTTTTTTACTTACAAGATCTATTTTTGTTAAAATCAAAAAAATATTATCATGGTTATTAAATAGATTATTTAAAATTTTTTCATCTTTATCACTATATCTTTTAGTAACATCGTAAAGATAATAAATTATATCAACATTACCAACTTGATTATAGGCTTCTTTATTCATGAAATTACCTAATTTATTTTTTGATTCATGAATTCCCGGAGTATCACAAAAAATGATTTGTGAATCATCATCATCATAAACACCAATTATAGCATTTCTTGTTGTTTGTGCTTTGGCAGAAACTATTGAAACCTTTTCGTTAATCAACGCATTTAAAAGGGTGCTTTTACCAGCATTTGCCCTTCCTATTATTCCTACAAAACCGCTTTTCACTTTACTAAATCCTTATCAGTAAATCTTAAAGGTAAAAGATTGTCTATGTTTGTGATTTGAACTTCTTTTCCGTTAGATAATATTATAGGGGTATCATCGTTTAAAAGCTCAGATAAAACTTGTCTACATATACCACAAGGTCCAGCCAGAATGCTGCCGTCAGTAACTATCGCAATAGCTTTGATATTATCTTTACGATACCCTAATGAGTACACTTGAAAAATCGCAGTTCTCTCGCCACAATTAGTAGCACCAAAAGAAGCATTTTCAATATTAGCTCCTACCACGATTCTACCATCATCACAAAGGATTGCCGAACCAACATGATAATTGCTGTAAGGTGCGTATGCGTTTTTTAAGACCTTAAAAGCCTCTTCAATTAAAAAATTATATTCCATTCTTCCTCCTAAATAAATTTTTTAAAAATCAAAACTCCAATTATTAATGAAAATATTGCAGAAATTAAGACTAATCCTGCAGAAATATCTTTAATCTTTTTTATTTCCAAATTATAATCTTTACTATATAAATCACACAGTTTTTCAATTAAAGTATTGATAATTTCAAAAGAAATAACCATTATAATTACTAATAAAATAATTATAAAATCACTAATTTCAATCTTTAAAATTAAAGAAAACAATAAAATAATTAATCCAATTATAATTTGAATTTTAACCGACTTATCTTTAATAACTAAAAATAAACCATTGAAAGCATTTTTAAATTTATTCATTTTAAACCTTCTAATATCATTTTTTGAAGCGAAAACATTTCTTCTTCTTCTTGATAAGTTAAATGATCATAGCCTAAACTATGAAGCAAACCATGCACAAATAAAAAACAAAACTCTCTTTTCAAACTATGATTATACTTTTCAGCTTGAACTTTGCATCTTTCTAAACTTATAAAAATATCTCCTAAATAAAAATCTGTTTCTCTATCTTCATTTTCAAAAGTAATAACATCAGTAGGATAGTTTTTTTGACGATAAGTTTTATTTATTTCTTGAATTTTTTGATCATCAACTAAAATCAATGTTATTTCAAAATCAGTAGTTATGTTTAATATTTTTAAAGTTTTTTTAAAATATGTTCTTATATCTTTATAATAAATTGAAAAATCTTTATCTTTTGTTTTGTTTAAAATCCTACATTTCATACCTATATTATAAACTAATTATTAAAATAAAAAAATCTTCAATGAAGATTATGGCGTCCTCGGAGGGGTTCGAACCCCCGACCTTACGCTTAGAAGGCGCATGCTCTATCCAGCTGAGCTACGAGGACACTGCATAAATAATAATAACAAATATAAAATAAAAAATCAAGCAAAATATTGAAATGATTCCATATATATGGTAATATAATGTTGCTTTAACTAGGTTTTTGGATTTTTCCGACCATCTACTTGGTTAAAAGGTAATGAAATAGGAGGAAATATGCTACTTAAAAGCGAAAAACAAGCTATTATTAAAGAATATGCTTTATTTGAAGGCGATACTGGTTCTGTTGAAGTTCAAGTTGCAGTACTTACTGAACAAATAAACAGATTAACTGAACACCTAAAAGTTCACAGTAAAGACTATCATTCAACTCGCGGTTTAATGAAAATGGTTGGTAAAAGAAAAAATTTCTTGAGCTACCTAAAAGATACTGATATTAACCGTTATCGTAATTTAGTAAAAAGATTAGGATTAAGAAAATAATGCTTACGCATTATTTTTTTATTTATCATTTAAATTATGTTTATAAAAAGCTCTATTTTCTAGCGAAAACAACTTTTGACCAAAATCCTTATATTCAATATTTTCAAAAGATTTTTCAATAGTATTTATTCTAGCATCAATATTATCAATAAAATTAATAATTTCAGCCTCTATAATTAAAGGTCTTACTGGAGATCCAAATTCTAACTCTCCATGATGCGATAAAACAATATGTCTTAAAAGCAAAAGTTCTTCACTATCTTCTAATCCCAATTGTTTACCTATTTCAAAAAGTCTTGATTCCCCTATTGAAATATGCCCTATTAATTTACCTTTTAAAGTGTATTCGTTAGTTAAATTACCTGAAAGTTCTTCAATTTTCCCTAAATCATGTAATAAAATCCCTGCAACCAATAAATCTTTATTCAAAATAGGATATATCTTAACAATTTCTTCAGCCAATTTAAGCATTCCGTAAGTATGGGTTGCTAGACCACCCATAAATGAATGATGAATTGATACTGCAGCTGGATAGGTGTAAAAATCTTTTTCGTAATAACGAAGCATTTCTCTAGTTATTATTTTAATATTTTGATTTTTAATATTTGAAAGTAAGTCATTTATATAATTTCTAAGAGTATCAATTGAATAATTTGTGCTTTGAATAAAATCGGAAATATTTAATTCACTTTGTACTAGAGGTGATATTTTAATTATTTTTAACTGTAGAGAATTTTTGTAACTTAATACCTCAACAGTAAATTCGTAAATTTTTCCTGCTTCTAAAATTTTTAAAATTTCATTCTTAACATCCCAAAGTTTCGCATCAATAATACCACTGCTATCTTGTAGTGTTAAAGTTAAGTACGGAGATCCAGCATTAGTAATTCCTTTATTTATTTTTTTTATCAATAAATTCACAACCAAATGTTCGCCGTCATTAAAATCTTTTATTTTTTTATCACTCTTCATCTTCCCACTCCCTTTCTGCTAAAACTTTATAAATATCGCTGTTTTCAAAACCTTTACTATAAAGATATTTAAATATTTTATTTCTAAGTTCCATACCACTAAATTTTTTATACTTATTTAACGCCTTAGCAACTTCTTTGTTTAAGATATTTTCATTGTTTTCTTCTTCTTTTTTAAAATCCAACATTTTCATAACTTCTTTAATAATTGAGTTATTGAAGCCATCATTAATTAATTTAGAAAATATCATATTTTTTTTATAATTTAACGATTTATCCACAATAGTTTTTTGATATTTGAGTGCCTTTTTAAAAGCACTGTCAAATTCTAATTCACTTCCATAATCTTTTAAACATTCATCGATAATTTCAATTGAAATCCCATCTTGAAGTAACTTTTGTTTTATTCTATCTTTGCTCAAAAATATTGTTTTAAATGACTCTAGTTTATTTATTGTATATCGTTTATCATTAATTAATTTTTTATCTTCTAATTTTTCAATAATATCATTTACATCTTTTGCATCAATATCATAATTTTTAATTATATAATCATAAATTTGTTTAGCCGTATAATCTTTTGTGGTGATTTTTTTAATACAACTTAAATACGCTTTTAAGATTTTTTCTTCTTTTTGGTATTTTGATAATTCATTGTTAGAAATAATCTTACCTTTTTTAATATTATTTTCATAATAATTATCAAGTGAAATTAAAAGCTCAATTTTAGCTTCTTTTTTATTATTTAAAATTAATAAAATATTATCATTTTTAACCTTGATATTTTCAACCAAATAACAATCATTAAATTCCTCAATAGCTTTTTGATAGCTATCTAATATTTTTGAAACAAAAATATTAGAATCAAATTTTTTAACTTTATTTTCACATTTTGTTTTATAGTCATTAAAATTATCTATTTTTTGATATTTCTCAATCAATTCTTTTAATTCATCTTCGTTATTAAAATAATCTCCGGTAATACCTTCATCTATCAAATCAAATAATACCTCATCTTTTCTGCCGAGTACTAATAAACCGCTAGAAAGTGCTTCAATATATGTCATCCCTTGAGTTTCACTAGTGCTTGCACTAATGAAAACATTGGCTAGTTTGTAATATTTTGGAATGTCATTTTGAGGGACTTTTCCAGCAAAAATAATATGATCATCTAAATTTAAAGAGTTTGTGAGTTTCTTTAAGTTTTCATCTTCAGGACCACCACCCACAATTATTAATTTTGAATTTGTAAGATTTTTAACTTTACCAAAACCTTTAATTATCATATCTATTGATTTTTCAGCAGCAAGTCTTCCTACATAGATAAAAATTTTATAGTTATCTTTTAAGTTTAATTTTTCTTTTATGTTATTCAAATCTTCTTGATTGACATTTTCATCATAAAACCTTTCAAGTTCTAATCCCGTAGGAACAACATCAATCATATCCTTGTTTATACCATATCCCACTAATAACATTTTTGTTTTAAAACTAGGGGCTATCAGTCTAACTGAACTATCGCTATAAATTTTACTTAAAAAAGCTACTCCTTTTTTCGCAATCTTATCAATAATTTCCATATTCACAATATTCAAATAGTGAGTATAATCTTCATAAGTTGTATGATAGGTTGATACTAATGGAATTTTTAATTTATTAGCTACAATTCTAGCAAAAATACCTACTCCAAACTCAGTGTGTGAATGAATAATATCTAAATTTAATTTTTCTAATTCTTCAATCAAAGCATAGTGAAAAGGAGGTGTTAAAGTGTAACCATACATTTGTTTAAGTTCAATTCCAGGAACTTTTATCACATTGTTTTCTTTAACTATTTCTACCGAACCTAAAATATCTGGATAAGGACATACTACATATACATTATGATTTTGTTCCACCAATTTTTTTCGTAATATTTCAACAGAACTCACAACACCATTAATATCAGGTAAATATGTATCGGTAAATAAAGCTATATTCATTATAAATCTCCTTTTTTATTATATATTAGATAAATCAATTTAAAATCTTCTTATATGATAGTTATTTACTTAATTTTTGTTTTAATAATATGATTACTGTTTAAAATAGGTGCTAATTAATGATTTAAATACCTAATCCATTTTTTAATATTTTAAAAATAAAACAGTATTTTCATAACCTAATTATATCAAATACTGTAAAAAAAACATATTATGGAATCACTTATCAAAACTTAATACATTAACAAAATAAACACCTAGAGAAAATAAAGAAATCATAAATATTCTATATACCATCCAATAGTGTACATAACTATGGTTAGCTGTTAATAATATCCATACTATCGGAGATAAAGCTATTAATAAAAAATGAATATTATTTAAAAATAAATTAAATTTTATCTTTTTATAATTAAAAATCAATTTATAAACTATATATAGTATAAAAAATAATAAAATTAATTTAAAAGCATTATTATCAAACATTAATAAATTATTCTTTAAAGCAACAATTCTAGTGGAATATCCATCTATAATTTCGTTTTGTGTTCGGTATAAAAATTGATTTACTCCGTCTTTTAAAACTAAATCACCATAAAAGAAATAACTTAATATAAATTTGTTAATCCACATCATGATATAACCAATTCCATACAATAAGGTATTTTTTATTATATATAATAAGTTATATTTTAAATCTTTATTATTCAAAATAATAATAAAAATCAAAGGTATCATTAAAGTTACAAGAGGCCAAGTTAAATAATCAAAATATGCAGTTAATATACCAATAATATAAAAGTATTCACTTGAGTATTTAATTATTTTAGCTGGCATTTTTAATAATAAAATAATCGCAACAAATAAAATATAATAAACTATTGAAAATTGCATAGTTAAAGCTATTGATATCGGAAATATAAATAACAACGATAAAACAAAAGGAACAATATATTTATTCATATTATTTTTTAACATTAAAAAAATAGTAACTAAAAATAACGAAGGTTGAATTACTGAATTTAAAATTAATATTTCATTATGATTTAAAAACATTAAAAGTGGTTTTAATATAATTAAATAACCATGCCAATATCTTCCGTAAGGAGTGTTGTTGTTTGTTTCAAAACCATTAATTAATTCTTGTAAATAATATAGACTATGATCATAGCCTTTATTTAATGCATTATAATGATAATTTAAAATAACTCTATCTAAAATTTTACCTTCGTTATAAACAGATTCTAAAAGCATCAATTGATCTGTTTGATTTCCGATAGTTGTGAAATCATAATTATAGATTATTTTTTGATAGTCAGGAATACTCCAATAATATTTAGAAGTTTCTAAAACATTATTAGTTATTCTATCTATAGGAAATAAATATGCTATAAATAAAAATAAAAAACCTAGTATTGAAGATAGAAAAAGTATTTTTATAAATTTTAAACTTTTATTAATATATATATATATATATTTAGTCAAACTATCCACAATTATTTTCATAAAATTAACTGTTTAAATTATACCTTTT
>CAMCKH010000015.1 GCA_945875435.1 uncultured Erysipelotrichaceae bacterium
TTTTTTTTTATTTAATTTTTTTTTTTTTTTTTTTTTTTTTTTTTTTTTTTTTTTTGAAAAATAAAATGAATTGACATAATTAAATTTTAGTATAAAATTAAATCATAGTGAAATTATTTGGTTATAATTTTGCTTACGAAACATTATATGAATAAAGATTTAAAGAGATTAAAAAGAGTAGAAATACTAGAAATAATGCTTGCTCAAAGTAAAGAAATAGATAGACTTAGAACAAGAGTAAATGAACTTGAAAATAGACTTAATGATAAGACTATCAAAATTCAAGAATCAGGTTCAATTGCGGAAGCATCTTTAAAACTAACTAGAATATTTACAGAAGCACAAAAAGCTGTAGATCTATATTTAGAAAATGTTAAAAGACAACACGAGGAGTAATATATTGGCTAAAAGTGAATTAAAAGAAATTGTATTTCCAAGCACTAAAGAAATAGAAAATGCCTATAAAAGTGAATATTACAAAGTAAATTTTTTCAATATAGTTAGAAGTACAATTTTCATTCTTACAGTAGCTTCAGCCGTTGCGGTTTTGGTTGCGGTATTATTGCTTCCTGTTTTAAGAATTTATGGAAAATCAATGGAAGGAACTTTGGATGATGGCAACTTGGTTATCTCGGTTAAAAGTTCTAATTTCAAAAGTGGAGATGTGGTTGCCTTCTACTACAACAACAACATCTTAGTAAAAAGAGTGATTGCTCAATCTGGTCAATGGGTTGATATGGATAAGTCTGGAAATATTTATGTAAATCAAGTAATGATAGATGAACCATATTTAAAAGAAAAATCCTATGGACAAACCAATGTTGAATTTCCATTTCAAGTTCCTGAAGGTAGGATATTTGTGGTAGGGGATAATAGAGCTAATTCTATTGATTCAAGAAATAAAACTATTGGTACAATCTCGGAAGAGCAAGTGGTAGGAAAATTAGTGTTTAAGATATGGCCACTTTCGGAAATCGGTACCGTAAAATAAAAAGAAAAGTTATGAAAAAGAAGATTAATATAGATTTAAAATATAAAAAATTACTTATAGTTTTAGCTTCATTTGTGGTATTCTTTACGACATATTCTTTAATATTGCCTGCTATAACCTTGGAAAGTGATAAGGTAAAAACAGAAAATAACCTAGGAATAGTTTTAACTGAAAATAAACCAGAAGAAAATACTGAAGCAGAAACTGCTCAAGAAACTGAAACTGCTGTTGAAACTCAAGCTACAAGCACTGAAACTAGTGAAAGTGTAAATACAACAGAAACTGTTAGTGATAATGTAGAAACTGTAATTGAAGAAAATAGTACAGAAACAGAAATTATATCTGCTCCAAAAGAACTTGAGTTAATAAATGAAGAAACAATTCTATCTCATCAAGGTAGTAACTATACTGTTTATGCTGAATTTAATGGAGAAGCTAAATTTCCATAAGGTATACAATTTATAGTTAGTGAAATAAATGTTGATTCTGAAAACTATCAAAAATATAAAAATGTTATTGAAGATACTTTTAATTCAGAAGGAAATCCAGAACTTTTAGTTCAATTATTAGATATTCATTTTGAGTTAGATGGCATTAAATATCAACCAGCAACTAATATTAAGATTAAAATTGAATATAATGATGGTCCATTAGTTGATAGCGATGATGTTTTCCAAGTTGTGCATTTTATAGATGATGAAACAGTAGAAATTATAGAAAATGAAACAACATCTAACGAGAAATTAAAAGATATTACCGTAAGTACTGATAGCTTCTCAACTTATGCAACTGTTAGAAGCACCAACGCTACTCCTATAGTTATTGGTGGAAAAAGTTATTATACAGTAAAATTTTCATATATAAATGGTAATAATGAAACAAAAGATACTACATATTTAGTTGAAGCTACTGCAAATGCAACCATCGGCAATCTTCCACAAGATCCTTTCGTGGCAGGTAAAAGATTTGTGAAATGGGTAGATGCTGCACAAAATACAGCAAGCCCAACAACTTCTGTTACTAGAAATATGGAATTTAATGCTGTATTTGAAGAAATAGAAGAATATGAAGTTAAAGTAGAGTATATTTATTTTAATAATGCACAAGGTAAAGATGTAGCATTTGATACTGAAATTTATAAGTTAGCTGAGTATGATTTACCATACACAATTAAAACACCTAAATCTTCAATTATTAAGAAAACTGATGATAATACTTTAACAAATGATGCAATTTATTATCCTGAAACTGAAATCATAACACTTAACGATCAAGCCTCTTTAGATCAAAAAGATGCGGCAGATGGTACTGTTGATAAAAAGATAACTATAAAACATAGATATGGACCAACAAATGCTAGATTCTTCTATGTTTATAAATTAAAAAATTTAAATGATGGTAACTATTCAGATATTAAGAGGGTTGAGGCAAGAGGTCTTGTAGGATCAACTGTTACTCCTCCAATTGAAATCATTCCGTATGCAAAATACGAACGAAGTGAATCGACAGAGATTTATTATGACGATGAACAAGAAATTCCAGTTTATTACACAAGAGGTAAAGCATATGTATCTTTTGAAAGTAATGGCGGATCTTATGTTTCAAAAATAGAAGGAATATACGGAGAAAGCAAGCCTTTACCATCTAATCCAACTAAAACAGGTTATACCTTTGAGGGATGGTATGAAGATAAAGAACTCACAAAGAAAGTAGAAAGTGGAAATGTTGTATTAGATAAAGATAAAACACTTTATGCGAAATGGAATCCAGATCAGGTAAAATATACGATTTTGTATTATCGTTATGAATACGATCAAAATGAATATATGGGAATTACCACCCACGAACAGGGAGAAGCGGTCCAACCAAGAGAAAAATACTTTGCTTCGGCAGAGGGGACAGCCTTGACAGGAAGTATCATCTATGCCAACAAGATGCCAGATTCTAATGAAATCGATCCAAATACGGGTTCTGCCTATACTCTAGGTTATCAGAAGATGGCTTCTAAGAATAATTCTTCGGAAGTCGTAAATGCAGATGGAACAACAGTTATTCGAGTATATTATGAGCCAAAGGAATATACCTACAAATTTAATGTTAATCGAAATGATGCAACCATTACCCACCTAGGAGTCAATAAGGGTAGAGAACATACTTTTAAGGCAAAGACGGGTCAATATATTGCTCAACAATGGCCAGTTAACTGGGCAAATTCGAATAGAACAGTAACTTCTAGTGCAAGTGGTGTTAAGTTTATTCGATGGGCGTATGCAGGACAAAATAGTGGTTCTGTTACTATGCAGCAGTTTGCATCGGCAGAGCATATCAAAAATGCGAATGCAAATAATGAGATTAACTACAACGGTATTTGGGGAACAGATAATGATATTATCTACCTAAAGGCACCCAATGGAAGAGTGACAACGATAAGTAGATATGGTCGAGCACGTGTAAACTATTACTTTGAAGATTCAGGAAATCCTGGGACTTATACAAGGCAACCACTTCAGTCAGAAGATATTTCAACTTTTGATTTGCTGTCTGACATTGGACCAAAAGGATTTACAGGATATGAAGCTCTTAATGCAGCGGAGCTAAGGGCTTTGAATTCAGCTACATATCCACAGACGCGTCAGCCAAATAAGCCGGTAAGTAATGGAACAACGAGAGTAGGAAGAACAGATTATCCAACTTATCCAAATCCGATTACAAGATCGCAGACAGATAGGTATAATAATGGTACCTATGATCGTATCTTTGAATTTTATTATAAGTTAAAACGATATAGTATTACCTACGAATATAATGCGGCGGCAAATCGTATCCCTAATGGATCAACAAATGCTGTGCTTGTAGATACAAAGTTGAATATTATTAATGGCACAAACATAAATAATGCTACTTATAACTTTGTTCCAACAAGACCTGATGGAGTAGATTCTGATTATACTTGGGGCGGATGGTATGAAGATGCTGCTTTACAAGCTCCTGCATTTGATCAAACTAAATCAATGCCACTTGGAGGTAATAAAGTTTTCTATGCAAAATGGACACCACCTAAATTTAATGTTAATTTTGAATTAAATGGTGGAACAGCTGGATCAGGAATCAAAGCTCAAACAGTAGATAAATATATAAAAATCAGCCAACCAACGGAACCAACTAAAAATTTCCATAAATTTAAAGGTTGGTATACAGCAAAGGAAGGTGGAACAGAATTTGATTTTAATTCACCAATCACACAAAACACAACCTTGTATGCAAGATGGGAATTATTGCCGATTAAATATACAATTCGTTATATAGATAGAGATACTAATCAATCTATATTAAGCGATGTACATATTCAAGGACCTGATTTAACTTTAGGACAAGTAATTAAAGCAAATGCAGTTGGTGTTCCTGGTTATAGACCTGAAGAATTAGAACAAAGCGTTACACTTACTGATAATTTTGATCAAAATGTTATTACTTTCTATTACAATAAGAAAAACAACAGCTTAACTTATACAGTTGATTATGTTCTTCAAAGTGATCCAACTAAGAAAGTGGCGACATCAAAAGTAGAAACAGCTGGTGCTACTGTAGTTAAAGTTAGAGAACTTGCGAAAGCTACTGATATAACAGTGATGCGAAATTCTGGAATTAGTGGTGATGACTTATTGAAGGAATATTACCCTATTGAACAAAGTAAGGAACTTGTAATATCTTCAAATCTTGCACACAACAGAATTGTGTTTGAATATGTGCCTAGAAACACAGCAATTATTGAACTTAAATATCTTGATATGGACGGTAATCCAATTCCTGGTCACAATAATGAAACTATTTTATTAAATACACCTAATATTTTTAATACTATTGAGAAACGAAGAGAAGTCAATGGATTTACATACGCTAAAACAATTGATAGCGAAAATGGTTCAAACATTGCTACATATGTATTTAATGATGGTAAAAGAATAACTATTAATTACTATTACAAAAAGAATTTAATAGTAAAACCAAGAAGTGATACAAAAGTTTATGACGGAACAGCTCTTGCTCTTAGAGATGGTAATGCAAACGATGTAGAAATCGCAACTGCTACACCACTTGCTAGAGGTGATAAGGTTGGTGCAGTAGTTTTCGCTAATAAAACTATAACAAATGTGGGTAGTGTTTCACCTAGAATCACTAGAATTAGTATTACTAACGGTCAAAATCAACCTAGAAATGATTATTACGAAATAACTTATGAACCAGGTAAATTAACTGTAACAGAAAAACCAATCACAATATATGTTAATGGATTATCAAAAACTGTTGTGTATGATGGACAAACTCATACTACTGCCAATGAAAATGGTGAGTATTATACTCTTACAAGCTCTGATCCTAATTATCAAATAACTGAAACCAATGTTGTTAGACAACCATTATCAAGTGCTGCTATTAACGCACAGAAAAATGTTGGTCCTTATACAGTTAATATGGGAAATTTAAGTATTAGTGATAATGATCCTAATCATAGACTTACATTTGCAAGAACAAGTGGAAAATTAATAATTACAAAACGACCTGCTACTATAAGTTTAAATAATGTTACTAAGTCTTATAATGGACAAGCACAGGGAATTGATGGTAACGCTAATAACTTAGCTAGTTACAATAATTTTGTAAATAATGAGCATAGCACTATTACAATTACACCTGATGGAACTAGAACGCTTCCAGGTAAGAGTAGAATTAATTTTACTTGGAGTAGTACTAATAATTTAATAAATAGAAATTATGAAATTACAACTGTACCTGCTACTTTAGAAATAACATCAACCATAAATATTCAAAAAACAGATATAAACTTTACTAAAGTATTAACTGGATCAAGATTTAATCTTGATAAAAAGAATGCTACAGGAGGTTGGGAAGCTGTTGCTGGATATAGTGGTGATAGCAATGGTAGTATTAATGTTGGAGTAGATGGTGTTAATCTTTCAGGATTAGGACCTGGAGATTATAGACTCACCGAATACAAAGCTCCAGATGGTTATGTAATAATCAAAAAATATGCTTACTTTAAGATTAGTGAAAATGCTGATGGGAATTATATTACTACTTTAGCTACTGGACCTGATGGTCTAGCAACTACTGAAATGAAATTAGTTGCGGGTAGTGATGATTATAGTGATAGAATTCAAATCGCAAATAAATTAGGGGTAGAACTTCCTGATACAGGAGGTATCGGAACCAAGGTTTATAGTTATATTGGAATATTGATACTATCAATATTAGGAGGTTATTATAAACTGAAGAAAAAAGATTAATTAAAATTTGTTAAAACATTTAATAAAATTATTTAAGAAAAGGAGGAATTATGAAACTAAATAAAATTCTAAAAATAATTTTAGTTGCTGTTATAGTTTTCTTAGGAAACTTTACAGTAAATGCTGCTACAACTGGTAGTATTACGATTGATAATGCTGCTAATGGTAAAACTTATGCAATTTACAAGTTGTTTGACGCAACTGTAACAGAAGATGGTACTGGTATTTCTTATAAAGTGCCTGCTGGAAAGACTTTAGAAGATTCTAACCAATGGTTTAGAAAAGATTCTGCAGGTAATGTATTTATTAAAGATGGAATTACTTCTGCTGATTTAGATACTCCTGAATTTAAACAATGGGCATTAGGTTTTGGTGAAAAAGTTGGTGATGACAAAACTTCAACAAATGGTGCAAGCGTTGTGTTTAGTGCAGTTCCGTTCGGATATTATTTTGTTACATCTACTTTAGATGGTGGAAAATATATTTCTGTAGATAGCACAATGCCAGATGTTGTAATTAAAGATAAAAATGATAACAACCCAACAATTGACCCAAATGACAAAACTGCTGGTAAAACAATTAGAGTTGGTGAAAATGATGATCAAAACGGAAGAGTTATGACCGCAAATTATGGTATTGGTGATAAAGTTCCTTTCCAAATTAAATTCACTGCTACAAATTTTGTAACTAAAAATAGAAAAACAGAAGCTATTACAGAATATAGAATTGTGGATACTCCTACAAATTTAAAAATTTTAAAAGATACTTTAGTTGTTAAAGTTGGAAACAGAACATTAACATTAAACACTGATTATACAGTTTCAATTGATACACAATCTGGTGCAATGACAGTAATTATCCCTTGGATTAATAAAACTGATATGGGAAACGGTAAAATAAACGGATCTCCATTATATAACCCAACAGAAACAGTTGTCTTAACTTATGAATCATTAGTTCTTCCTGGTGCTGCAACTTCGCCTGCTACAAACAGAGCTGATATTTCTTACAAGAAGAAAAATGACCCAACTGTTCCTGAAGATCCAAATAGTCCAGATCCATTAACTCCTGTAGATCCAAAAGAACCAAGACCAGATGATCCTACTCAACCAGATCCAAACAATCCAAAAATCACTACTTATAAACTTACAATCAAAAAGGTTGATGGAGTAACAAATTCTGCTTTAACTGGTGCTAAATTCAAGTTATACGATGCTGCTACTCAAGGTAGTGAAATAAGAGTTGTTAAAGAAAATGATTACTATAGACTAGCTGCAAAAGATGAAAATGGTAATTATACAGAAGAGGGTGTTGAAATTTTAGTTGAAAACACAAATGGTACTGTTGAAATTAAAGGTCTTAAAGGTTTAGGAACTTATCACATAGAAGAAACATTAGCTCCTGCAGGTTACAACAGATTAACAACAAGAACTGCTGCTACTACTGTTTCAGAAGATGATCCAGCAGTCGCTGCAGATGTATTGTCAACTATCTTAAACCAAAAAGGTATCGAACTTCCTTCAACTGGTGGTATTGGTAGAACAATATTCTATGTAGTTGGTTCAGTTTTAGTTGTTGGAGTTGTAATTACTATGATTTCAAGAATTAAAATGAAATCAGTTAAATAATGAAAGAAAAGAAAAAAGATTTAACAAATTTAATTATGATATTAGTATTTATTGTGGGAGTAGGCTTTCTAGCCTACCCTACAATAAGTGATTATTATAATTCTTTCCACCATACTAAAGTAATAATGAGTTATTCAGAAAAAATTGCAAAAATGTCTGATAACAATTATCACGAGATATTAGATAGTGCAAAGAAATATAATGAAAATTTAAGTTTAACTGGCATTAATTGGTACCCGACAGAAGAAGATCGTCAATTATACAATGATGAATTAAACTTTAATACTGCTGGTAATATGGGGTATATTGATATTCCTAAAATAAATGCTAAGTTATCTATTTTTCACGGTACTGATGAAGATATTTTACAAACATCAGTAGGTCATTTGGAAGGAACATCTCTTCCTATAGGTGGTGCTAGTACTCATTCAGCACTTTCTGGTCATAGAGGTTTACCTTCAGCTAAATTATTTTCTGATTTAGACAAACTTGTGATTGGTGATACTTTCACCATTCATGTATTAAATGAAACATATACTTATGAAGTTGATCAAATAAGAGTAGTACTACCTAACAATGTTTCTGATATTGAGATAGTAGAGGGAATGGATTATTCTACTTTGATTACTTGTACGCCGTATGGTATTAATAGTCATAGATTGTTAGTGAGAGGACATCGCATTAAAAATGTAGATGGTGATGCTAGGGTTATCGCAGATGCGATTCAAATTCAACCAATATTCATTGTTCCTTTTCTAATAGTTCCAATGGTTATATTCTTAATTGTTTATACTTTCATATCTTCTGCTATTGCTAGAAGAAAGATTGATTATTTCCAAAAGAAAAATATTAGTAGAATTAGAATGAGAGATCCAAAAATTTCTAATTTGATTAAAAAACTTATTTAATGGAGGTTTTATGAAAAAGATTTTAAATTTATTACTAGTTTCATTGTTTCTGTTGTTAAGTTTTAATCGTGCTTTCGCAAATGAAGTAGCTGATATTAAAAGAAAAGGAAGTATCAATATTACCTTAAAAAATAGTAATCAAGATAAGATAGATGGTATTGAACTTGCTTTATATAAAGTTGCTGATGTTGAAGTTAATAACGGTTATATCTTCAGGTACAGCAATGAATTTAAAAATTTTATTAATCTAAATATTGATGATAACATTCACACTGCTAATTATCCGCTTAAACTTGCAGAAGTTGTTTCTGCCAATAAATTAACCCCTAGAAAAAAAGATATTTCAAAAGGGGGAGTGGTAAAATTTTCTGATTTAGAAATGGGACTTTACTTATTTGTTCAAACAAATAGTGTTGATGGTTATGTTAGTATTAATCCGTTTTTAGTAACTATGCCAGTTAGAAATAGTGATGGAACTTTAACTTATGATATTGAAGCAACTCCAAAAGCTGGAATTTTAAAAGAAGTTATTCCACCACCAACTCCTGAAAAATTACCTTATACTGGTCAATTATGGTGGCCTGTATGGTTACTTGGAGGCGTTGGTATTATTTTAGTTACTGTTGGTTATTTAGGTAAAATTAATGAAGAAGTCTAAATTTAATTTATTAATTTATTTTGGACTCTTTTTTATCTCTGCTGCAATTATTTTAACTTTGTATAATTTTCACGAAGATTATACAATGTATCTTAATGCAAAAAATGTAAGTGATGTTTTAGAAACAAAAATTATTAAAAATCTTGATACTGAATTTGATGATAATAATTTTGTAATGAAAACTGAAGAAATTGACGGATACAATTATATTGGTATTCTTGAAATTTCTAATGTAGAGTTAAAATTACCAGTTATGGATACTTGGGATTATGAAAGACTTAAAATTTCCCCTACTTATTATAGTGGCTCTTATTATGATGATAATTTAGTTATTTGTGCTCATAATTCTAAAGCTCATTTTGGAAAAATCCATAACATTGAAATAGGTGATACAATTACTTTTACCAGTGTTGATGATAAAGTTTATAAATATGTTGTTAGTAACATTAGGATTTTAAATGATACCGATGTTGAAGAAATGATTATCAATAGCGATGTTGATGATAGTAAAGAAAGTTGGGATTTAACTTTGTTTACTTGTACTTTAGATGGTAAAGCAAGATTTGCCGCAAGAGCTATTAAAGTTGATTAAGATGGTAGTTAAAACTACCTTTTATTTTTCAAAAAAGACAACCTAAGTTGTCTTTGTTTAGTAAATATTTTTTTCTATGACCAATAGATAATACTAATATTATTAACTCACTATCTTTTATATCATAGATAATTCTATAATCTTTAATTCTGTATCGCCACTGTCCACTTCTATTGGTAGTAAATCCTTTTCCGTACAAACGAGGATTTATACAATTTTCTAACTTCTTTTCTAACCAACTTAAAATTAGTTTTTGTGTACCTTTATCAAGTTTGCTTAATTGCTTTGTTGCTATATCTTAGAGTATACATTAGTCAATTTCTAACATTTTGCATACTTCTGCGTGAGAATAGCTTATCGGATTATTGTTGTATTCTTCTAAAGATTTACGATATACATCAAGATCATACTCATCTTCTGCTTTCAATCTTACTGAAATAGCCATAATAATCTCCTTTTATGTATTACATTGTAATACAAATTTAAGATACTGTAAATTACAAGTATCTATTAAATTATTGAGTTTTAGAACTTTTAGGATTTAAATTTAAAAATTCTTTTTCGTTTATTATGTATTCTTTGTGTAAATTTATTTTTTTAATTTCTTTAATTTTATTTAATATATTATTTTTTAAATTTATATCTATTTTTCTAGTCGCAAGTTTATTAATATCAATATGTTTAATATTCAAATGATATGATTTACTACAATCTATAAATGATGGTGTTTTGAAATTATTTTTAGTCTGTTCGTCGGAAATGATGGGATAGTAATTATGAGAATATTTTTTAGTGCCATTTTATTATTGGTTAATGATGATATAGAATAGAATATTATTTTATCATCATCAATATAGCCTATAAAATTTTGATGAGGAACGTGATTGTTTTTAGTATCATTAGGATACTTAACTTTCGCAATAAATATATCCATTAAGATACCACAAATTCATCATTTATTTTCTCAATAAATGGAATTTTGTTGTTATGATCATAATTATAATTGTTTATAAAATTAATGAAATCATCGTCGTAATTATTTATAGTTGTTTTATCGTAATAAAATACCTCTTTATCTTTAATTATTTCAACCCCTATCAAATTAAAATTAGTATTTTTATGAATCTCATAGAAAAATTTCAATTCTTCTATAATTTCATTATCTATTTTCTCTATATTCATAACATCATTTCGTGAACTATTTCTCCAAATATTATGACTATGTGTTTCTTCGGTTAATTCGCTTGCGGTATTATAACCGTAAATAAATTGTATTATTTCTAATATTTTAATAACATTAAAATTCATTTCAATATTATTATTACGATTAGACAAAACACCATATCTATACTCGTTCCTAATATCCCTAATCACAGGTCCATTATCCCAATGTTCAAAATCTTCTTTTATTAATTTTTCTTTGAATACAGCATAATACATAAGAGCAGCAAAATATATTAATTTATTTAGTTTTAAATTACTATCATATGTACCATTTCTTAAAGCTATATTTTTATTCATAAACCAAATAGCTATATCTCTTGCCTTTACCATAAATTCTCCTTTTAATTAATTTAAGTATATCATTTTTAATTATATTATTCAGAGTTATATTCACTAATTTATAAAATTAGTTATTTCTATACATTCCTAATTGATTTTCTTTAGCATAATTTTCTAAAGGAATGTAAATATCTAAATCGTTATTGTATTTATGAAAGATGAAGGCTTGACCCTGTTTTACCATTTCTTGATTAATATTAATTTTATCTAAATAAATTTCTGCCACAGTTCTTTCATATTCATCTTTGTAATGCACAAAAACATCTATATTTTTATTTAAAATTAAATTTTGAAGATAATTTTTTGCTTCTTGTCCATATTCCTGATTAAGCTCTCTAGCACTAATCCCATAAAGTCTTATTTTTTCTTTTTCATTATTTTCGTTAATAATAGTTATTGTATCGCCGTCATACACCTTAATCACTTTTACTTGGTTGTAAGTAAAAGTTTTGCTAGGTTTTAAAATGATATTGGCGATAAAAATAAATATTAATAAAAGTGATAAAATAATTAACTTCTTAATCTTCATAAGTATCAACCTGGATAGTTTTTATACCTAATGAATTAAAGTATTCAATGTATTCTTTATCAGCGTCTTTATCGGTTATTAAATGAGTTATTTTAGATAAATCACTACTTACAAATGAGTGATGTCTACCAATTTTACTAGAATCAGCTAAAACAAATACAGAACCTAAAGTATGTTTTTGCATTTTGTGGTTTATAGCTGTTTCTTGTAGCACTGAGGTGCTTAACTCTTTGCTTATTCCACTACAACCTAAAAAACATTTATGTGCTTGAACTCCCTGGATATTTTTTAAAGCAAAATCACCAACCAAAGTTTCTTTAGGGATTCTAAGCTCACCACCTGTTAAAATAATTGAAACATTAGGATCTCTATCCACAAAAGCAGCTTTAACATTATTGGTAATAACATTTACATGTTTATTTTTTAAGAATTTTAAAATAAGCAGAGCGGTAGAAGAAGTATTGATAAAAATAGTATCACCATCTTCTATATATTTACAGGCTTCAAAGGCAATAGCCTCTTTTTTATTTTTATAGGGAACATAAGGACAATAAGTAGTTTCATCCATTATCTTGGCACCACCAAAATAACGAATAATTTGATTTTCTTCTTCCAAAATTATTAAATCTCTACGAATAGTAGGAATGGATACAGAGAGTAATTCACTTAATTTTTCTACGCTTAGTGTTTTTTCATCAATTAGAAGTTGTAGGATTTTATTTCTGCGTTCACTTACAGTTTTTTGAGTTTGTTTTGCCATAATACCTCCTAATAAAATAATATCATAAAACAATCATAAAAAGTTAAAATCAATCATAAAAATTTAAATAAATAAAATTAAAAAATACCTTATGAAATAATATTTCATCATAATTTTATTAATATTTAAAAAAATGAAATAAAAGTTTATCAAAATCATAAAATAAAAATAAATCATAAAAAGTGAAAATAAATCATAAAATATATTGAACAAGTAAGCGTATTCATATAGGATAATAGCGAAAGGCGGTAATATAAAATGGCTAAAGTTAATGAAATTACACGAGAATCGTGGATTTTATCTACATTTCCTGAATGGGGAACTTGGTTAAATGAAGAAATTGAAAATGAACAAGTTCCAGCAGGAAGTTTTGCGATGTGGTGGCTGGGTTGTGTAGGTGTTTGGATAAAAACTCCTGGCAACGCAAACATCTGCATGGATTTATGGTGTGGAAGGGGGAAAAGCACTAAAAAGGTTAAAGATATGGTTAGAGGACATCAAATGGCTAATATGGCTGGTGTTCGTAAACTTCAACCTAATTTGCGTGCTCAACCAGTAGTTATTGATCCATTTGCGATTAATGAAGTTGATTTTATTGTTGCATCACATTATCATAGCGATCATATTGATGTTAATGTTGCGGCAGCAATCATAAACAACCCTAATCTAAATCATGTTAAATTTGTAGGTCCTTGGCACTGTACTGAGCTTTGGGCTAAATGGGGAGTTCCACAAGACAGATTAATCACAGTAAAACCAGGTGATGTTGTTAAGATTAAAGATGTAGAAATTCACGCTTTAGATTCTTTTGACAGAACTTGTTTAGTAACCTTACCTGTTGAAGGTGCTGAAAATAATAACGGCGAGTTATTAGGTTTATGTCCTAGTGATGAGGAAATGGGAAGAAAAGCAGTAAACTATGTTTTTAAAACACCAGGAGGTAATATCTACCATGGTGCAGATTCGCATTTCTCAATTCAATTCGCAAAACATGGTAAACAATTTGATATTGATGTGGCATTGAATAATTATGGTGAAAATCCAGTGGGAATTGCAGATAAAATGACATCTATTGATTTACTTAGAATGGCTGAATGTTTGCGTACTAAAGTAATTATTCCAGTACATCATGATATTTGGACTAATTTTATGGCAAGTACACAAGAAATAATAGATTTGTGGAAGGCTCGTAAAGATAGATTACAATACAATTTCCATCCATTTATTTGGGAAGTTGGCGGAAAATATGTATATCCTCGTGATAAGGAGCTTATTGAATATCATCATCCAAGAGGTTTTGATGATTGCTTTGAGGAAGAACCAAATATTCCTTTCAAATCAATGCTTTAGGAGATAATTTATGCTTAGAAAACTTGTAGAACAAGATTTAGTTCAATTTGAAAATGAATTTGATACTTGGCAAGATGCAGTAAAATCTTCTTACGATACAATGCTTAAACAAAATATTGTGGAAAGAGCTTATATTGATCAAGTTATTAAATCTATTGAGGAATATGGACCTTACATCGTATTGCTTCCAAACGTTGCGATGCCTCATGCTTCGCAAGGTGCAGTTGGAGTTAATAAAAGTGCGATTGCTTTTATGAAGGTAGAAAAGGCGGTAGTTTTTGAAGAAGATAATAGAGAAAAAGACGCTCAACTATTCTTTGCCTTAGCTGCCTTAGATGCGAATCAACATCTTGAAAACATTACACAATTATCAGAATTATTGATGAATGAAGATGTGGTTGAAGCACTTAAATATGCAAAAAACAAAGATGATTTATTAGCGATAGCTGATAAATTCAACTTATAATAGGAGAAATTAAAAATGGAAATACTACAAAAATTTTGGCAGTTCTTTGCGACTGAAATTTTAAGACAACCTGCTTATGTAATCGGATTAATTGTATTTTTCGGTTATTTATTACTCAAAAAGAAATTCTATGATGTTATCGGGGGGACATTAAAGGCTATTATTGGGGTTTTTATCCTAAGTGTTGGTACTGGACAATTAGTTACAAACTTTAGACCGATATTGGTTGGTTTAAAAGAAAAATTCCAATTATCAGCGATGGTAATCGACCCTTACTTTGGTGATCCTGCAGTTCAAGCAATCATTAAAGAACAAACAGAAAATGCTGCAAGTTTAGGAAAAGAAATCGGTATTTCTTTATCACTTGTAATATATGTAATGCTTATTGCATTAATAGTTAATCTATTATTAGTAAAATTCTCAAAATATACTAAGATTCGCTCTGTATTCACTACAGGACATGTTCAATATCAACAATCAGGAATTGCTTTGGTATTAATTTTCTCAGCATTCCCTAATTTAGCACAATGGCAATATATCTTAATTATGTCTGTACTTCTTGGATTGTATTGGGCAGTAGGTAGCAATTTAACAGTTGATATTACTCAAGATTTAACAGAGGGTGGTGGATTCTGTGTTGCTCACCAACAAATGTTTGGATTAAAATTCTTCTCTATTTTATCTGAAAAATTATTTGGCAAAAACAAACAACGTTTAGAAGATATTAAACTTCCTGGTTTCTTATCAATGTTTAATGAAAACATGGTTTCAACAGCTATCTTGATGTTACTATTCTTCAGTGTGTTGATGGGAATTTTAGGAAAAGATTACTTTATTGCTGCAAAATTATTAAAAGAATCAGCAAGTTTCCCTATCTTTATTTTCAATAGAGCAATTCATTTTGCGGTTTATGTTGCGATTTTACAATTAGGTGTTCGTACTTTCGTTTCTGAATTAACAAATTCATTCCAAGGAATTTCAAATCAATTATTACCTGGAGCAGTACCTGGAATAGACTGTGCAGCAGTATACGGTTTTGGTTCTCAAAACGCTGTAACTATCGGTTTCTTAGCAGGAGCTTTAGGTCAAGCAGTTGCGATTTTAACTTTAATTGCGATTAAATCACCTGTATTAGTTATTGCAGGATTTGTACCAGTATTCTTTGATAACGCAACTATTGCGGTATTTGCGAACAATAAAGGTGGTTATAAAGCTGCACTTGTTATGCCATTTATAGCTGGTCTATGTCAAGTATTTGGATCTGGATTAATCGCTTCAGTTGCGATTAATGGTTTAGGTGGATTTGCATCACACGGTGGTTATATCGGTATGTGGGACTGGGCAGTAGTATGGCCAATATTCACTTTAATTATGCAAAACTTACACTGGGTTGGTTTAGGTTTAATTGTTCTTGTATTAATCGTAATTCCACAAATTCAATACAGCAGAAACAAAGATTACTATTTCTTAATTACAGAAGATTATGATGCTTATGTTGAATTAAAAGCTAAAAAGGAAGGTAAATAGTTATGGCATTAAAAATATTAGTATCTTGTGCAAATGGTGCAGGAACAAGTATGATGATGAAATTAAGAACTGAAAAAGCCGTTAAGGATTTAGGACTTCAAGTTCAAACAATTCACCATTGTTCAATTTCTGAAGGAAAAAGTGCTGCAATGCAATACGATATAGTTTTATGTCCGTTAAATTTTGTAGAAATGTTTGAAGCAGCAATTAAAAAAGGAATTAAAGTAATTGGAATTAAAAATGTCTTATCTGATAAAGAAATTAAAGAAAAATTAGTAGAGGCAGGTTTTCAAGGATAATTATGAATATCACTAAACAACATTTAGATATTTTAAAGCGTTGTTATAGTGCAAGTAGCGTTATTGTAAATGATGAATTAAATATATTACTAGCAAGCGAAGCAAGTCTGGCAGAACCTCAGGCTTGCTACGCCTATTCTGGTAAATATTTCCAAAAAAGAGAAACAGTTTGGAAATATGGTGGTGGCTGTATGGCTATGGTTGCGATACCTAATAAACAAAATGAGTTTATTGCTATTAAAGACTTTTATTTAGGAGTTTCTCCAAGTTTATCTCGTTTAGTTCATTTAAAATACGATAAAGTAGAAGGTTGGTTGGAAAACACTATTTTGCACTTGCCATATTTACATCGTTTTGAAATTGTTAATAAAGACAATGAATTGTACGTTGTAGCAGCAACTATTGCTGATAAAAAAGAACATAAAGATGATTGGTCGGTAGGTGGTTCAATTTATATCGGCAAATTAAGCAATGAAGTCTTAGATTTAAAATTAGAACTTTTTAAAAATAATTTATTTAGAAACCATGGTTTTACTAAGCAAGTAAAAGATGGTAAAGATTATGTATATTTTGGTAGTGATGAAGGGCTTTTCAAATTGAGTCCAAGTGAAAATTGGAAGTTTGAACAGCTGTTAGATATTCCTGTTGGTGAAATTGCGGTAGGGGATATTAATCAAGATGGTAATGATGAATTGATAACTATCGAGCCTTTCCATGGGGATAAAATTAATATTTACGAATTTAAAAACGATAAGTATGAAGTTGTTTATACCTATCCTTATGTTATTAACTTCGCTCACGCTTTAGTAGCTACTACTTTTAGAAATATTCCTACCTTTGTGGGTGGAGTAAGACGAGAAAATGCAGATTTATTTTACATTCAATACGAAAATGGTAAATATCAAGAACATATTATCGATAAGAATGTCGGTCCTGCAAATCTATGCGTAGTCAATTGTGAGGAATATGATGTTATCATTTCTGCAAATCATAGCGAAAATGAAGCTGCTATTTATTTGGTGAGGGATTAAAATGTTAGAAAAGTTAAAAGAAGAAGTATTTCAAGCTAACTTAGATTTAGTAAGATACAATTTGGTTACATTTACTTGGGGAAATGTTTCAGCAATAGATGATGAAACTAAATTGGTGGTTATTAAACCAAGTGGAGTTGAATATGCTGTGATGAAAGCCAGTGATATGGTGGTGGTTGATTTAGATGGTAATGTGGTTGAAGGATCATTAAAACCATCTAGCGATTTATGGACTCATATTCAATTGTATAAAGCCTATCCACAAATTAAAGCAGTTGTGCATACTCATTCTAGTTATGCAACCACCTTTGCTCAAGCAAAAATTGATATTCCAGCTTTAGGAACTACTCATGCTGATTATTTCTATGGCACTATTCCTTGCACTAGATTAATGAGTGAAGCAGAAATTAAAGGACATTATGAATTAGAAACTGGTAATGTAATAATTGAAACATTAAAAAATAGAAATATTGATCCTAGTGATATTCCAGCAGTTTTAGTAGCTAGTCATGGACCTTTTGGATGGGGTAAAAATGCTAAAAAAGCAGTTGAAAATGCTGTAGTTTTAGAAGAGGTTGCAAAGATGGCTATGCGTAATTTATTATTAAATCCAAATATTGAAAATATGCAACAAAGTTTACTAGATAAACACTATTTGAGAAAACATGGAGCAAATGCTTATTATGGGCAAAAATAAATATCAATTAGGTCTATATGAAAAAGCAATGCCTAACTCTTTAAGTTTAAAAGAAAAATTATTGTTGGCGAAAAGATGTGGTTTTGATTATGTGGAACTTAGTATTGATGAAACAGATGAAAAACTTTCAAGATTAGATATGTCAAGAAAAGAGCGATTAGAAATAATCGAAATGATGAATGATTTAGATATTCGTTTTGAATCTATCTGCTTGAGTGGTCATCGTAAGTATCCTATGGGACACTTAGATTTACAGGTTCAAAAACGCTCTTTAGAAATTATGGAAAAAGCCTGTATTTTAGCAAGAGATTTAGGTATTCGTTACATTCAACTTGCTGGTTATGATGTGTATTATGAAGAGTCAAGTGTTGAAACTAAACTTCAATATGAAAAAACTTTAAGAAAAGCAGTTAATATGGCAGAGTATTATGGGGTAGTGCTTGGTTTTGAAACAATGGAAACATCATTTATGGATACAGTTGAAAAAGCAATGCATTATGTTAAAATGATGAAATCTAGTTATCTTCAAGTTTATCCAGATATTGGAAATTTAACCAATGCCTCACTGATACATAACCACAATGTCTATGGTGATTTAGCTTTATGTGAAAATGCGATTTGTGCTGCTCATTTAAAAGAAACAAAACCTAATCACTATCGTGAAATTCCATTCGGAACTGGACATACTAATTATTTAGAGTGTTTAAAGGTTTTAAAACAATTAGGTGTTAAAAGATTTGTGGGTGAATTCTGGTATTGTGGTGAAGAAGATTACGAAACAAACATCAGCAATGCTAATAAATTCTTACGTCAATTTATAGATCAAATTTATTAAGGAGCTTATGCTCCTTATGTATTTTTACAGCAAATATTTTCTATGGTAAAATATAATCATTAAAAAATTATAGATAATTTATGAACAAAGGAGAAATTATGGAAATTAAACAATTACAAAAACACGCAACCAATGTTCGTCGCAATATTTTGAAAATGACAAATAGTGCAAATTCAGGACACCCTGGTGGTTCAATGTCAGCTGCTGATATTGTAACGGTTTTATATTATAAATATATGAACATTAACAAAGATAATGAAGCAAGCAATGATCGTAATAAATTTGTTTTATCTAAAGGACATGCATCGCCTGTTTTATTTTCAATTTTAATTGAATTAGGTCTGATTCCGGAAGAGGAACTTTATACTTTTAGAAAAATTAATTCTAGACTTCAAGGACATCCAAATATGAATTATGTAGCTGCTGTAGATATGTCTACTGGTTCACTTGGTCAAGGAATTTCAACTGCGGTTGGTATGGCTCTTAGCAATAAAATTAAACAAAATGATTATCGTGTATATTCTCTTTTGGGCGATGGAGAGCTTCAAGAAGGACAAGTTTGGGAAGCATTTATGAGTGCATCGCACTATAAATTAGATAACTTATGTGTAATTGTAGATAACAATGATTTACAAATAGATGGTGATGTTAGGGTTGTAATGAATCCTCATCCTATTGATGAAAAATTAAGTGCTTTTGGCTTTGAAGTTATTAAGATAGATGGTCATAATTATGATGAAATTATTAATGCTTTTGAAAAAGCTAAAACAATTAAAGGTAAACCTACTGCGATTGTTGCGAAAACCATCAAAGGTAAAGGAGTTTCATTTATGGAAAATCAAGCGAGTTGGCATGGGGTAGCACCTAACAAAGAACAATTAGAAGCAGCGTTAAAGGAGTTAGACAATGAGTAACAAAATAGCAACAAGAGAAGCCTATGGTAAGGCTATTGCAGAATTAGTTGTTGAAAAAGACAATGTGGTAGTATTAGATGCGGATTTATCAAAATCTACTAAAACTTATGATGCGAAAGCTGCAAGAAGTGATAGACATTTTAATTTAGGAATACAAGAAGCAAATATGATGGGGGTTGCAGCAGGTATGGCTGCGAACGGACTTTGTGTTTATGCCAGCAGTTTTGCGATGTTTGCGGCTGGAAGAGCCTTTGAACAAGTTAGAAATTCTATCTGTTATCCAAAATTAAATGTTAAAATTTGTGCAACTCATTCAGGAATTTCTTTAGGAGAAGATGGAGCTAGTCATCAAAGTGTTGAAGATATTGCACTAATGCGTTCTATCCCTAATATGAAAGTATTTCAACCTTGTGATGCAATTGAAACTATGCAAATAGTAAAAGCTGTTAGTGAGATTGAAGGTCCTTGTTATGTCCGTTTAGGAAGAGTTGGTGTAGAACAAGTGTATGATAGTTCTTATAAATTTGTTTACGGAAAAGGAAATGTTATTCGTAAGGGAGAAAAAATCGCAATAATTGCTACAGGTTTAGAAGTTCAGGAAAGTTTAAAGGCTTGCGATATGCTTAAAGATAAATTAAACCCAACTGTTGTGAATATGGCAACTATTAAACCTATTGATAAAGATTTAATTATCGAACTTGCGAAAACTCATAGCGTTATTGTTACAGTTGAAGAACATAATGTTTTAGGTGGTTTAGGATCGGCTGTTGCGGAAGTTTTAACACAAAACTATCCTATCAAACAAGTATTTATTGGAATAAATGATACTTTTGGAGAAAGTGGTACTCCTGCATCATTACTTGAAAAGTATGGTGTTGATGCAAAGGCTATTGCTAAAAAATTAGAAGAATTAATATAGTTATAAAAAGGAGATTTTCTCCTTTTTATTTTATTTAAGCTCATTTTTTACTCAAGTTATCAAGGTTTTTGAACCTCTCATGGCTAAAGCCACGAGATTCTTGGGAACTCCTTTCTACTGAAA
>CAMCKH010000016.1 GCA_945875435.1 uncultured Erysipelotrichaceae bacterium
TTAATGTTTCGTAATAAAAATTTAAACCAAATAATTTCAATTTTTTTTAATTTTTTAAAAAAATTTAATTATTTAAATTAATTTTATTTTTAAAAAAAAAAAAAAAAAAAAAAAAAAAAAAAAAAAAATAAACTTTAATGGCTTAAAAAAACAAGTGGTTTTTTACTTGTCTTTTGTTAATTTATATTTTGATTATTTATTTTTTATCTTCTAATTTTTTCAAGTTCCCTTGATTTAACTAAAATTATACATGTAATTAAACACTCACCTAACCACAATCCAATTCCCATCACGCTTTGAGCCAATTCTTTCTATCATCTTTTTTTCTTGCAAAGACTTATATGTTCTTTCAATAGTCCTTTTTGTTACACCTATTATTTCTGCAAGTTCAACTGATGTTGCACTTGGATTTTCTATCAAAAGCTCTATAACTTTTTTTTCTGTTTTATTCAAACCGACATTCAAACAGACATTCAAACCGACATTTTTATTGTCTATTTGGTCAATTACTTCTTTTTCAAAAGGAATAGTGCACCTAATATAATTGCTTTGAATTTCAAAAACTTCTGTCCCATATTTTTCTACAATCGTTGGAATACCATGCCCTGTGTGCTCGGTCAGTCCCATATTTAAAAAGATTCTCATCAATGTGGCATTTCTAGGTTTACTTATTCCATCAAAAAATTCCTCTTTTGTCATCCCACTAGGAAGACCACCATGGGAAAGAATCTCAAGCCTGTCATGAAACATCGAAATCTGAGGTTCTGTAATAGTCCAGTCGTTGTGAACTAAAGCATTAAGAATTGCCTCATTCACACAATCAAAATCAAATAGAAAAATATCTTTTCTTGGTCTAACCGTCGTATCAGAAATACATATATTCTCTGCTTGTAACCTGTTTCTTATTTTCCCATAGGTCGTTAAAATACAGCCATAACCGTAATCACTTCGTTCAGAGATTGATGCTTTATTTTGTCCTTTAAATTTTGCAAAAATAAATGGAATATTATTTCTATCCGATAATAATTCTGCCAATAAATTATATTCTCCCGATTCATTTTTTAAATTTAAATTTATTTCAAAAGATTTATCTTCTAAATGGTATCCTTTTTCAGAATAATATATCTTAAGCTCTCTAAATGATAAATTCGATGAATTTGCTCTCTTCTTAAGCATATATTCATTATCCATAAACTTTTTCTCATATCTAATTTTAATCTGGTCGGAGGTCATCTCTTTGCATGTTGTACCTATTCTTATGGTACATCCGGCAGAAGAAAATCCATATTTTTTTTGACAATAAATATGATTTCGACCTTTATTTATATGAATTGCAATGATTGTTTTACCCTCATCAAATTTAAGTTCTGAGTTAATTTCATCTTGAGGATTAGGTTCAATTTGACTCGTTATGATATCGGATATTTTTCTAAGAACTTCATCAATTTTGCTCACACCAATTATAGTTCCATTATCTTTTACACCAATAAGAATTGTTCCACCTGCACCATTAAGAAAAGATACTATTTCTTTTGTAATTGTATCAGTATATTTTTCTTTTAACTCTAATGTCTCCGATTCAATATATTTGTTCATCACAACCATCCTTCAACATAATATATTATATCACATTTTAGACATTTATGAAATATAAACCGACATTTCATTGTCGCATTCGTATTTAATTTTTCATAAAGAAAGGCTAAGCACCTTTTATGATACTTAACCTTTCATCGTTTTTTAGATTTTATCTTCTAAAATCTTTCTAAACTTTTCTAAAATTCTATCCTTTCTTTTCCCAATTGCCTGATGTGTAATTTTTTTCTTTTTTGCTGATTGAGCTTAGACTTAATATATAGAAAAATAATATATATTAAAACAGCAGTAAAAAACATAGCCCTTGAATGCATTTTAAAAAATATTAATTCAGAATCTATACAAGATATGTATGATAAATCTATTAATAGCTATGATAATGCACCGAATACAATAAGTTCTGTAGAAAGGAAAAAATCCAACAAAATAAGCTAAATTTGCAAAAAACTATTCAACATATCTTGCATCTGCGTACAAAAAGAACAATCCTAAAATCGCTCATTATTATAACAACATTAAATATTCCGTTACTTCTGTCTTAAACGTGTAAAATTGCACACGGTTAAAATCTTTGTTATTTAATATTTCCCATAATCCAATAAACTCCAATGTGTTTCTATTTCTCATCCAATTCTGAATAACAAATCTTGGAGCATCTTTATTTTTATATCTTGCAATATCTGTTAAAGATATATAATCATTTTTAAAGTCTTCAGTATAAATTTCTATGTTGAATCCTTGAGTTTTAATATTTTGTAGAAGCACTAAAACCCTTGATTTTATTAGTTCTTTTACCACTATCATAATTATGACATAAGACCCACAAGTTAAATCATATAATAAAATCAATGGTTGAAGATACTAAATTTCCATCTATTCAGGAGGGTTACTTACCCTACAAAATGGGATTTAGCTCTTGTATCAGTTTACTTGCTCTCTTAAGGACAGGAATTTCTCGATTTGCAATTAACGTTCCCAAACTAGAACGTCTACATTCTTCATATTCTTCTAAAGCGTCGTTATATGTTAATTTCAAGGTTGAAAGGTGAAAATCATCCATTTCAGCTTTTGTTAAACTCTTATCTCCAAAAGAAACAACTTTACACAAGAAATAGTGATTTATGTTATGTCTACGGATTAGATTATAGTAATCACTAACAACACCAATCTTACATAAAACTTTAACAGTAACACCCAACTCTTCCTTAAGCTCACGTTTAATAGCACTAGATAAATCTTCTCCTGGTTCTACACCACCACCTGCCGTTTCTATGAGAATAGATTTCCCAAAATCATCATTTCTGTTTACTCTGACAAAGTAAAAATTACTATCATCATCCACTACTATTGCTCGTACAATTATCCTATCATGATCAATTGTCGTTAGTGGATATTCATTGTCCTTTAGATTCAATAACCATTCTTCCTTATCCATATTTATTCACTCCCTTTTTTATCTACGTCTACGATCGTTTCTGTCGATGTAGATGAGAAGCGTTATCCTTATAACCTCTTTGAATAGCTACTACTGTATATCTATCCGTATCATAAGAAACCCCTGTTTCTACAAATTTATTCTTATACCAAAAGGCTCTGCTTGAGAATTTCCTTTCGCTCGTCCAATCCGGACTTTTGAAATTCCTATCTGAATAAGATGTTCACATAAATCATGAACTACCCATAGTCTAAAGCTAATGGACTTCCTGCTTCTTTTAAAAACCCCTCGAATTCGATGGGGTTAAATTCTGGATTATTTAACTTCTCCCAAATTCCTAAATATTCAATCGTATTAAAATTTCGCATCCAGTTTGCTACGACAACATTAGGTTCTTCTTTATTTTTATATCTTGCAATATCTGTTAAAGATATATAATCATTTTTGAAGTCTTCAGTATAAATTTCTATGTCGAATCCTTGAGCTTTAATTTTTTGTAGAAGCACTAAAACCCTTGATTTAATTAAACTTTTATTTACCTTATCCTATTTTGAAAATATGCTTAGAGTCCTTTCTTTTAATACTCTAATTTTTCAAAATAGTGTAGAAAGTCTCTTATTTTTTTATCAATTAATAATTTATTCGCGATATTATTTATCCATTTTTCCGGGATGCTTTCAATCTTGTAAAGAGCACCAGCTAATGTACCGGTGATAGCACCAATAGTATCTGTATCAACACCTAGATTGACAGCTTTTAGAACTGCAGATTCAAAACTATTTGTGGTACCCAGACACCAAATCACAGCTTTTAAAGTATCTACAACATAACCTGTAGAAGCTATTTCGGATGGTGGCAACTTAAACAAATCTTCTTCAAATAATACTTGAAAATATTTATCAAATTCTTTTCGATAAGGATGAGACGGCTCAAAATATTCTAGGAATAGTTTTTTTGTTCCATTTATTGTATTTTTTAAATTATTATTTAACAACAATCCAATAAGTATTTGGATGTATAAGATTGATGCGACTATGGACCTTGGATGTCTATGAGTAATCTTTGTATATCTTTCGATTATTTTGACTTTATTAGAAAAATCAAATTCTTCTTGCATTAGAATCGCTAAAGGGGAAATCCTCATCAAAGCCCCATTTCCGTTATCCATTTCAGATTGCCCACCTGCTTCTTCCGGGAAAACACCTGACAAGTAGCGTTCAATAGCCCGATTGGTTCCAATTCCAATATCAAAACAATCACCGTATGGGGTCAAATAGCCATTGCGATAAGCCACAAATTTATCCATTAATGCTGGTAAATCAGAACACTCTGAAAGATGTTCCATTAACGCCAAGGTTAAAGAGGTATCATCAGACCAAGTTCCCAGAGGTTGATTATAAGTTCCATGACCAATCATATCCGTAATACTATAGCTCCCTCTTTTTTTGAACTCAACTGGAACACCTAAAGCATCACCAATAGCTAAGCCATAGATAACCGCCTGTAGCTGCTTTTTCAAAACAAGTAAACCCATTTGTCTAGAGTCTTCTATCCATTTTTCATGTAACTTCATTGTTTCTCCTTATCTATCTGATTTTGATACAATATCTTTTGTGTTTGTATTTCAATCCATTTTTGAGGTGTCATTGTAAATCTATTTAAACCTACTTCTGTCTTAAACGCATAGAATTACACACGGTTAAAATCTTTGTTATTTAATATTTCCCATAATCCAAAAACTCCAATGTGTTTCTATTTCTCATCCAATTCTGAATAACAAATCTTGGAGCATCTTAATTTTTATATCTTGCAATATCTGTTAAAGATATATAATCATTTTTGAAGTCTTCGAGCTTTATTTTTTGTAGAAGTACTAAAACCCTTGGATTTTATTAGCTCTTTTACCACTATCATTCCAAAATAGACAAATACAAATCTAATCTTTGATTTAGATATTGCGCAAATAAATCTTCCATAGCAGATAAATTACCTTTTATATGATATTCATCAAAAGCATTATAATACTTTATTCTATCTGTGAATTTAATATCGATTGGTGGATATCCAGCTTTCATCAACTCTAAATTTATTAATAATCTGCCAGTTCTTCCGTTTCCATCAATAAAAGGATGAATGCTTTCAAATTCTATATGAAATCTAGCTAACTTAGTTACAATATTTTCATTATTAGTACTATAATCTTCTATTAATTTTTCCATTTTAGATGGTATTAAATAAGGTTGTATAGGTTCGTGAGCTGCACCTATTATTTTAACGGGTATTTTCCTATAAACTCCTCTATCCTCTTTTTTATCAGATAGTACTAAATAATGAATATCCTTTATTATTCTTTCTGATAAAGGCTTATTTTCTACAACAAGACCCCTCACATATTCAAATGCTTCTTTATGCCCTATCGCTTCAATATGGTCTTTTAGTGGTTTTTGATCAATAGTTAGCCCTCTAAGTGCCATATCAGTTTCTCTCAATGTTAAAGTATTTCCTTCAATAGCATTTGAATTATATGTAAATTCAACTAGAAACTCCTCATCTAACCTTCCTACTTCTCCTGCAGTTAATGGACGCTTTTCTTTTAATTTTTTTATTTTTTCTTCAATAAGAGGTAATAGACTTTTTATTTTTTTTATTCTACCATCAATTGGTTTTGTTGCATCAATTGGTATTTTCCATCCTCTTTTCTCTTGAAATGCACCTAAAATCTTCCCTTCAAAACAAAGTGTACGAATTCTGCGTTCTGATATTTTCCATTTATTTGATGCTTGTTTTACAGATATGTACATAATATCACCTACTTTTAGCATATTATATCACATTAACGGAATAATGTTTAATCTTTCGGAATAATATTTTAAATTTAACGGAATGATTTTTTATAAAAATCTTTGTTTTGCAAATCACTTTTACTCATCAAGTTCCCAATGACCGTTATTACCACTATCTATGCAGGCTATATTTGACTAGTCCCTACCCTATATTTTTTTATTACGCTATCTGTATTAACTCTTCTTTCATTCTTCTTTAAGTTGACTTCTAACTCTTGCGATAACTTCTTTAAAATCTATACCTTGTTGTTTGGCACCAAAGACACAACCGCAGTAACACTGACGATAAATATCATATTCCTTACACATTTCAATAGATCTTAAATAACCATTATTTTTCTTAAAATCCGAAGGTAAATAATAAAGTGATGTAACTTCTAATTCTTTTTCAATACCAAATCCCACTTCATTAATAATTTCACTATTTTTATGCGGTGAAAGAGTTAAGGCACTCGCAAAATAATCAAAATTTAATTCACTAGCTTTAAGTGCTGATCTGTCTAATCTCATTCGATAACACAAATGACATCTTGCTCCACCTTCTTTTTCATTTTCTAAACCTTTAGTAATTTGAAAAAAACTATTAGGATTGTATTCATCAGCCATAAAAGAAACATTACTTCCTGTTTTAATATTAAAATCGTCAATAAAATCTTTTTGAACTTTTTTACGATATTCATATTCTTCTTTAGGGTGAATATTAGAATTTGAAAAATAAATAGTAACATCCGCAACACTTGAAAGATATTCAAGAACTACGGTGCTACAAGGAGCACAACAACTATGTATCATAATCTTAGGTCTAAAATTAGATTTTTTCCAATTATTCACTAATTCTTGAAGCACTCTATCATAATTTATTTTTTGATTTTTAAATTTGCTATTAATAATATTTTTAGGATCAAAATTATCAATCATCTCAATCACCTATTTTACTAATTACTGGTACAGAGGTTGAAATAGTTTTTATACCGTGAGGAAATTTAAAAGCAACTTTGATATTTAAGCCTTCCACTCCAACCACAACACCATCTCCAAAAATTTTATGATGTACCTTATCTCCGTTTTTATATCTGGTATTTGAATTTTTACCACTAGTAACCTGATTAGTTTGTTTATTGTGATTTAAAACAAACTCTTCATCAATTTCGTTAATGAATCTAGAAGGAATACCTACTTTGCCACTATAATTAATACCGGTATTATATGTTAAACAAAGATTATTTTTAGCCCTTGTATAAGCAACATAGGCAAGTCTTCTTTCTTCTTCTAAACCCGACTTTTCAGTCATACTTCTTTCACTAGGAAATACTCCATCATTTAAACCTATGATATAGACACTTTCAAACTCCAAACCTTTCGCAGAATGAACTGTCATCAATAATAAAGTATTATCACTTTTAGCTTCTTTAAAATTCTCACTATACAAATTAACCATTTGTAAATAATCTAATAAATTATCTTCTGGATAATTTTCTTGATAAGATTTAATATCTTTTAAAAGCTCATTAATATTTTCAATTCTTTCGTGTTCACGATTATCTAAAAGCATTTGTTTATAACCTGTAAACTCTAATACTTCGCTATATAAATCTTCAATACTTTTAATTTCAATATCGCTTTTTAATTTTTCAATCACTTCTAAATAATTAATTAATTTTTTGTTTTTAAGTTCAGATTTATGAGAAATCAAATACTCATAAATACTGCATTTACTCTCGCTGGCTTTTAATAAAAATTCTTCAATGCTTTTATCACCAATACCTCTTTTTGGATTATTTATAGTTCTAAGCAAAGCAATATCATCGCCCACCACAATCATCCTTAAATAAGCTAAGACATCTTTAATTTCAGCTCTTTCATAAAACCTAATACCTCCATATATTAAATAAGGTATTCTATTTTCAATTAATTTTTTTTCAATAATTCGTGATTGATAATTAGCACGGTATAAAACCGCAACATCTTTATAACTATTTTGATACTTATTTTTAATTTCTTCCGCTACAAAACTAGCTTCTAACTCTTCGTTTAAAAATCCTTTAACCCTAATCTTTTCGCCTTCCCCTTTACTGGTAAACAAATCTTTATCTATACGATTTTGATTATTTTTAATAATGCTGTTAGAGCCTTTTAAAATATTACCGCTACTTCTAAAATTTTCATTTAAAATAATAGTTTTTGAATCTTTAAAATCTTTTTCAAAATTTAAAATTATATCAACGCTTGCACCACGCCAAGAATAGATGGTTTGGTCAGGATCTCCTACGACATAGACATTTTGGTGTTTATGGCTAAGCAGTTTTATTAATTCATACTGGTTATGATCAACATCTTGAAACTCATCAACCAATACATATTTATATCTTTCAGCATATTTTAAAGCAACTTGAGGAAATTCTTTGAATAATTTAATAGTTTTTAAAATTAAATCATCAAAATCCAACATAAAATTATTACTTAAATACATTTCATATCTTTCGTAAATTTTTTGTTTTAATTTTTCACCTTCATCTTCATAGGTAAATTTTAATGCCTCATTAGGATTAATATGGTGAGTTTTGTTATTAGAAATATAACTGCTGATGCTATAATAATTAATTTCCTTACGATCAACATCAAGCTCTTTACAAATATTTTTTAAAATAGTTTTTTGATCTTCACTATCTAATACAATATAGCTATTAGGATAGTTTAAAAAATGAATGCTTTCTCTTAAAATTCTTGCACAAATGCTATGAATTGTACTTATCATAACTTCACTTTTAAAGCCTAGATATTTTTCCAATCGTTCTTTCATTTCTCTAGCGGCTTTATTAGTAAAAGTTATGCCGAGAATTTCATTTTCTAAAATATTTAATTCTTTTAATAAGTAAATAATTCTAGTAATAAGAACTCTAGTCTTACCACTACCAGCCCCTGCCACAACCCTAATAGCTTTAGCGGTACAGAAAACTGCTTCTTTTTGTTTATCGGTTAGTAACTCATAATAATTCATATCTAAATTATAACTTATCTTTAAAATAAAAACTCAATAAACTCTTTTAAATTAAAACTGTAAATAAAAGCTCTAACTTTTTTACCAGGATAATGCTTAATTAAAAAATCGTAATAACTTTTTATTTGGAGCCTATATTCTTTTAAAAAATATTCTTTATCTTCATTAATATCACTTTTATAATCTATCAAAATTATTTCATTTTCTTTTTCAACAACCAAATCCATATAACCATTAACTAAACCGTTAATATTTTTTTCATAATAAGACACTTCTTTATTAACACCGATATTTTCTTGAATTAAATTTGAATTTAAAAAACAAATAATGCTTTCAATATTTTTATCGCTTAATTTAGAATAGTTATTTTTTAAAAAATCATAATCATATTTTGATGTAAAATCTAACTCTTCCATAACTTTATGAAGATAACTTCCTTTATCTACAGCAAAACGATTAAAATTAAGACTAAAATTATTTTTTAATTTTGAAGGACTACTCATAATAAATCTCCTTATGGTCAAAATAATCAGGGTAATTATTGTAAAAATAATCAATATAATAATGAAAACCATAGCCTCTAAAATCAAGATAAGCTAGGCTATTAAAGTAATCATTTTTAATCATCGGGCTAATTACTATAATTTTTTTAATAGCTCTGGTTAAAGCTACATAAAAAAGTCTAATGAATTCTTTTTGTTTAGCTTTTTGATTTTGGTGCTGAATAACTATCTTATTAATACTTTTTTTAAATACTTCATTATCTTTTAAACGATAATCAATTCCTATTCCAAGTTTGCTGTCTAATAAAATCTCTTGATTTTTAGTGGTAACATCACTTTTAGAATATAAAAACACATAGTTAAAATCTAAACCCTTTGATTGATGAATGGTCATAACTTTAACCTTATCATCTTTATTAGATGTATACGCAAATTCTGTAGTAGTATCCTTAATCATTTTCAAGTAATCAACTATTTCAATTCCAGCCTTATCTTGATAGCTAGTAATTTTTTCAAGTAAAAAATCCACATTTAATTTTTGATCATATTCTAAATAATCATCATAAAAATTATTAATATTTAAAATATATTCAACAGCTTCTATAATGCGATTTTTTAGACATAAAGTTTTAATATTATCAAAATCTTTTTTAAATTCACTATTATTTTTTATAGCACCATCAAAATCAACTCCTACAAAATCATCCTCATCATATTGATAAAGAGGAGAAATTAAGGTTGAAAATAAAGCCTCTTTACAAGTGTTGTCATAAATAAGAGTTAAATAATTTAAAACAATATCAATCGCATAAGAATTTATATATCCGCTCTTATCATCTAAAAAATATGGTATTTGTGCTTGTTCAAATTGTTTTTTAATATCTTTTTTATCATCATTTTTACTAACTAAAACCACAATTTCTTGATAACTTACTCCTTTTTGAATTAGTTTTTGAATTTCTAAAACAACACCATTCACTAAATCTTCAGAAGTTACATATCTAACTTTTGGTTTTAAATCTAATGAGCTACCTGCGTTTTGAGTAATATTTTCTAAAAGGTAGTCATTTTTCATAACGGCTTTAAAAACTTCATTATTAAATTCAACAACACTTTTATCTGAACGATAATTCTCTTTAAGATTAATGTTTCTAAAATTATTATCTTTAATTATTGCATTAAAAATACTAGGATCAGCTCCTCTAAAAGCATATATTGATTGTTTAACATCTCCCACCAAAAAAAGATTATCATTGCTTATTAACTTTACAATTTCATACTGTAAGGGTGATGTATCTTGAAACTCATCAACCATAATTTCTTTATATTTATTTTTTAAATCTTTCGCAACCAAACAGTCATTTACAGTTAAAATTTTATAAGCATAATGCTCTAAATCATTAAAATCAATACAGTTTTCAATATTTTTTAATTTCTCATATTCTATCAAAATTTCATTCGCATAATGGCACAGCTTCTTACTATAATCATCATTGGTATTGAATGAATAAACAATTTCATCATAATCCATCAAAATAGAAGCTAGTTTGTCATAAATATACTTTAATGATTTTAAACAATTTTCTTGTAATAAATTATCTTCATCATTTTCTAAATCTTTGATTTTATTAAATAATAATTTTTTAGTAGGTAGTTCTAATAAAAATTTTTGGTAATCTTTTTTAGTAAGTAAATCAATCAGATTTAATATATTATTAATAATTTCATTAATATTTTTGGTATCTAAAGGTTTTATTTTTTCTAAAACAATCAAAGCTCCTTCGAAATAAAATTTTATTTCTTCAAGATATAAATTAAAAATTATATCAAAATCAATATCTTTTTTTAGCCATTCTTTTGGATTTAATTGATTCAAAGCTAATTCAATTATATTTTCAATATTATCTAAAAGAGCGTCATAACTTAAAATATTATTAGTGATATATTCATTTAATTCTTTTGGGTTTTCTCTATCAAAAACGGTTTTAGCAGCTTTTTTTAATAAAATCTTTTTATAATCAGGTTGAATAAGATTATTGGCTTGACTAAAAGATAATGAAATATCCTGATGATATCTTTTGATAAGGTAGTTACAAAAAGAATGAATGGTGCTGATGTTGGAGTTATCAATATTACTTAACTGTTCGATCACAAAATTATTTTCTATACCATTTTCATCTGTTTTAACATCATTTAGTCTGGTGAATAGTTTTTGTTTCATCTTATTGGCAGCATCAACGGTAAAGGTAATTGCTACAATTTCTTTTAATGAAAATTTATCTTGTGTAATTCGTTTAAAAAGTCTTGAAACTAAAACTTCTGTTTTTCCAGCTCCAGCACTCGCAGAAATCGCAACATTAGATCCGCTGTGATTTATTGCTTCAATTTGACTTTTGCTAAAAGTGATTCCCACAACCTTTTCCTCCCTTATTTAATGTAATCAAAATCTTCGCCCTTATCTCTAATATGGGTTAAAGTTTCAAAATTGTCGTAATGACTGACTTTGGCTTGAATATTTAACGGAAATTCTCCATTTAATATTTTTGTTTTAAGTATCGATACTAGCTCTAAAGTTTTTTGATGATATTCTTCTAAAGAAATTTTACTTAGATTTTTGATTGCACCATCTTTATTAACACCAGCACCAACTTCCTTAAAATCATCATATAAATTTTCAATATCATAATTAATTCCTTTAAATAATGAATTATCTTGTTTTAATAAACCATCTTTTTGAATAAAACCATTTGATAGTTCATAAAACTCAAGTTCTGATTTTTCATTTAAAATATTAAAATAATAAATACCGCTACTTTTTAACTTTGTTTGTTTTTCATAAACATAATTATATAAATGGAGTTGAAGCAATAAACCTTTGGTAAATATACTAGGAAGTGATTTACCTTTACCATTTAAAGAATGTTTTGAACTCTTATAATCGATTAAACGATAATTTCTGTCGTTATAATCAACTCTATCAATTCTTCCTCTAATGATAGTATCATCAAATAATTTTTCGTTAATTTCAACCTCTTGAATTGATTTATCAAAATAATTATTATTTTGATAATTTAAACTTTTTTTAAGATTATAAATCAATCTATCAATAATCATCACCTTAACATCTTGGTGCATTTGAACATTTTTTGGATAAATAAAATCAATTTTATCAAAATATTCTTTTAAAATATCATCAATATAAGAATTTTCAACAACTTTTTTATTATCTTTAAAAAATCTTTCAAAAACCTTATGCATCATGGTACCAAATAAAGCATTATTTAATTCGATTTTATTATTATATCCTAAATTAAATCCATATTTTAATAAGTAGTAATATGGGCATTTTGCGTAATACTCCAACGCTGAAACTGAAGTATAAAAAATACCATCTTTAAGAAATAATTTAGAAACATTTTCTTTTTTTAAACTATAATTAGGTTTAAATGTTAATGTTTTTTTGGTAGGAAGATTAATTTTAAGTTCATTTTTTACATCTAAATAACTTGATAATTTATACTCCTTACCAGAAATTGAACTATGCGGATAAGAAAAGAAAGTAGTTTTAGCATCATTAAACCATTTTAATTGATTAAGATGATTTTTATATCTATCTTGCAGCTTGGGATATGAAGTTTTTAGAATAGTGTCTTCATTAAAATAACTATCTAAATATTTAAAATTTGGATAGGAGTTTTGTTCCGCCTTTAAAACAAAAATATAGTTTTGATTAAATAGTTTTTGGTCATTCCTTGCGATAGTTATGTTTGAAGTATTTTTATTGTTGTTTATTTTTAAATTTAAAAGCTCTTCTCTGATTAATTTATAATTATCTAAATCTAAAAAATTAAAGTTTCTTTCTAAATAAGATTTTAAAGATAGTTTTTCTTTATCGTTAAAAAGATGATTTTCAATTAAAAGATTATATGTATATTCGATAGCACCTATAAAATTTAATTTTTTAATTTCATTTATAAAATCAAGATATTTTAAATGAATATCATTACTTCTTTTTTCTAAATCTAAGTAGTATTTATTTTCTTTTTCGCTTAGAATTTCATTGTTTTGAAATTTATTAAATTCACTATATAACTCATCACTACTTTTTAAATGGTTTAAAACATATTCGTTTATTTGACTGTTGCTTAAAGTGAAGATATTGTGATTGACGAGTTTTAAATAATTTTCAATAGTTGAATCTAAGTAAAAATCAAGCATTCTAACCATCGCATTACTGATACAGTTAAAATCACTGTCATAAGCAATATTAAAAGTTAAATCATATTTTTTAAAAATACTTTTAACATTATTTAAGTAAGATTGATCAAATAAAATTAAACCTATTTTCTCATTTTCCAATTTATTTTCTTTAATATAATAAGCAATTTTTTCAATTTCATCTTTCGGATTATTTCCGATAATTAATTTAGTATCGTTATTATTAGAATTTAATTTTAAAATCTTAGCACCTTTATCGACTATTAAATCAATTATTTCTTGATTAAAAATATCATCAAAAGAAGGAACTATGGTGTAGTTAGAAAAATCTAAATCTTTAATTTTATCTTTTAAATCAACTACATCTTTTCTTTCAATTGAATTTAAAATAATTTTTAATTCTACATCAATTTCTAAATCTGAAGGATTAATATTATATTTTTCTAATTCAAGATTAAACTTAATTATCTTATTTAAAAAACTATAATCATCTACTATATTTTTAAATCTTTTTATCTTATTTTGAAAAACTAAATCTTTAATAATTTTATTCAATTTAAAAACATTTAATTCGTTATTAAAATTTAGTTTCGCAAGCAAATTATTTAAACTAAGAAATTCAACATTAAATAATCCACCACAATCATCTTTAACAAGATAATCAAATAAATCGCTGCGATTATAGTTGTCTACAATATAGTATTTTTTCATTTAATAACCTCATCATAAGAAAAATTATTTAAACTAAGGTAAGAATCTTTAGTTATTAAAACTAAATCTTCAATTCTAACACCACCGATATTTTCTATATAAATTCCAGGTTCAATAGAAAAAATCATACCTTCTTTAATTGTGATATCACTATCTTTAGAAACTTCATAAGGTTCGTGAATCATAATTCCACAACCATGCCCTAAACGATGATTAAAATATTTACCATAACCCTTAAGGTTTATATAATCCCTAGCAACTTTATCCAGTTCACTTAACTTTATTCCAATCTTAATTTTTTTCTTTGCGAGCTTTAAAGCCTCAAAAACTATATTATAAATTTCTTTTAAATTATTTTCTTCGATAAAAAAAGTTCTAGTCATATCACTACAAAAACCTTGATAGATACAACCCATATCAATGATAATAGATTCTTTTGTTTTTAATTTTCTTTCACTAGGAACACAGTGAGGATCAGCACAATTTGAACCAAAAGCTACTATTGGTTCAAAACTTGGTTTTACTCCATATTTTTCAAAAGATTGATAAATAAAATTACTAACTTCAATTTCACTAATTCCTACTTTTAAAAAATTTTTAACCTCTTGCATAACTTTATCATTAATTTCACTAGATTTTTTCATTTTTAAAATATCATCATCGCTTTTTATCATAATAAAATCATTAATCAAACTATAACCATTTAAACAATTAATATCGTGATTGATTAATTTAAAAAGAAATTTTGATGGTAAATTATCATCTATATATAACTCTTCATTCTTGATTATTTTTTTGATTATTTCAATATAGTTATCCCCATCTTCATAATAAATTATCTTTAATTCTTTAGAAACTACGGTTTCAAATAACCTATTTAAAATAAGTACATATTCATTTTGGTGAATTAATAAACCTATAAATCTTTCACCTACAGAAATATCAATATTTAAAAAATATTTTAATAAAAATTTATCATATATTAGAATATTTTTATTTTTTAAGTATGTAATGAACTTTTTCATAATTTTATTGTAACATAAAACACCACCTGTTAAAGTGGTGTTTTAAGAAAGAATATTATTTATTGTCTTCTTTTTTTACCAAAATCATTACTAATCCTAATAGTGTGATTAAGATATATAATCCGTTTTGTTTAGTATTAATACCAGTTTGAGGTAAACTAATTTGTTTAGGACTTTCTGTGTTGGTAGGAGTTACTGTTGGTGCAGTTGGTTTTGACTCTACCGTAGTTGTTCTATCATCACTTGGATTCTTACCATTTTCAGTTTGAGTAACTGTGATAATTTCATCTTTTGTGAGTGTCTTACCGGTAGGTACATCAATTGTCCATTCACCATTGTCTTTTACTGTTGTTGTTATTGGATTTTCACCAGGTATTGTTACAGTTATGGTTGAACCAGAAACACCAGTACCAGTAATAGTCTTATCATTTTCTGTTACAGGATTAATTGTAGGAGCACTTGATTTGTCTTTTGACTCTACCGTAGTTGTTCTATCATCACTTGGATTCTTACCATTTTCAGTT
>CAMCKH010000017.1 GCA_945875435.1 uncultured Erysipelotrichaceae bacterium
TTTGACATTGCCTTTTACTACATTTGGGATAAAGTTCCAAGTACCCACAAATTCAGGATTTGGATTTGTTTCACTAGGTGTTAAAGTGTCATTATCCCATCTTTCAAATCTCCAAACACCATTATTTACATCATCACGATAATCTGTTGTAACAATATCAGGGTTTGGTGTTTTTGATTCTCCACTAGGAACATCTGTATAGTTTTTGTCTGTTGTAATTCTATTTGTGATTGCTTCTGGAAGTTCTATGTTACTTGGAACACTCGCAGCTTTTTCAAAACGATGTGTCACTGTATATAATACAGGATCTGGGGTTGGTTGCACTTGTTCATTTTTCTTATAAACTAGTGTAATCACATTTGTGCCTCGTAGCACATTACCAGAAAGAGGGATTTTTGATTCTGAACGAACAAAAGAATACTCACGAATAGTTGCAGGTTTAACTAATTCATTTGTGCCTGTCTTAACATCTGTATTTACATTATATGGTACATCATATGGTGTATAAACTTCGTTATAACGAGGATTCTCTATTGTTTTAGATGCTATAGGCTTATTTTCTGAATCCCAAGCAGTATCCACAACCGCAACTTCATAATTTGATCTTCCAACAGACGCATTATTAGTGTGTGTATACTCTTCCGCAATCACATTACCCTTATCATCCACATAACGAATAATTAATGTTCCTTTTTCTTCTGTTTCTCTTGACTCTCTGTTTCCAGTATCATCTGTACCTTCTGAATTATAATAAAACTTCACAACAGAATCTGTATAAAACTTACCATTTAAAGCACTCACATTCACAAATTCTGTTTTTTCGTGGAATAAATACAGTAATAAATCAGTACCTGAAGTATCTGGATCGTTTGTTGTGCGTTCACCTTGCCAAACTAAAGAAGCAGTAATTGGTTCTGTTAAAATATCCTTCGCTTTTGGATCTGCAACACTTTCATTTACCAAATCATATTCTACACCTTGTGTAACTTCATCATAAAGTTTATCTTCAGATAATACAACTGGTTGTTTATCTTTATTTAAATAATATGTTTGTTTATAGTATGTTTTTCCAACAACACCAGTTTTGTGAATAATACTATCTTGAATTTGTGGGAATTTTAATTTCGTATCATAATCGTAATACTCTAATCTCAATGTTGCTTCAAGCGGTTTTTCAATTGTTTTTTCTTGAACAGGTGCATAGTAATGAGTTGCATTAATAACACCTTTAACAACCTTACCAGTATCACTATATGTTGCATCTTGTTCTTTAATTTTTAATGTACTGTAAACAAGTCTATAAGTCTTACCGTTATGATTAAAAGTTTCAGGTTTTTTATCCCCATCATTTAATGTATATGGTGTATCTTTTGGTTGTTTATCTTCAATTGTTTTTGTATCTTGAAGTTTTGTTTCTGTTACATTACCTCTTTCATCTAAAGCGATATAATCTGCATACACTGAACCGCTCAAATCCACAACAGAGGCTTCAATAGCTGTTAGGTTAATTTTAGCACTATCTGAGATAATCTCCGTACGAGGCACCTCATTAATGACATATTCCCAGTAATTACCAGAATCATATTTTGGATTATATAAAGAATCATACCTATCATACAAAGGATAGTCCGCTACATTTGTATCTGTTAATGGATTAGTTCCAGCTTTTAGACTGCCATCGTCATCAATCGAAATTTTGCTTCCAAAAATTGCTTCGGTGAATGGGTAATCACGCTCGCTATAAATTTGTTCTGGGAAAGTTTGAGTTGGATCTAACTCACGACCTCCATTTGCCGAAGTAGTTCGGTTGCCCCCAGCCCCTTGACCATCGTATTTAATTACTTCACCGTTAAAAGCGTTTAAATAATAGGATGGATTCCCGTCCAGACTCTTTCCAGGTTTAAAGTAAGGGTCAAAGACCATTTCTCCATCTTTTGGTAATGTTCCACGAGGTCCTGGAACAGCTAGTTCAGACTTAAAGAGTTCATCTCGAATAGGCTCTGGTAGTTTAGAAAAGTCCATCCCGTTCGCTTTATAGTTAGCAAAATCATTATAGACAACTTTCGTCGTAACTTGTGTATCTGAGTAAACGTTCTGAATTGTTCTTCCTGTAAATGTATAATCAACATAAGGTTGTTCAGAAATAATTTTTGAAGCCTCTACATAACCTTCTGGATTTGTTGTATCTGAAAGATAAATAAGCTGATCATTTTCATCTATCGTATTCATATAGCCAACGTGAACTGTTGTTTCACGCCAGTTTGTTTCTTTCAGTATTATCTCTCCTGCTTCATTTTTTTGGACATAACGCCATCTAATTGGTTTATTTGTGCCATAATTGGCATAAATATCTCCATACTCATCCGTTGTTTTCCAATCATCAAAATTAGGTTCTGTTTCAAACTCAATATCATACATATTGCCCATATTATGTAAACCATGTTTGGTTGGATTGTCGGTTGTATGGGAAATTAAAAGATTTGGATCCAACTTGTCGCTTTTGATAATGGCAACACCTGAATGCTTGGCTATAAGATTCTTCCAATAAATATGGGCAGTCAAGAGGTTTTTACCACGTTCTTCAAAATGCAAATTAAGCACACCACCAGCTAAAAAGTAATAATATTGTTGTTTAGCTGGATCATAGACAATATGTTCACGATGACTAATAGTTGGAAAGTTTAAAGTATCTGCCGCTTTTGCTGCCATCACATCAGTTTTGTTTACAACATAAATTGTTTCATTTTCTCCAAGTGGGTATTTTGCTTTAAACTGTTCGGCTGTCAAGAAAGAATTTTGATTTGTTTTGTAGTCTTGAATAATAACGCCCATATTCATCAAGCCTTCATAGCGTTTATATAGTGATGTTTTTGTAACATCATCATAAACTGCTATATAGAATCCATTAACAGCTGGAATTTGATCGTTTAATTGCGTTACTTTAACATTGTAAGGTTCGTTTGTTATCGCATCAACAATGCCTTTATACAACGGATCAGCTACCTCTAAAGCATCAATAGTTAAATTTTGCTTCATAATAGGTGTAATCGTTGATGTCATTAATAAACTGGCATTTAAAACAGTCAGTACAATATGTTTTTTATTCTTTTTTCTTATTTTTTTCATTTTTTAATTAACTCCTTTTGTTGAGCGATAAATTTTTTTACATCAATTTTGATTTGAAAATAATTGGTTATTTGTTCTATTAAACTTTCTACCGATGTAATTTCTGCTTCGGTAGCTTTGTAATAAATGGGGTATAAAATTTTTCCTAATGCATATATTTTTTCTGTTGCTACATCAAAGTTATTTTTTGCTAAAAATTCAGCATTAACTTTCGAAATTAAACTTAATGTTTTCTCTATCCCTATGGAAGAAGCACTGCCTTCTCTTTTTCTTATCTTCATTAAAGGATAATCAACATTCACAACATTTTCATTGAAGATTATTTCTTTAAACAAAGCGAAATCTTCTACTCCATCCATTTCACTTCTGTAACAGTATTTTTTATTTTTAAATTCCTCTGTTTTGATAATAACAGTAGGGTGCAGTATCACTGGATGAAACAGATATAGAAATCTTAATTCTTCATTAGACATAACTCGTTTGTATGTTGGAATCCAATTAACATTGTAATCATACTCTAAACAAGTTGTACCCATCATAAATATATGTGGGTTATCTTCCATAAATTTAACTTGAACTTCTAATCTATTAGGATGCATAATATCATCGCTATCCATCCGTACAAAATATTTTGTATCAATATTTTCTATCCCAAGATTTAAAGCATAAGAAATTCCTTGGTTTTTTTCATAAGAAATTATTTCTACAGGATATTTCTTTAAAATCTCTAATGTATTATCAGTGCTACCATCATTTACTACTAAAATTTTGTAGTTTTGGTAAGTTTGATTAAAGATGCTTTTTAAACAAGGTTCAATAAACTCGGCACCATTATAAACTGGTATCAATACTGTTACTATTTCGTCATTAAATTTTGACCCATTTTCATTCATCATAAAATTAAAATATTTTTAATATTTTTTAATCTTCTTGGTTAATAACCATTAAGTTTATATGTCAATTTCACTATAATTCTAAAGTTTTAAACAAGCAAGGCATCGGTAACTATGGTTGAATTAACACACGCCTGACTATAATTAATTTTTATACTTTATAGTAAATCTAATAAACAATAAAATACAATAAAAAACTAACCCCCCCCCGCAACTTTACGAGAAGGGTTAGAGCTTAGAAAATATATTATTGTTAAAATAATTATAGAATTATTTTTTTATAAAATCTAGCTGAATGAGCAAAAAATCATATATTTATAAATAAATTCGTAAAAGTTATTTAAAAAGCTATATGGAAAATAAAAAGCCCTAACGGGCTTAATATTATAAAAGTGCAAGCAAGATAAAGTTTATTATAAATAACAGCGATGAAATCGCAAGTACAGGATTGATTTTTTCTTTTTCGTTATTAATAATTTTTATTAAGCAGTAGAAAATGAAACCTGCACCAACCCCATAAGATATGCTGTAACAAAGAGCCATAAACACCCCTGCAAAAAACGCAGGCACCGCATCTTTTAAATCGTCCCATTTAACTTCTGCAAAACTTGAAATCATCATACAACCCACAACTATTAAAGCAGGTGCAGTTGCAGCTGCTGGAATAGCACTCACAATATTTGAAAAGAAAGCACTAAAAACAAATAGTATCGCAACTACCACAGAGGTAAGCCCAGTTCTTCCACCTTCTCCAATACCAGCAGCACTTTCAATATAAGTCGTGGTGTTAGAAGTACCAATAATAGCACCTATTGAGGTTGCGATCGCATCAGCACAAAGTGCCTTATCCATTTTAGTTCTAATTCCTGCAGAATTTAATGCTGCATCTTCATCTTCTTTAGAGAAGATACCACTTCTTCTACCAGTTCCAATAAAAGTACCAATGGTATCAAAAGTATCACTTAAACTAAATGAGAAAATAGTAATTAAAACTAAAGGTAACTTAGATAAATCATTAAATAAAGAAACAATTCCTTCTGGTTTAAAAATAACCAAGAAAGTTGTTGAAAGTGAATTTAATGCTTGAGTAAAAGAAACGCTGTTTTCACCAAAAGTTGTGAGTCCAAAAGGAATACCAGCTAAAGTAGTTAAAACTATACCAATAAAGATAGCTCCTTTTACCTTTTTAATTAATAAAATAACTGTAACAAATAACCCAAATAAGAATAGTAAAATTGTAGGATTATTTAAATTACTTAAACTTGGAACACCAGCTTCAAAATTAATAGCCCCTACATTTAATAAAGCGATGTAAGCAAGGAAAATACCAATACCACCACCTATTGCACTTTGAAGACTTGAAGGTATAGCTTTAATAATATGTTTTCTAATATTGGTAACAGTAATCAAAACATTTACTAAACCACAAATAAATACCATCGATAACGCTTGTTGCCAAGTGAATTTCAAACCAAAACAAACTGTGTAAACAAAAAAAGCATTTAAACCCATACCTGGAGCTTGAGCATAAGGTACATTTGCGAAAAGACCCATAACCAAGGTACCAATTACACTTGAAATTATAGTAGCAATAAATACAGCTCCCCATTCCATACCAGATTGAGATAAAATACTCGGATTAACAGCAATTATATATGCCATAGCGAAGAATGTTGTGATTCCCGCAATTACTTCTGTTTTGAAGTTAGTACGGTTTTCATCAAACTTAAAAAACTTGTCCATAATAGACCCCTTTCTGCAACCGTTTATTCTTCAAAAATAAAAAAAAGTTAAAAGAAGATATGACTCTTCTTGTAGTACTGGACTTTACGGATCCAGTGTAGAAACTCCTCCACCATATCAGGAAGATTATACGGTTAACACATATATATTAATATATATTTTAGTTTTTATCAAGTTAAAATCACAAGTTCTTTTAATGCCTTAAAAGATAATTCTTTAATTTCGCCATTAACTTTAATAGATAGACTACCATCAAAATTATTTTTATTAACCACAACAAAATCATCATTTAATTTTAGATTTATTGAATCTAAATATAAAAGAAGATCCTTGTCTTGAGATACTTTAATTAACTTAGCACTATCCCCAACCTCTAAGTCTAAAGCAGTTTTAGTAGTATCTATCTCGTTTTTAGTATTTTCAAAAATGATAGATCCGTGAGGACAATGTTTAGGAAAATTTAAAAATTCATTTAATCTTTCTTTTAATTTATCACTGGTAGCGTGTTCTAAAAGTTCAGCCTGTTCATCAACTTCTGACCAAGAAAAACCTAGATATTGGATTAAAAAAGTTTCCCACAATCTATGTTTAGTTAAAATATCTTGGGTCATCTCCAACCCCTTATCAGTTAAAGTTATATTTTTATCTTGATTAACTAAACCTTCATTTCTAAGTTTTTTAAGCATTTCGGAGCTAGAGGTAGGAGTTACATTTAATGCTTTTGCGATATTACTGCTGTTTACGACTTTATTTTTTTGACTTAATTTATAAATAATTTTTAGATAATCTTCACGATTGTTTGTCATAACTTTAATAACTCCTTAATCCTTTCTTTCCCTAATTCACTTAGTTGATAAATACTTGTCTTTTTATCTATATATATCATATTTTTTGTTAATAATTCAATTAAAAATAAATCACTCTTGTTTTTAGACCAGTTTAGATGGTTTTTAATGGTTGAAATTCCAAGTTCATTTGGATCTTCTTTGTGTCTATAAATATGAATTAAAATTAAATCTAAAGAAAATTGTTTTTTATTTTTTTGTTTTTGAATTATCTTAAATATTAAACCCTTCTTATTAAAAAGTATTGCTATAAGTACATTAATCATTGAAATAAAACTAATAGTGCCAGAAATTGAGATGTTGTATTTATAAGCAATGAAAGTTCCAATAATAGTATTAATCGCACCTATAATTAAAGTTAAAATAATGGTGTATTTTAAATCTTTGGTTAAAAGATAAGCACTGGCACTTGGTGAAATAAAAAACGAAATTACTAAAATTGCCCCTACACTGTCAAATGCTGCCACAGAAGTTATTGAGGTTAAAATTATTAAAATATAAAAAATTAATTGATAGTTTATTCCTTGTATCTTTGAAAATTCTTCGTCAAAAGTAGAAACTTTTAAAATTTTATAAAAAATTAAAACAAAACTAAGATTTATTAAAAATAATGTTGCCATTATCACTAAAGATTTTGGTAGATTAAAAACTCTCATAAACGGTGCAAATAAAGGGTTGCCCATTAAAACCATATCTATATCAAGGTGTACATTTTTAAAATATTTAGTGATTATAATTATTGCGATTGAAAAAAATAGTGGAAAAACTAAACCTAAAGCATCGTCTTTTTTAACTAATTTATAATTGCTTAAAAATTCACTAAAAACTACGGTTAAAACCCCAAAACAAGCAGCCCCTATAAGCAACAATACAGAATTTAAGTCTTTAACAAATATAAAAGCTACCGCAATTCCTAAAAGCACTGAATGAGATAAAGCGTCTGTTATCATTGATAATTTTCTTAAAGTAATGAAAGGACCTAAAATCCCACAAGCCATTGAACAAGTTACTAATACTAATAAAACTTCAAACATTTTTACCTCTTAATTTTTTAAAAATAAATGACAATAATGTTAAGAAACTCATCACTACTACAATTGAGGGACCGGTAGAAAAACCTTTAATCACGACACTTAAATAAACACCCATAAAAGAACTAAAAATAGCCATTAAAAATGCTATAAATAAAACATTTTTAATATTTTTACTAAATTGATTCGCAAAGATACAAGGAATAACTAAAAAAGATGAAATTAAAATAGCACCTACCATTTTTAAACCCACTGAAATCATTACTATCATCATTAAAAGTAGTACAATGTCAATTAAAATATTATTTATACCTATACTTTTAGCAAATTCTCTATCAAAAATATTTAACACTAATTCTTTATAAAAAAGTAAACATAAACTTAAAACAAAAATACTTAAAATAGAAATAATATAGATATCACTTTTCATAATATAAGAAGCAGAGCCAAAAATATAGGTTTTTAAACCTGATTGTACAGCACCTTCATAAATACTATTTCCTTGGACATATGTTTTAAGCATTATTCCTAAACCAAAAAAACCAGTTAAAACTATCGCAAGCGAAGCGTCTAAATCTATTTTAGAGTTATTTGAAATAAATTGAATTACAGCATAGGCAATGATTCCAAAAATAAAAGCACCTATCATCAAATAAAAAGGATCTCTACTAAAAGTAATCATATATGCTAAAACAATCCCAGGATATGCAGAGTGTCCAATACTATCTCCGATTAAACTTTGACCTTTATAGACACTAAAACACCCTATGATAGCACTACTTCCTGCTAAAATCATTGTTGCGATCGCAACTACTAAAAAATCATAACTAAGCAGCAGTTTCATCAAAACCTACCTCTTGATATGCTTTTGTTAGATGATTTGAATTTAAAATATTTTCTGTGGTATCGTGTGCTACTAAATAACGATTAATTAAAACTACTCTATCAAAATAATCTTTTAAGGTATTTAAATCGTGGTGAACACACACAATAGTTTTGCCTTGTTTTTGTAGTTCCTTCATCTTATTCATAATTATTTTTTCGCTATACTGATCTACTCCAGCTAAAGGCTCATCCATAATCAATAATTCGGCATTTTGGCAAAGAGCCCTTGCAATAAACACTCTTTGTTTCTGACCGCCTGATAATTCATTAATTTGTCTATCTATGTATTTTTCTAAACCCATTTCCTTTAAAGCATTAAAGGCGATATCTTTATCTATCTTGCTTGGTTTTTTAAACCAACCAATTTCTTTATATCTTCCCATAAGCACCACATCAAATACCTTGATTGGAAAATCCCAATTCACATTTGATCTTTGAGGAACATAGGCTATTTTATCTAAATTCTTTTTAAGAGAGCTATCAAATATAGAAATTCTGCCAGAAAGTGGCTTTACAAAATCTAAAATAGCTTTTAAAAGAGTTGATTTACCAGCTCCATTAGGACCTACAATGGCAGTTATATTACCTTTATAAATATCTAAATCAATATCCCATAAAACTGGATTTTCTTCGTACGCTACGGTTAAATCTTCTATATGAATAGCTCTCATCAAATTCTCCTATTTTAAATTTTCAGCAATTAAATCTATATTAAATTTTAACATATCTAAATAATTATCGCCAAAATGTCCTTTTGGAGCTAAAGAATCACTGTAAAGTTCTTTACCTTCTCCTGAAACAACTTTAACTTCAAAACCTTGACTTAAAGCTGATTCTTTTAATTTTTCCATTCTGGCAGGATCGGTTGTTGATTCTGCAAAAATTGCTTTAACTTTATTTTTAACTATAAAATCAACTGTTGCCATTAAATCACTAGTTGCAACTTCAGAATCTGTACTTACTCCTTGCGGAGCAAATACTTCAATATCAAATGTTCTTGAAAAATAACCGAAAGCATCGTGAGGTGTTACTAAATAACGATTTTCTTTAGGTATTTGTCCTATTGTTTTAATTCCGTACTCTTTTAACTCATCTAATTTACTATGATATGTTTTAAGATTGGTGTTTATCACATCTTTTTGTTCTGGTAATTTTTCAATTAATGTATTTGCGATGGTGCTCACTGCGACCTTATACAAATCAATATCAAACCAAAAATGTGGGTCAATTACATTTTCGCCATCTTCTTCTAAACTAAGTAATTTACTTTTATCAAAATCTTTAGAAACATCAATTCCATTAAGACTTTCTAAATATTCAACCATTTTTCCTTCAAAATGTAAACCGTGGTAAAATACTACATCAGCATTTTTAATTTTATTTAAATCTTCAGGTTTAGCCTCGTATGTGTGAGGGTCTTCTCCTGCAGGAATCACTAATTCTACCTCTACTTTATCAGTAACTAAAGTATTTACTATATCCTCTAAAAAACTAGTAGTAACTGTTACTTTTAAATTAGTTGTTTCTGCAACATTTTCTTTATTTTCTTCTTTTTTATATCCACAACCTACTATTAATAAAGTTGTCAATAATAATATTAGTATCTTTTTCATTATTCCTCCTTTTTAAAGTATACCTTAATAATTATATTATACATACCTTATTTTTTTAAGTCAATATAGTTTATATTTTGAAAACAACATTACTAGCAAATGTTTTGAATAAAATTAAAAAAATTGTTAAAATTTTAATGCAATTAAAGGAGATTAAAATGAAACAATTAGAATTAAAATACAGTTTTGATGCTTTAGAGCCATATATTGATGCCTTAACAATGGAAACTCATTATTCTAAACATCACAAAACTTATACCGACAATTTGATCAATGCGATTGTAAATAACAATCAGCTTCAAAATAGAAGTATTGAAGATTTATTAACAAATTTAGATAAATTACCTAAAGAAGTTCAAGCTACAATTAGAAATAATGGGGGTGGTTATTATAATCACAACCTATTCTTTGATATTTTAAGTCCTAATCCAAGTAAAAATCCAAGTAATGATTTATTAAATCAGATAAACAAAGATTTTGGTTCATTTGAAAATTTAAAAAATGAATTAATCAATGCTGGGCTTAGTCAATTTGGTTCAGGTTGGGCTTGGCTTGTGAAAGATGAAAATAAAAATCTAAAAGTTATCAAAACAGCTAATCAAGATACACCTTTAGAACTAGGTTTATCACCTATACTAGGGATTGATGTTTGGGAACACGGATATTATCTAAAATATAAAAATCTTAGAAAAGATTATTTAGTAAATATTTTTGAAGTAATTGATTGGAATAAAGTAGAAGAATACTACAACAAATAAATTAAACTTAATAACTAATTAAAACAAATATAGACGAGTTAAACTCGTCTATATTTTTTATTATTCCTCATCTTTCTTTTTGTTTTTGAATAAAGTAAGTATTCCAGTTACTATTGCAGCTATACCTAAACCAGTTGTAGAGTTATCAATACCTGTATGAGGTAATGTAGGTCTTGAAGGTGTAGGTGGTGTTGGTGCATTAGGGGTTGGAGTTTGAGGTTTTGGAGGAGTAGGTTTATTAGGTTGAGGTGGAGTTGGATTACCTGGATTAGTTGGAACACTAGGATCAGGGTTGGTTGGAGTGTTAGGATTTGGATCTGTTGGGGTGTTTGGTGGAGTTGTTTGTTTCTCACGATACACATAAACAACAGTAATATTTCCTTCTGTTAATTCTCCTTCTTCTGCTGAAAGATTATCTCCAACTTTAACTTCTTTGAATTCATATTCTTTACCATCAGTTCCAGTAAGTGTTAATGGTTTTTCAGGGTCGGTGCTGTTTGGTTTTGTTCCGTTAGCGTTATATCTTTGATTTGGATTTTGAATTACTACATTATCTGTATCAATATAATCAGAAGCTATGCTTTGACCTTGTTCATTTTCATATTTAACAGTTACGGTTGAGCGTTTTTCAACTGGTGCTGGTGGAGTTGGAACACTAGGATCAGGGTTGGTTGGAGTGTTAGGATTTGGATCTGTTGGG
>CAMCKH010000018.1 GCA_945875435.1 uncultured Erysipelotrichaceae bacterium
AAGATTGAAATTTATCTAGGATTTGTACAACTTTGTTTTGGATATGTATTGGGGGGAGTGAAATTTCTATTTTTTCAATATCATCTCTTGATAATCTTGGAATACTTGCTTTTCTAACTTTAGATTTTAATAAACACTGTTTGTTTAAAAGAAAATAATATAAATACTTATTTAAAATATTATTTGTTGTTAACACAAAAACATCATCAGCTGCCCAAAAATCTTTATCTTGATAAAAGATTTCTCCAGCTGCACCAGCTGTTATAATGCATGTTTTCCCACCCTCAAAATTTTTATAGTCATAATATCCTAAAGGTGTTAAGCTATTCTGAAATACAGGATATTTAGCATTTTCAGCTAATTCACTTTTTACAACTCTTTTTCCTCTATTTAATTCAACAATTTCAATTAGTTTAAATTTTTTTACAATATTATTAGATTGCATAAAAATTTTTTCAGACAATTTATTCAAATATTCTTCACTTAATAATAAATTTCTATTATATTCATATTGTTTAGTGCGTTGTTGTAATTCAACCTTTAATTCGGTAACATAATTTGTGAATTTGTCCAGTATTTCTACTATTTTTTGTTGGGTTTCTAATGAGGGGATGGGAATTTGGAATCGTCCTAAATCTTTACCATATACATGCGGAATTCCACTACCTTGTTTTAATTCAAAAATTTTATGCTGAACACTTAAAAGCCAATGATATAAATAACGCTTATTTAGACATTCATTTGGTTCGACTGAAAATGCATCGCTCAAAAAAATCGGTTCTTCCCAATAGCTCACAAAACCCGCATAAGCTCCGCTACCCGCAACGGCAATAGTTATTCCATTCCTATTACTAATTCCATGATAATAAGCAGGCTTTTGTCACCCTGCAATCACAGGTATTTTCCCATCAATAATATCTTTCTTTGTAATAGCCTGTCCTCTTTTAATTTCACAAACCTCTCCAAGTTTTTTCCACTCAACTTTTTCATTCTTAATTATTTCAAAAATATTATAGACCTTTGACATAAATATAACCTCATTGTCATTTTATCATATACTATATGCTATTCCAAAGATAAATTCTATACTTATATGCTTTTAACATTTAGCTTACCTACCTTTTATCCTTGATTTTCTATATATTGTTTTAATTTAATTTTTTTAACAAACTTTCTATTAAATATTTATCCTCTATCTTAGTGATACCAAAACTTTTCTTTCCTGCATCTTTTATAGATGCTCCTATGTGATAAACTTCAATGTTATCTAATATTAAAAATCTATCGTGAAAATCTTCATTTATTTTTACATTTAATGTCGGATATTGTGCATTAAATTTATTGATATCCTTTAAGGTTAAATTTCCTTTACCTGAAGTATAAATATTAATATTTACCTTGTTATTTTTCTTAGATAGAATATTCAAAGTATTAATATCTACATAATTATCAATTAAAATAATTTCCTTACTTGCTTTTTGGATAATTTCAACAATAAAACTAAATGCATCATATATTTGACCATTAAAAAATATTTTTTGTTTTACTTCTGTATTAGTTGCAATATAATTGAATATTTCTTCTAGTTTTTTATCTGTGTCAAGTTGCTTTAATTCCACTCGATCTAATCTTGAAAACAGCTCTTGATTGGATAATAAAAACTTTCTCATTTCCACAAAACTATTCATAATTTTTATGCTTACTTCAACTGCTATATCACTTTTTAATATAGCTGAAAGCATTGCGATTCCTTGTTCTGTGAATACATATGGCATATATCTTCTGCCACCATGTTTATTTGAATTTGAGGTTGCAAATTGTGACCTCAAGTTTTTAAATTCTTCTTCATTTAATCGAAATCTAAAAGATTCAGGAAATCTGGTGAACTGCTATATCACTTTTTAATACAGCTGAAAGCATTGCGATTCCTTGTTCTGTGAATACATACGGCATATATCTTCTGCCACCATAGTTACTTAAACTTGAGGTTCCATTTTGGAATCTCAAGTTTTTATATTCATCTTCTGTTAATTGAAAACAAAAACTTTCTGGAAACCTAGAAATATTTCTTTTCATAGCTTTATTTAAATTACCAGTAGTAACCTTATACAATGCAGCTAAATCACTATCAATCATTCTTCTACCACCTGAACCACTTTCTTTTTTTGAGGTGACATTTTGGCACCTCAAAAATTCATACTCTTCTTATTATTTCTTATAATCTCCATATAACGTAATCCTAAAAGATGAGGAATTTGAGTTGTTTTGAAATAAAAATCAATATATTGATTTTGAGTTGATATAGAAAAAATTGAATTATCGTATTTTTTAAATTTTTGCAAGATTTCTTGAATATAGTATTTTTTTATTAAAATATTCTCCTTTTAAAATATAAAAAGTCCTTTAAAAAGGACTTAATGACGGATTTTTCAGTTTTTAGCATATTCGCTCCCCTAACCTATAGTCTAACGAAAATCCATAAAAACGCTATCGTATGAACACGAGGCAATTAGTATTTCTGACCCCCTAATACCAAAAGGGAACACCCGTACGAATGTGCTAGCTCTTTTCTAAATATATTATATTTTAAATAAACAGTTTTGTGAACTACCCATTGTCTAAAGCCAATGGGCTTCCTGCTTCTTAGACCTCGTAACCTACTATCTTCACAGGCGTTAATTTGGGCAGTCCCTGCCCTATATATTTTTTATGCTATTTGCTTTAGTCCTTGTGTTAATATGTTCTTTGCAGCATTGATATCTCTATCATGTATTTCCTTGCATTTTGGACATTTCCATTGCCTTACGGACAAATCTTTTGTTTCCTTATTTTGATAACCACAACTAGAACATAACTGACTGCTTGCATAAAAACTATCTATCTTAACATATATTCTGCCGTTCCACTTCGCTTTATACTCTAGTTGTCTTGTAAGCTCATACCATGAAACATCGGTTATAGATTTTGCTAAATTGTGATTTTTTACCATATTTTTTATCTGTAAGTTTTCTGAAACTATCACTTGGTTTTCGTTTATAATTTCGCTTGAAATCTTGTGTAGATAATCTTTTCTGGTATTTGCTATTTTCTCATGGCATAATGCTAGTTGCTTTCTTTTTTTCTGATAGTTATTGCTTCCTTTTTCTTTATGTGAAAGCTGTCTTTGTAATTTTATAAGTTTTCTCTCATATTTTTTTATTACTTTTGGATTTTCGTATTTCTTGCCATCTGATGTGATATATAAATCTTTTATTCCTAAATCTAAACCTACTTTACTGGTTACATCAGGTTTTTTTATATATTCTGTTTCTACTAAAATTGATACATAATATTTTCCACTCGGCACTTGCGATACAGTCGCTGATTTTATTTGACCTGTAAAGTTTCTGTGGATTTTTGCTTTTATTTCTTTTAATTTTGGCAATTTAATTTTTTCATTACAAAAATCTAAAGCTATATTTCCATTTGTGAAATTAGTTGTGTAAGATTTATGATTATCGTACTTACTCTTAAACTTAGGGTAACTTGCATTCTCTTTGAAAAACTTTTGATAAGCACTATCCATATTATAAATTGCATTTGTTAAAGCAAACTTATCTACTTCTTTTAGCCATTGATACTCTTTTTTCAGTTCTCTATTGCAATAATTATTACAATCTGTTTTACTAATAGACTTTTTTTCTTTTTCGTAAGCTGTTTTTCTATATGCAAGGGTTTGATTATATACAAAACGACAACAGCCAAATGTTTTTGCTAGTTGCAATTCTTGTTCTTTGTTTGGATAAATTCTATACTTATATGCTTTCAACATTTAGCTCACTTACCTTTCTACCCTTGATTTTCTATATATGGTATGTCGTGTAACTCTTAATCAGATTAACTACTTTACTTATGGATATTGTAGGTTCTGTTTCTATCATATAGTGTATATGGTCTTTATCTGTTTCCATATATTTTATAATGATGTTATGTTTATTGCATATCTCATAAGAAAACTGCTTTATATCATCGATATTTGCTTTGATACCAACAATTTTTTTCTATATTTACATACAAAAATAATATGATATTGTAATAAATATTTATGTCTATTCTTTGATTTTCACTTCTTCAATAATGATATGCTGTTTAATGTTATGCAAACTACATGCAAAGCTAAAATTAAGGTGCTTCAAGTTCTCCACACTATATTTTACATAAGGCAGCGTATAATTTTAGCTAGCTCCTAGCCTGCTATAAGGGCTTTTTATGTTAAAATCTATCACTAAATCTAAATATGATTATCAGTTATTTGTTATTCATTTAATTCTCCTTTCATTTTATTATTATCAAAATATTTTATTATTCCTTAAAAATAAAAAATGCTTTAAAGCATTTTTTATTAATCCGCATAATTATCAAAATAACCTTTAATATAAATAAATGGTGTTCCTTTATCCCCAGAACCGCTAGTTAAATCGCAAAGAGAACCAATTAAGTCAGTAAGTTTTCTAGGGGTTGTTCCTTCGGTTTCCATTTTACCTACCAAATTACTAGCTTTTTCTTTAATTGCTTGAGTTATTGCTTCTTTTTGTTTTTGATTACTTAAATTTTTAAAATCATTATCCGCAAGATATTTTAATTTTAGTTCATTAGGAGTTCCTTCTAACCCACTGGTATAAGCAGGACTTACCACAGGATCTGCTAGTTCCCAAATCTTACCCACAGGATCTTTAAAAGCACCATCTCCATAAACCATAACCTCAATAGTTTTACCTGTAATATTTTTAATGTTTTTTTGAATACCAAACACAATATCATCACAAGGTTTTGGAAATAATTTTAAACTATCTTCATTAGCTTTATTTGATCCTAATAATCCATATTTTACATTATAACCACACTTTTCAGTTGGTTGATTACATATTTTATCTAGAGTTAAAACTGTAGCCTCTTTATCATTAAATTTTTTTAAATTGATATAACGAGTATGAATATCGCATAAAATGACTTTGTTGGTGTAATTTAAAATATCTAAAGGAGAATTACTGAAAACAGCTTCAAATTCTGCACCTTCTTTTTCCACTATTTCACGATAAAATTCTATATAATTAATACCTGTAAAAATATGTTTTTGTTTTCCGAAAATACCTTCCCATTCAGCTAAATTAAATTTATCTGTATAAGGGTTGATTTTGTGCTTTTCAATTTCTTCAACGCTAATCAAATGATTTCCAACTTCATCGCTAGGGAATGAAAATTGAATTGTAACTTTTTTGGCAGCTTTCGCAAACCCTTTTAAAATCATTGAAAATCTATTACGACTTAAAATCGGAAATACCAATCCTAAATTATCAATCTTATTTCCAAATTTTAAAATTAAATCATCTCTAATATCATCAACGCTCACATAATTTCCTTGAGCTCTTGCGACAATAGATTCGGTCAATGCAAAAACATCTTTATCTTCCGCTTTAAATTTATTTTGATCAATACAATTTTTGATAACTTCAGTTGCGATTTTTACAACATCATCTCCCTTATTTATAATAGGACCTCTAAGTCCATACACAACAGTTCCTAATAATCTTTCCATTATTCCCCCCAAACAAGTAAAATTATATCACTAGACAAAAATGCTGTTTCAATGAATTTATTTTTTTTTGAAAATATTTTCATAAATTTACCAAAGTTGATTTATAAATATAGCTCCATTTGTGATATAATTATTAATAAATCAAAAAGAAAGGAAATATAATATGATAAATAAAAAAAATATGTTCAGAATTGTTGATATTACTTTGATTGCGATTTTCTTAGCACTAGATATCTTTTTAAAAAGTCAATACATCGTGGTAGGTGAAAATCTTAGAATATACGCAAATTTTATTGTAAAAATGATCTTAGCTTGTCTTTACCCAAGTAAAATAATGCTTATCTATGCTTTTATGAGCGATACTTTAGGAGTTATACTCGCAAATAGCGGTTCTTATTTTGTGGGTTATTTAATTAGTGAAATGTTAGCTTGTTTCCTGTATTCTTTCTTTCTTTATCCTAAAGTTAATTTAAAAAGAATTATTATGGCAAAAGCTAGTGTAAACATCTTGGTAAATGGCTTGTTAAACCCTTTATGGACAACATTTGTGGTTGCTGCATCTAAGGGTTATTTATACTACGCTACTAAAAACTTAACTAAAAATTTATTACTATTACCTTTAGAAATTTTAATTTTCTACATCATCTATAAACTAATAGGTTCTAGAATTCAAAAATACCGTCAAACAGAAAACTAAAACAAAACACGCTATAAGCGTGTTTTAATATTATCTTTTTTTCTTATTTTTAAGATTTTCATCTAAAAGTTGCATATGCTTACTCGCAAGGTCAAAATATTTTTTAGCATTTTCTAAATCATTCATATTTTCATAAATAAGCGAAATTAAATATTCATCTGCACCATTATAAATTTCTTCTTGCATATTAATTCTATCAAGTAAAAAATCAAGATATTTACTACCCTTAACAATATAAACATCATAAACAATATTAGCTTCTTGTTTTAATTGATTATTTTTAGATTTATTGATTTTTTCTAAATAATAACTTACTTTATTTTCATTTTTAATGCTCACATAATAATTAAACGCCTGCATATTCAATTTATCTAAAATACTATCAGGAATACTTAATTTTTCAATTTCTGTAAAAGTTTTTTCTATTTCTTTAACATCATTTCTTAAAAAAGATGAACTTAATTGATAATTAATTATATCTATTTTAGAAATAAAAAACTTTACAAACTTAGAATTAAGAAAAATATTAAACTCTTTATATTTCTTTTCTAATAGTAAAGAACTTAATTTTACAATCACTGCTTTTTTAAGCATATAGAAAATCGCAGTTATAATTCCTGCAAAAACAACTGAAATCAATACATATTTTAAATCCATACCCACCTCTTTTATGATATAATTTTAACATATGGGAGGGCTTTTATGAAATATAATCCATTATTAAAACTTGTTTCAGTTCAAAAAGAAGGTAAAGCTATAGGAATTTATTCTTGTTGTAGCTCAAATCCTTTTGTATTAAAAGCAGCTTTGCTTCGTGCTAAAAAAGATAATAGCTGTTTATTAATTGAAAGTACTGCTAACCAAGTAGACCAATTTGGTGGTTATTCAGGGATGACCCCAAAAGATTTCAAAAATTATGTATTTAAACTCGCACAAGATATTGGTTTTGATACTACTAAATTATTTTTAGGAGGGGATCATTTAGGTCCTTTAACATTCGCTAAATACGATGAAGAAAAAGCTATGGATCTTGCGAAAACTCTAATATACGATTATGTATATGCTGGTTTTTCAAAAATTCACTTAGATACTTCAATGAAAGTTAATAGTGATGATCCTAATGTTAGACTTAGTGATGAAATTATTGCAAAAAGAGGGGTTGAACTTGCGATTGTAGCTGAAAAGGCATATCAAGATTTATTAAAAATAGATGAAAATGCTCCTGCACCAGTTTATGTTGTAGGTAGCGAAGTTCCAATACCTGGAGGAAGCACTGCGGCAGTTGATGAAGGCGTTAGTGTTACAAAGGTTGAAGATTTTAAAGCAACTTACGAAACATTTAAAAAAGCATTTGAAAATGCTGGTTTAAACGAAGCCTTCAAAAGAGTTATCGCAATGGTAGTTCAACCGGGTGTAGAAGAAAAAGATAGTGGTTGCACAGAATATGATAGAGCAAAGGCTAGTGAATTGGTTGCTGAAATTAAAAAATATCCAAATATTATTTTTGAAGGACATTCTACCGATTATCAAACTAAATTAAAATTAAAAGAATTGGTAGAAGATAGTGTAAATATCTTAAAAGTAGGTCCTGGTCTTAGTTTTGCTGCTAGAGAAGGCTTATTCGCTTTAGCTTATGCTGAAAAAGAATACTATAAAAATACCGATGTTAAATTATCTAATTTAATTGAAATATTAGATGAAGCTATGCTTGCTGATAATAAATATTGGGCAAAACATTATCACGGAAATGAAAATGAAATTGCTTTAAAAAGAAAATTCTCATTCTCTGATAGATCTAGATACTACATGGTTGATACAAAGGTTAAAGAAGCTATAAATATTCTATTTGAAAATTTTAAAAATGGTCTTCCTTTAAACTTATTAAGTCAATTTATGCCAATTCAATACACTAAAGTCAGAGAAGGAATTTTAGAAAACAAACCTGAAAGTTTAGTAATCGATAGAGTTATTAATACAATTGATGAATACTTATACGCTACTAATCAAAAAGAATTATTTTAGGAGATAATATGATTATACAAAGTAAAAATGTATGGATAGGCAATAAATTTATGCCTTGCCAAATTGAAATTGAAAAAGAAAAAATTGCTGCAATTCATAAATACAACAGTAAAAATGTGGATAAAGATTATGGGGAAAGAAAAATAATTCCTGGAATTATTGATATTCATATTCATGGTGGTTTTGGGATAGATACTAACGATGCTACTGAAGAAGATATGAGAAAACTTCAAGTAGGTCTTGCTGCAGAAGGTGTTACTGGTTTTTTACCAACAACCATTACCCAAACTGAAGAGGTTCTTACTAGAGCTTTAAAAAATGTTGCGAAAGTTTATAAAAATCAAGCAAAAGGTAGTGAAATTTTAGGGATTCATTTTGAAGGTCCTTACTTAGATTTTGAATTTAAAGGAGCTCAACCTCCTGAGTGTATTGTTCCACCATCTGTTGAACAATTCAAAAGATTCCAAGATGCAGCTGATGGATTGATTAAAGTAATCACTATGGCTTGCGAACACGACCCTAACTATGAATTAACACATTACTTAGCCGAAAATGGTGTATGTGTATCTCAAGGTCATACCGGTGCTAGTTATGAAGATTCATTGATTGCGATAGGAAATGGAGCAAGAGGATTCACTCACACTTATAATGGTATGAGTAGATTTAATCATCGTGAGTTAAATGTTGTTGGTGCTTCGCTTTTAACTAGAGATACTTATAGTGAAATTATAGTAGATGGTAATCACGCTTCTTATGATGCTGTAAAATTATTTATGTTAGCTAAAGGTGAAGATCATTCTATTTTAATCACCGATGCTATTATTGGTAAGGGTATGCCTATAGGTTCTAAATTTATGTTTGGTAATCATCCAATTCAAATAAAAGAAAATGGAAGTGCCTATCTATTAGATTCACCTACCAACTCTTTAGCTGGTAGTACTTTACAATCAAATATTGGTATTAAAAACATTATTGAAAAAGTTGGTTTAAATTGGGAATATGCTATTAAATCAGCTTCAACTAATCCAGCAAAATATTTACGCATAGATAATGAATATGGTTTCATTAAAGCTAATTATAAAGCAAGTATTACTGTTTTAAATGATGATTATAGCGTTGAAGCCACCTATGTTAAAGGAGAATGCGTTTATCACAAATAAAGCTATACTACAAAGTATAGCTTTTCTTTTATAAACAAATATAGACGAGTTAAACTCGTCTATATTTTTTATTATTCCTCATCTTTCTTTTTGTTTTTGAATAAAGTAAGTATTCCAGTTACTATTGCAGCTATACCTAAACCAGTTGTAGAGTTATCAATACCTGTATGAGGTAATGTAGGTCTTGAAGGTGTAGGTGGTGTTGGTGCATTAGGGGTTGGAGTTTGAGGTTTTGGAGGGTCAGTTGGTGTTGGTGGGGTTACAGGTTTTTCAGTGTAGTAATAAGTTACCACTGTTTCGCCTTCCACAACATTACCATTTTCTGTTCCGTCAACTCTTACATATTCATAAACCTTGCCATTAAATGTAATAGAATTTGGTTTTTCTGTTTCATTTTCTGCAGTGTTATAAGGAGTTCCAACTGTAGTTAATGGAGTATCTTCATAATCAGGAATATTTATAGTTTGATCAACTGTACCATCACTTGATAATACTTTATATTTAACTACAACGCTACCTTGTTTTTCAGTAGGTTTTGGAGGGTCAGTTGGTGTTGGTGGGGTTACAGGTTTTTCAGTGTAGTAATAAGTTACCACTGTTTCGCCTTCCACAACATTACCATTTTCTGTTCCGT
>CAMCKH010000019.1 GCA_945875435.1 uncultured Erysipelotrichaceae bacterium
TTCAGTAGAAAGGAGTTCCCAAGAATCTCGTGGCTTTAGCCATGAGAGGTTCAAGTTTAGCTAAAATTTCACTAAGCCAAATCGGAAAAGCTTGTTCTACTTTGATTTCCATAATCACCATATCTTTATCGATTAAGTTGTTGCCATATATTCCTTTATTTAATTCAAGATCATATTCTCTATATAAAATATTATGATCAACAGTAATCCTTACTCCTTCTTTTAATTTATCTTTCATTGAATATCTATCGTAATAAATATACATTTTAGGTAAAAGATTTTGATACCTTTCTTTCAAATAATCGATTTCCTGTTTTATTTGAGATTCTTCAATATCGTTTGAAATAGATGATAGATATTTATAACTATCTAACAAAGAAGCTGATATTCTGCGTTTATAGACAACTTTTTGAAATTTCTTTTTAATTTCAATAAACACTTCACTATCATCACTATTTATTTGATGATAGGTTCTAAGTCTAAGTTTTTCTTTATATAATGGTTTTTCTAGCGATTCTCTAATCATGAGATAATCATCAGTGTCGTAATATATATTTCCTATAGTAGAAGTTGGAAAATCATCTTCCTCTAAATATTCTTTCAAATCCACTAATAACTCTTTTAATTTTGTTTTAGTGATAAGATATTTAATTTCTACCCTTTGAAATTTTGCTTTAAAAGTTTTCTTCGCCATAACCTCTCCTTTCTTTGATAAATAAATTCTATTTCTTTAACTTAAAATTTACTTAAAATCAAAAATATTTTTTTAAAATAAAAATTAAGTTAAAATATTAACGGAGGAAGTATGAATAAACACATATTGTATTACAGTCATTTATGTCAAGATACTGAAGATTTTATAGCAGAGCTTGAAAGTCAAAATTTAGAATATGAAGCTAGAAATATTAGCGATAACTTAGAATACTTAAAAGAATTTTTAAAACTTAGAGATAATAAACCTATCTTTGACGATGTTAAAAAATTTAATAGAATAGGTATTCCTTTCTTAGTTACCAAAGATTCTAAATATATTTTAGATTTAAACGATCTAAACGGCACTGGTTGTAGCATCACTAAATTTGAAAAATAAGTATTAAAAAATAAAAAACATTCTTATAAAATTAAGAATGTTTTATTTTATTACCTTAATAAATAATTTAATTATTTATTTTTATCTATCAATAATCTAGCTTGGTATTTTTTAGAAATATCCATTATGCTTTTATAAAGTAAAACTACATCTTCTTCTAATTCATTATTACTTAAATAAGAAATAACTTTAGCTAGTACTTGTTTTTCCCTATTTTGATCTAATATTTCTAAATTATATTTATTTTTTATTTCAATAACTTCTTTTACAGCTTTCATTCTTTTTTCAAATAAAGAAATAATTTCTCTATCAATTTCATCTATTTGTAATCTAACTTTACTAAGCATATTTACCTCCATATACCCAAATTCCAATAGGATAAGCTAAAATAGAAACAACTATAATCGCAAGGATAAAAAACCCTATTCCAAAAACTAAAACATCTTTATTATTACACCACTTACTACCAATCGCAATACTTACATAAGGCATAGACCCTGCAGTTAAAAACGCCAAAGAAGCACAATAACCAATAAGTGATACTAATAAAGCTATGTTTAATCCGTTTATTTTAATTAAAATCGTTAAAACAAAACTCGCAAATAAAGATACTGTTACTAAATTAGAAGTAAGATTTGTGGTTAATAGTGTTAAAAAAATAATCACCAAAACAATAATTCTAATATCTAAATTGGTTAAATAAGATCCTAAATTATCATTTATAAAAGCAATAAATCCAACATTATCACTAGCTAAAACACTTGAAAAAGCTAAGGTTGAAGCTAATAAAAACATGCTTTGCCAATGAATAGCTTTACTAATAACTTCATTAATATCCATCAAACTATCGCCTTTATCCTTTATCACCAATAATAAAATTGTTGCAAGTAAAGGCGGTAAGGCAAGATTTATCTTTAAATTTAAAGATAATATCTCAGGTAAAATCCACATTAAAATCATTGAAATAAATATAAATGCGATAATTTTTTCTTTAGTGGTAATTTTTAAATCTTTTAAAGAATTTATTTCTATGTTTGATTTTAAATTAATTTTTGAAAATTTAAAATAAATAACTATAACTAAAAATAAAAATATAATGATAGATGTTGGTAGGGCGAAAGACATATAATCTAAATGATTAATGCTTACTTTAAAAACCCCTTCATACATACTCATAGCATTTAAAGCAAAAATATGATTAATAGGAGTTGCGGCGGTTGAAATCGCAATTGTAATAAACATTGAAATCACATAATAACTCGCAAGTTTATCTGATTTTTTAAAATTTAATTGATAAAGTATTTCTTCTTGTAAGGGAAGGAAAAACATAAAACTAACTGTTGGCGAAATAAAGGCAGTTACCACAAACACCAACACTAAAAATGTAACAATAAAAATATTAGGGTTATTTTTAACAGTTTTTAAATTTAAAATTTTTGAAATAAATATTTTTAAAATATTAGTTTTGCTAAAAACATAGGTTACAATAAAACTAAAGAATAAAAATCCAAAAATATTATTTCCAAAAGAAAATTGAAAAATTTTACTGAGATTAAATTCTTTCACAAAAGACAAAAGTAATAACGAAAGAAGCGATCCATATATTGTTGAATCAGAAACCCAAAGCAAAATAGTACCAATAAAAATACTTACAATTAAGAAAATGATACTTGGAATATTCAATAAATTCCAATTAAAATAATTATTTAAAAAACCTAATAAAAATAATATATGACTTAAAACAGTAACTGATTTCTTAAACATTATTTTAACTTCCTAATCATATCCATAGGCTTAACTTCTTGATTTACTCTAGCCTTACAAATCATCATCGCATTTGCTGCAACATCAATTTCATTATCATCTTTATCCCAAAATTCTACTAAAACCTGTTCAAAATGTCGCATTCCAGGTCCATAAAATTCAATAGTATCACCTTTCTTGAAATTATTTCGTTGTTGGATGGTTGCGATTTTAGTTTCTGGATCATAACTTAAAACCTGACCCACAAATGAATAATCTGGAATTTTTCTTCTAATACCAAATAATTGTTCATTTTCAGTCGGTATTTGATAATAAAATCCTGTCGCAAGCTCTCTTTGAGCAGCCTTCCACAGTTCATCTATCCATTCCTGCTTAACAACATAATTATCAGGATCATCACAATAAGCATCTACCGCAGCACGATAAACATTACATACAGTTGAAACATAATGAATAGATTTCATTCTACCTTCTATCTTTAAACTATCAATTCCAGCCTCTACTAAATCAGGAATATTATAAATCATCGCCATATCGACTGAACTCATTGAAAAAGGCTCTTGTTCCTTATCTTTATCTCCGATAGTAATATGATTTTTATTACCATCTTCATCTAAATTGTATAAACCGTACTTCCAACGACAAGATTGACAACACCCTCCTCTATTCGCATCTCTATTAGCCATATGATTAGATAAAACACATCTTCCAGAATAAGAAATACACATTGCACCGTGAATAAAGGTTTCAATCTCCACATCAACCTTAGCCTTCATTTCCAAAATTTCTTTCATCGACACTTCTCTTGCGAGCACAACTCTTTCTAAGCCTTCTTCTTTCCAAAACTTTAAATTTTCATAATTTGCAGCTGAGGCTTGAGTAGATAAGTGAATTGGTAGTCCTGGAGCTTCACTTACGCAAATATCCATTAATGCCACATCAGACACAATAACCGCGTCAATTCCAATATCTCTAATAGTTCTAAAAAATTCTCCAGCCCCTTCTTCATCACCTTCGTGAGTAACCATATTAGCTGCCACATAAACCTTAGCACCTCTGTTATGGGCAAATTCAACCCCTTCTCTAATTTCATCATATCCAAAATTACCGGCACGAGATCTAAGTCCATAAGCTTCTCCCCCGATAAAACAAGCATCTGCACCATAAATTACTGCTGTTTTTAATTTTTCAAGTGTTCCAGCAGGTGCTAAAACTTCAGGTTTTTTTAATATTTTTCGCATAATTCTCCTATTTAACTATATTTGGATCAAATAAATAAAATCCTGTATCTAAACCTCTAATTTTTGGATGAAGTTTTTTGACTTCATTTTCTAAAATCAAGGCTTTTTCATCATTCCAAGTATTATTTTCTATTTCATTTCTAGCTAATACAAATAATTTTGCGATTTCTACAAAATTATCACCAGGACTAAAAATACCCTCTAATTTCCAAATACTAACTTTCATTTCGTTTAATTCACTCAAGTAATTCGCAAGTAAAACATCATTATTCGCAAAAATATGAGTTCCATTATCATCTTCATAAACCGAATAATGAGTATCAGGTTTATTAGGTTCAGATAAAAAGAAATTTTTATCTCTACCTACCGATTCTACTTTTTTAATATAATTAAAATAATTTTGAAGCAATGGTCTTTTTGATTGGTGAATACAAGTAGCACCATACACCAATACCTCAACCGGAACAGTAACTTCCCTCATTATTTTTTCCAATGTTTTCTTCGGAACTTCTCTAGCAATCACTGCTGATACAGCACCTCTTTTAGCCCAAAAGTTAATCTGTCTACTACTGGTTACAATAACTTGAGTATCATATTTATAAGGAATGTAGTACCCTTCTTGTTTCATGATTTGAACTACTCCAGGGTCTCCTACAGTAATACAATCAACTTTAATGCTTCTTAAAAATAATAAGTATTCAGGAACTTTACTAATACCTTCGTTATGAAAAATCGCATTTAAAGCCACCACAACTTTTTTACCATAGCTATGAGCTAATTCAGTAATTTCTTTTTGACTTTCTCTATCAAAAGAAAAAGGCAATCTAAGTCCAAAAGTATCTTCTCCAAAATATAAGCAATCAACTCCAACTTCTAAAAGTTTTTTAGCCTGTGATATTGATTCTACACTCGCAACTATTTCAATCATAAATTCTCCTTTACAAATTAAATCATCTTAAATAAAAATTGTCCTAAATAAATTATAAGCGGCATCGAAATAAAACTCACAATAGTGGTCAACGAAACAATTCCTGAAGCGTAGACAAAATCTTTATTATAAACTCTGCTCATAACCGCAGCACTAGATGCAGAAGGAGTTGCGGCCGCAATCAATACCAATAATTTCAAATCATTAAATTGACTAGGAATAAAATACAAAATAGCCATTGTAACAATTGGAACCATAAATAACCTAATAGCTACCACCATCCAAGCGTTAAATGTTTTTAAAATCTTAATTAAATCAGAATCGGCCAAAAAACTACCAATCAAAATCATCGAGATAGGTGTAGACATGCTGCCTAAAGAATAAACAGCTTTGTTTATAAAATTAGGTGCTTTAACTGGGCTGATAAAAATAATTATACCTACTATAATTGCTATAATATTTGGATTGAAAATAACCTTTTTTAAAGTTATTTTACTAACATCCCCTGTTACAATATAAACTCCTGCCGTCCAAATAAAAACATTAAAAATCGCAATATATCCTGCGATATAAAAAACATACTCACTTCCCAAAAGTGCTGAAACAAGTGGTATTCCCATAAAACTCACATTAGAAAAAGCAACGCTCATAACCTCTACGCTACATTCTTTTTTAAAAACTGCTTTAGGAATAATAATCGCTAATAAACTCGCCACAAAAGATAAACCTAATGTAATCAATAAATTAAAACCGTAGCTTAAATTAAATTCTCTAATAAAAGCCGATATTAAAGTAAAAGGCATAATTAAATTAAGAAGCATATTAGATAAACCTTGAAGGTGTTCATCTTTGAAAAAAGATTTTCTTCTTAAAATAAATCCTATACCCATCATAAAAAACATCATTAAAATTTGTTCAATTAAAATTACTACTAATTTCATTTTACCTCCTAAATATCAACCTCAAACATACTATCCAAGACTAAACAACCGCAACTTTCTAAAACTTGTTTACTTTGGTGTCCTTGACTAATTAAAATACAAGAAACTCCCATTTCTTTCGCAACTTCATAATCATGAACTGTATCTCCAATAAAAATAATTTCATTTTTATTTTCTTGTTTCTTGATAAATTCTTTCCCTAAATGCATTTTACTTTCAGCATAAATATCACTAATCCCTAAAACTTCATCAAAATAATCATAAATTTCTAATTTTTTTAATTGATTAACTAATATTTGTTGTTCACAAGCACTAATGATAATATTTTGATAACCTTTTTCAATATTTTTTAAAAGAAGATCTTTAACTCCATCATACAGTTTTAAATCATCTTCCTTACTTAAATAGTAATTAATATAATCATTACTGACCTTTTTAAAATCAAAAACATTAAAATCAAAACCTAATCTTTCATTAAATGTTTTAATAGGGAAAGTAAAAATATCACGATACTGCATTAAAGTTAGCGGTTCTTTGTTTAAATATTTTTTAATTAAATAATTATTCACTTCTAAAGCAAGTGAAACATCATTTAAAAGAGTTCCGTTAAAATCAAAAATTATTTTTTTCACCAAGTTATTATAACACTCTTGACACAAGTTGTATAATTAAATTATGAATATTCCAATTATTCTAAATATAGTTCTTTGGAGCTATGTCATAAAAAACTATTTAGTTAGTAGAAAAATAAATTTAAAAATAGAAAATAAAAATAATCTTATTATTATTCTTTTTATGATTTTAGGAATTATTATTTTTATTAAAAAACCAAGCACTATTACTATTTTAAATTTTATTTCATTTTCTATTGCTGGATTTATATTAAGCAATCTTTCTAACGGATTTAGTGATGATGGAATTATTCTATATGGAAATCTTTATAGATTTAAAAAAATAAAAGAAATTGAAAAAATCAATAGATATGATGATTCTATAATCAGATTTAGAATCAAAAATAAAGATTATTATCTGAATCTTTATAACTTAGATTTTAAATCTATTGAAAAATATCTTCAAAAAATAGGTAAATAAGATGAGAAATGTTATTTTTGAAAATACTGAATATAGTCTATTTATTTATTTTTTAATAACTGACAAATGGGAAAATGACATTTTTTTCTTAGAAGATTCGTTTTACGATAGAATTAGTAATAATTTTATAACTAAAAATATAGATGTTAGAAAAATTAATAAATTATCTGGTTTTGGTTTAAATAAAAATACCATCTCCTATTATCTGAATCGTATATCAATACTATTGTTTTTGTTAAAAAATAAAAATAATATCGAAATTTATGGCAATGATTCTTTAATTAACTATCCATTTTTTATTTTTGATATTAATGTTTTGGAAGATGGAACTATAAACTACCATAAACCATTAAAATGCAATTTAAAAAAATTATTGATTTACATCATCGTCCTTAGATCAATTAGAGATATTTTTGGTTTTGGTAAAGAAGCTAAAAAAATTTACCTCACCGGAATAACAACTATTCCTAAAGAGATTAAACATAAAGTAGAGATTATAAATTTAAAACAGTTATGGGATAAAAAAGATGAAACAGATAAAGTTAAAATACTGGATATTTTTAATATTGATTTAACTAAAATTAAACTATTACAAAAATATCCTTACATTTTGTTTACCCAACCTTTATCAGAAGATTTAATTATAAGCGAAGCTGAAAAAATAGAAATTTATACTAAAATTATTAAAAATTATGACGAAAATAAATTAATAATCAAAAAACACCCTCGTGAAAAAACCAATTACCAAAAATATTTTCCAAATATTTTAATTTTAGAAGAAAATTTTCCAGCCGAATTATTTTCAGTATTAGGTATTAATTTCACTAAAGCAATCACAATATTTTCAACCGCAGCTTTAAACTTAGGGAAAGATGTAGAAATTGATTTTTACGGAACAGAAATACATCATAAAATTTTTAAAAGTTTTAACTCTATGGATAAAATATTTAAAAGAAATAAATATTTATCGGAGGATATTGAATGAAACATATAATTTCGATAATAAATAAAAAATTAAAAGAAAACGATATAAATAAAATAATTAAAAATATTTTATGGCTAATTAGCGATAGTTTATTTTTGTTGCTGCTCCAATTCTTTATCGGTGTTAAAATCGCAAATCATTATGGTAGTGCTCAATATGGTAATTATAATTATATTGTTACCTTCATAGGATTTTCTGCTATTTTATTTGAATTGATAAATTTAAGGGTTGTGAAAAAATATTATGAAAAAAATAACTTTCGTGATGTTATTTACAATGTAACTTTTTTTAGATATTCAATATCTATTTTAATAACCGTATTTATTATAATTTCAAAACTATTTATAAATATAGATAATTTTACCTATTTAATATTCATCTTATTAGCTGTTGATAACATTTTTTTAACATCTACTACCGGAATTGAAAATTATTATGAGTATATTTTAGAATCTAAAAAAGTTGTGATGGTCAGTAATACTGTTAAAATTATTTCATCTATCCTACAATATATCGGTATTATTTTAAATTATTCTATTATAATTATTCCTTGCATTAAAATTATTTCTAGTATAATTAGAATAATTATTCTTAAAATACTATTTTATAAAGACTATGGAAAATCTAAAAAACATAAAATAGACTTTAATTTATTAAAAAATATTATTAAAGAAAGTTATTATCTTTGGCTTAGCTATGTGGCTTTTCTCATATATACCCACGCTGATAAAATTATGATAGGAATGATGCTTGGAGATAAAGAAGTTGGTATTTATAGTGTAGGTTCTCAACTATCATTTATAATTCTAATCATTTTATCTCCGATTCCAGTTTCAATATTCCCTAAAATGTTAAAAATGTATCAGGACGATCAGAAAAAATACTTGGATTACTTCTTAAAAATCAATACTTTAATAACTCAGTTGTATATATTTATAATCATATCGTCTATATTTGTTTTAAAACATACTTTCCACTTTGTTTTTACTAGTCAATACAACGATGCGGTTATTATTTATATAATTTTATGTTTTTCAGTACTTTTTAAAGCTAATGGATCGCTTCAAACAAATCACATGACTATTAAAAAAATAACTAAAAAAAGTTTCTATAAGACTTTTATAGGATTAATAATAAATATAATTTTAAATTATTTATTAATTTCAAAATATAAAATTTTTGGAGCTGCGATCGCAACTTCACTTACCCATTTCATAACTCTATTTTTAATTGATTTCTTTATAGATGAGTATAAGGAACAGGCGATAATTCAATTAAAATCTTTCAATATATCATATTTGTTTAAAATATTTAAAAAATAAAATACAATTAAATTACATAGTAAAGGAGAAAAATAACATGATTAATGTAATAGTAGTATCTGGATTTTTAGGAGCAGGAAAGACAACTTTCATCAAAAAAATAATTCAAAGCAGAAAAGATAAAATGATGCTTATTGAAAATGAATTTGGTGAAATAAGTATAGATAGTCAACTTTTAAAAAATCAAATTGAAGTAAAAGAGATAAATAACGGTTGTATCTGTTGTTCGTTAGATGGAAAATTAGAAGATTCTTTAGATGAAATTTTAAATTACGATATTGACACCTTAATTCTTGAACCTAGTGGTGTTGCGAAATTATCAGAAATTAAAAAAATATTTGAAAGTAATAATAACTTTAAATTATTAAATCTAATCAGTGTTGTGGATATTAATAAATTAGAAATGTATCTTAAAAATTTCAAAGAGTTTTATTTAGATCAAATTGAAAATGCTGATATTGTGGTTTTAAGTAGAAGCGATAAAGCCTCTTCTCAAAATATTGATAAAGCTATTAAAATTATTGAAAAATTAAACAGTAAGGCAATAATTGTATCTACTCCTATAGATAAATTAAAGAATGATTTTATTAATTACTTGATTGAACAATTAGAAAAAATAGACTTAAATGCTTCTTGTGATTGTGGAGATGAAGAAATAGATCACCATCACGAAGAATGCGAGTGTCAACACGAAGAATGTGATTGCGATAGCCA
>CAMCKH010000020.1 GCA_945875435.1 uncultured Erysipelotrichaceae bacterium
TAGAATTAAGACAAAAACAATATGAATATTATCGTGAAAAACTTTTAGGTTTTAAGTTGTAAAGTAAAAAAAGTGATTAGTTTTAACTAATCACTTTTATTTTCAGCTTCTATTGTTTTTATAGATAGATTCTCTAAATTCTTTTGTAGCTTTTAAGAATCCGTTTAATACAGCTGCTTTCAAGCTATATACTGCTGATTGAGTATTGCTGTATGTGTTAGATTCTTGACTATTATATTTACCACTAATCATATCTTTGCTAACCGCTTCATCCATTAGATTTCTAAGTTCTTGAATAGAGCTTATAGTTTGACTTCTGCCGTGATGATAACCACCATCATTTGTGCTTTGGATATTTATTTCACGCAATCTATCTAGATTTTCTTTGCGTCTATTAAACATCGCTTTTCTAAATTCACTTGATGTATTGTAGTGATTATCGCTGATTAGTTTAATAACCTCATTATCTGCAAAAGCTTTATTTTCATTATCTGCAAGATTTTTATATTGATTAGATGAATATGCTACAAATCCTTTTTCGTATCCATATTCTGCTAAAAGCTCAAAGGCTAGCTTTCTAAATTCGTATTCATTTCGTTGTATACCATCGTTATTTAATGAACCGTAAATAGGGTTGAAAGCGTTGATGACTAAATATGCGTTTTGAACTTCTTGGTATGTTTGAGAATACATTCCTGTAGGATCGTATGATCTTCTAGAAACAAATCCTGCATCTATCAATTCATCAATAGTGGTTTTGTTGTTATTAGATACACGAGTTATTTGAGTAACATTGGTGCCATCATTTTTAACTTCCATTTTATTGAAGTAATTAGCTTTTGCATGAGTGTTTGATGATTTTATTACAGATTCTGCCTCTAAGTAATCTAAGGTATATAAGACATCAAAATAATTTCTCATATATGTTTGTAGATCGCTTGCGGATGTAAATCTATCAGGTTTAGAATTTGTTAATTGTTTATGAGGGTTTTGTTTAAAATCATTAGTAAAATCATAAATACTATTGATTCCTAGTGTATCTTGGTTAGATTGTCTTATTGATTGTAAGAAACCTAAAGCATAAGATTCAGGTTCTAATCCGTTACGTCTACCGTAATCTAATAAATAAGTTTTATCTGCTACGTGAACTAATTCGTGAGTGTAAGTGGTAGAACCTTGTTCACCTATTAATTCAAAACCTTTGAAATAAATGTCGGTATAATCAGAACAAGCACCCGCATCTAATTGACAATTAAGTTTTAAATCCAAAGGATCATAGAAGTGTTTTTTAGCTTTACTACCATTAATATTACTGAAACTATCCCAAGTTATAACATTTCTAAACATATCCATTTTTTGTTTTGTAGGAAGTATGTTGTACCAGAAATCAGAATGTTTAGCCATTCTATTAGCCATAATATCTAACTCAAAATCTAATTCTTCAACAGGTTTTGATTTATATTTATCATAAGATCCTATAGCGGTTGAAGTCATATTTGTTAAGACAAACATTGTAGGTTCTTCTTTTGGAAGATTTAATAGTAATAAAGCAATTTCAGGATGTCTCCAAGAATCGTTAGATAATTTATCATAGAAACGATTAGAGTAAGCAGCAGTTTTTTGTTTTTCTAAAACTTCAGGAATACTAGAATATGTTTCGATAATGGTTGCGGCAGTGTTGTTGTTGAACCAATCGGCATTGCTTACATTTGGCAAGAACGCTTTACGATAACCTTCAAGATATTTAAATAAATCACCATCGATACTTTCTCTACCAATTATTTGACCTGCGACAATGATATTATTTTTTGGTCTTAACATTTCAGCACCAAGTCCACCAATATTAATTAATTGATCTAGTGAATTTACTTGTTTACCAAAGAAATCAGCTTTTTTCATCATAAAGTCTTTAGCATTTGTGTTGTTGTAATCGATGTTGTACCATTTATCCATATACGCTAGACCGATTAATAATTTAGTTTTATTATTAAGTACAAAGTTTTTTAGTTGTTTTCGTGCAACATCACTATCTAATCCAATTAAATCGTAGTTAGAAATTAATTCAGAAATATGTTTTTCGCTATGCTCTTTAATTTTATTTATAGATTCTTCTAATTGTAGCTCTGATCTATTATTAGAAGATATTCCTAAAGTATTGTTGATATCATTGCTAGATACAGTTTTTAATGCATCAGCAAGCTCTCTTACTAATAATTTATATGGCATATTTGAAATTAAAACTTCAGGAGTATAGCTAATATTTTTGTCTATTAATTGATATTCTACAACGGCACCACTATTAATATCTTTATTTTTCTTTCGGATATGTTGATACTCAGTAGTTCCATCTTCAAAGTGTAATAATACTTTTTTCAGATTATCAACTTTACGAACATTATTTCCTTGTTCTTCAAGTCCCATAACATCAAATAAAGGAGTGTCATCTTTACTTATAGGAACAACATCTACTAGTTTTTTATTAACAAGATTATCATTGTTGTTTAATCTGTTACCATATTGAATAATCACATCTCTAGTGAAGAAAGGTAATAATTTTTCCATGTTTTCATAAGCTAATAAACGATCTTGTTTAGCATATTTTTCATTAGCATAATCTACATCATGTTTATTGATAGTTGATTGTTTTTTGTTGATAACAGTTCCTATTGATAATGTCTCTAGTTTAGTTTTTGCGGTTTCTTCATCTATTTCATTAGCGATTTGATTATTTTTGCTTATAGCTTGATTTGATACTGAGAATATATTTTCAAATCTTTCATCAACTCTATCGCTTGATCCGTAAACTTTATTTCCTACCCCAACATTAACTGCAGTAATGCTGTTTTGAATTTTAATGTTTTCTCCTTGTATAATAGCACCAACTAAACCTCCAACTTCCGCGTTATTGCTTATTGGATAGTATATATTTCCTTTAGCATAACTTGAAATAATTTTAGTATTACTATTTTCTAATTGACCTACTAATCCGCCTAATTTAAGATTTGAAGATGCTGCAGCAATAGAGATATCAGCATAACCTTTTTCAATGGTACTATTTCCTAACCATCCAGAAATACCACCAACATTAGTTTGTTGTGATTTTTCAATACTGGTAATAGTTCCTTTGAAATTAATATTTGTTAAAGTGGTGTTAGATGCTTCACCAACTAAACCACCAATATTTTTATTTGCTAAGATTGTTCCGTTAGCTGCAACATTTTCTACTCTAGCACTTTGATTTGTTTCTTTTGCTAAAGCCCCTACTCTATCATTATTTGGTTGGTAAATTTCAACATCTGATAAATTAAGGTTGGTAACAGTACCTTTTAAATTATTAAATAATGGAGCTTTTAAATCATGGATTGTATAACCATTTCCGTCAAGAGTTCCAAAGAAAGTATTTAAGTAGTAACCATCAACTGGATTGGTGTCAGAAGCACTTAAATCTTGGGTTAGAGTGAAGGTTTGGAATTGATTTTGTTTCATAGCATTTAATAAATTGCTGAAACTTGAGTAAGTATTATTGGTTTGAGTTTCTTTAGGAATATAGAAACGGATATTTTTAGAATAATTAGAGTTATTTTCTTGTTTACTGATTAAATTCATTAATGTAGCTTCGAATTGGAAGTAAGTTTTTCCTTCTTTCTCAACCATAGTTACATTTTTAACAGGAAGTTTAATATCCTTATGTTCATCAGATTTTAAAGTAACATAATATTTATCTAAATCGATAGGTGCATGTGTAAGAGTTAGCTTACGAGTATGACGATCACTACTAACTCGCCATAATTCAACTTCATCTATATTTTTGATTTCCAAATTACGTTTTTCAAAATCTACATGCACTTCATCGTAAATGGTGTATGTTTCATCAACACTTTCAACATTTCTATAAAATACGTCGGTACGGATGTGATAATCAATATTTGGTTTTAAATCACCAAATCTAGCTTCTAATTTTTCTTTATCTGTGATAGTTACTTCTTCGATAAATTCATCATTTACGTAAAGTTTTGCGACAGCTTTTACAAATAAATTATTAGGGTCTTTTATTTCGTAAGTTACTTTTGCAGAGTGTATATCAGTAAAAAGTTTATTATGGGTAGTATTTCCTGTAACTCTAAGGAAAGGTTTAACTTTTTCATCGATGATTTCAAATTCTTTTATATCATCAGCAGTATTTTCTTCTACTGATGTATTTGTGTCTTTGTGGTTTTCATTGCAAGTTTCTTCACTTGGTTGTAGACCACAAGTTTCACCATTGTTTTCATTTGTAGTTTCATTAGTTTGTGTTTCTTCATTAGCATTACTTGAAGGTGTTTCACCACTTGGGGTTCCTTCATTAGGTGTTACATCACTTCCACCACTTGGTTGTGTTGTTTCTTCACTTGATGAAGGTGTTTCAGTTTCAGAAGTAGCTTGACTATCGTTTTGATCTTCTTCATTTGATGAAGGTGCTTCAGTACTAGTTTGAGTTTCTTCACTTGGTGAAGATGTTTCAGTATTAGTTTGTGTTTCTTCATTAGCATTACTTGAAGGTGTTT